>JANMCG010000258.1:0-6350 GCA_031361075.1 Novosphingobium sp. | reverse complement strand
TGTTTGAGCCGGATCGCCGCAGCCAGACCAGCCGGCCCGCCTCCCACGATCACCACGTCATACGGCATCGATTCGCGTTCGGTCATGGCTCTTTTCCGCACCCTGTTGATGGTATTTTGCTGCGCTAACCCTTGATTGCTGCGGCCGGGGAGGTCAAGACCGCGCGGTGACTTTCTCAAGCCCCGCCAGCACCACCAACAGCGCGCCACCCGCGCCGAATGCCGCTGCCGTAGCGGCGGCGCTGCAATGGTGGCGCGAAGCCGGGGTTGAGCACAGTTTTACCGACAGCCCGGCATCGTGGCTGACCGAACCTTTGACTGCGCTCGTTTCGAGCCCGGTCGCGGCCGCCTACACCCCGCCGCCGCCGCCCGCCCCGCCGCCGCGCCTGCTGATCGGCGGCGATCCGGCGCTGTGGCCGCAGGATCTGGCCAGCTTTCACCGCTGGTGGCTGACCGAGCCCGCGCTTGATAACGGGCAGGTCGGCGGCAGGATCAGCCCGCGCGGCACGGCCGGTGCAGCGCT
The DNA here is from genome assembly GCA_031361075.1 of Novosphingobium sp. GTDB lineage: Bacteria > Pseudomonadota > Alphaproteobacteria > Sphingomonadales > Sphingomonadaceae > Novosphingobium. The sequence continues at coordinate 5,828 of JANMCG010000258.1, read as the reverse complement.
GATGGTGCTGGTCGATCATCCTGAGGCGGACGATGCGGATGAACTACTGTCCGGATCGCTTGGCAATTTGCTTGGCGCGATCCTGGCCGCGATTGGCATCAGCCCCGATCAGGCCTATCTGGCCAGCGTGCTGCCGCGCCACATGCCGCACCCCGACTGGGACGATCTGGCCGTAACGGGATTGGCCGCGCTCACACGCCAGCACATCGCGCTGGCCGCGCCGCAACGGCTGATTTGCTTCGGCAAGCACATCTCATCGCTATTGGGCCACAATCCGGCGAATAGTGCTGAGAACTTTACTGAAATTACTCATAGCAGCGGTGCAGTTCCGGCGCTGATGGCGCCAGGCTTGGAAGACCTGGCGGGGCGGCCGCGGGTCAAGGCGCGATTGTGGCAGGCATTGCTGGCTTGGCCAGCGGTCTGAGCGCGCCGGGCGCAGGCGGAATATCTGGCCGGGCAACTGGCCAAAGACATGGGATGGGACCGTTTTGAAGCCACGATTACACCCGCGCGGGTTGGCGCTGCTGGCGGCGGTCGCTGTTGTTGCAGTTCCGCTCAGCGCATCGGCTAACAGCGTCTCGGCGGATTACTTTGCCAGCCGTGCCAGCAATACCGCTGTGCCGACCCTGCTCAGCCAGGACGAGCGCGCCTATTACCGCGAACTGTTCGCCGCGATCGAAAGCGGCAGCTGGGCCAAGGTTCAGACCCTGTTTGCGCAAAAGGCCGATGGCCCGCTGCATCAGGCCGCACGCGCCGAATACTATCTTGCCGCCGGTTCGCCCAAGATCGAACTGGAACCACTGAGCACGTGGCTGGCGGTGGGAACCCAGTTGCCCCAGTCCGAACAGATCGCCAATCTGGCGCAAAAACGCGGCGCGCTGATCTTGCCCGCGCTGCCGCAACTGCGCTCGCTCAGCATTTTACCCAGCCGCGCCCGGCGCGTACGTCCGCGTGATACTGCCGATGGGACGATGCCAAACGCAGTCGCCGCCGCAATCAACGGGCAGATCAAGCAAGACAGCCCAGCGGGGGCCAAGGCCACGCTCGATGGGATCGACACCCAGTTATCGGACAGTGCGCGGGCCGAATGGCGCAGCAAGGTCGCGTGGTCGTATTACATCGAGAACGACGATGCCTCGGCCTATGCCTTGGCGCAAACCGCACAGGCCGGGACCGGTCCGTGGGTGGCAGAAGGCTGGTGGATCGCCGGGCTGGCAGCGTGGCGGCTGGACGATTGCGCCGGCGCGAGCGATGCTTTCGCCAAGACCGCGCAAGCGTCCGACAATGCTGAATTGAGCGCGGCCGCGTACTACTGGCAAAGCCGCGCGCTGGTGCGGTGCCGCCTGCCCGATCAGGCCGCCGCGCCGCTGCGCAAGGCCGCGCGGCTGGACGAGACGCTGTACGGGATGCTCGCCGCCGAACAGCTTGGCGCGGTCTTGCCCAAGACGCACGAAAGCGCAGATTTCAGCGCGTCTGACTGGCAGCTGCTGCGCGATGTCCCCAATGTCCGCACCGCAGTGATGCTGTCCGAAATTGGCGAGGATACGCTGGCCGATGACGTCTTGCGGCATCAGGCGCGGATTGGTGAGCCGGTGCAGTATCAGCCATTGTCACGCCTTGCGCGCTCTTTGGGCATGCCCGCCACGCAGCTGTGGATGGCCTACAACGTACCGTACGGCGGAAAGCCCGAGCCGGCTGCGCGGTTCCCCACCCCCAAGTGGACCCCGGTAACCGGGTGGAAGGTCGATCCGGCGCTGGTCTATGCGCATACCCTGCAGGAATCGGTGTTCCGAACCGGCGCGACCAGCCAGACCGGCGCCAAGGGCCTGATGCAGATCATGCCCGCTGCGGCGCGCGATCATGCCGGCAGCCTGGGGGTTGCGGGCACTGCGCGCGATCTCGCCAAGCCCGAGGTTAATCTGGCATTCGGGCAGCAACACCTTGAAATGCTGCGTGATTCCCCTGGCACGCAAGGTCTTCTGCCCAAAGTGATGGCGGCTTACAACGCCGGGCTTACCCCGATCACGCGCTGGAATGGCGAGATCAAGGACAAGGGCGATCCGCTGCTGTGGATCGAGAGCGTGCCCTATTGGGAAACCCGCGGTTATGTGAACATCGTGATGCGTAATTACTGGATGTACGAGCGGCAGGCGGGCGGCCCATCCGAAAGCCGGCTGGCTTTGGTGCAAGGGATGTGGCCGACATTTCCTGGGCTATCGGGCTCGCTGGCGGTGCGGATGCGCCCCGACGGCAGCATGCAGCGCGGCCGCTGAGCGTGGCGATCGATCCGGCACGCAGTTTCAAGCCAATCACAATCGCGGTGCTGACAATTTCGGACACCCGCACCGCCGCCGACGATACCTCGGGTGATTTGCTGTCCGGACGGATCGAGGCGGCGGGCCACCGGTTGACCGCGCGCGCAATCGAGCGGGATGATCCCGCGCTGATCGTCGCCCGGATCAACGGCTGGATCGATGCTGGCACGGCCGATGCAATCATCACCACTGGCGGCACCGGGCTCACCGGGCGCGACGTTACCCCCGAAGCGCTTGACCGGATCAAGGACAAGGATATCCCCGGGTTTGGCGAACTGTTCCGCTGGCTGTCGTACCAGTCAATCGGCACCTCGGCGATGCAGAGCCGTGCTTGTGCGGTGCTGGCACGCGGGGTCTATGTGTTTGCGCTGCCCGGCTCGAACGGCGCGGTCAAAGACGGCTGGGACGGAATTCTGGCCGAGCAGCTCGATAGCCGCAACCGGCCGTGCAATTTCGTCGAGCTGATGCCGCGGTTGCGCGAGATTTAGCGCTCGCAGGGGTGCGGATCGGGCGAAACCCCGTCAAAATCTCGCCCTGCACAAAACGTTGACCGTGAATTGATGCCAACCGCCGGCGGCGCGGCGCGAGCGTTTTGCGCCGGTGCGCCTTTGTGCCTTTGTGCCTTTGCGAGCGCCACTTGCTTTTTTGTTCTATATATGTTCTACATCAGCCATGCCCCCGGAACCCCCGATTCACGGCCGCGGCGCCCCGACCGCGCATGTCTCGCAGCGCTTTGGACTTGTGGCGCGCGAAGCGGACCCCGATTGGCTCGACGAACGCGAGGCGATCGACGGCCCCGCTCCCACATTGCGAACTACGGTAACCGAAGAACACGCCCGCACGATCATCAGTTACAACCAGTCGCCCGACATCCCGTTCGACCGCTCGATCAATGCTTACCGCGGCTGTGAGCATGGTTGCGTATATTGCTATGCGCGCCCTACGCACGCTTACCATGACCTTTCGCCGGGGCTGGATTTCGAGACCAGGCTGTTCGCCAAGCCCAATGCCGCCAAATTGCTGCGCGAGACGCTGGCCAAGCCCGGTTACAAGCCTGCGCCGATCGCAATGGGGACCAACACCGATCCCTACCAGCCGATCGAAGCGCGCTACCGGATCACCCGGCAAATGCTCGAAGTGTGCCTTGAAACAAGCCATCCCATTACAATCACTACGAAAAGTTCAAGAGTGCTGCGCGATTTAGACCTGCTTGAGCAGCTTGCAGCGCGGTCTTTGGTAGCAGTAGCCCTGTCGGTGACGTGTCTTGACCCGGTTGTGTCGGGGTTGCTCGAACCGCGCGCTTCGGCCCCGGCCAAGCGCCTCCACGCGCTCGCGCAGCTTGTGGCAGCCGGGGTTCCCAGCCATGTTTCGATCGCCCCGGTAATCCCCGCGATCACCGACCATTTCATCGAGGATATTCTGCAGGAATCTGCCCAGCGCGGCGTCACGTCAGCCAGCTGGATCATGCTTCGCTTGCCGCACGAGGTGGCTCCGCTGTTCCGCGAATGGCTGGATGCCCATTTCCCCGACCGTGCCGACAAAGTGATGCACACCGTCCAGGCGATGCGTCACGGCAAGGACAACGATCCCACCTTTTTCACCCGGATGAAGCCGCTTGGCACCTGGGCCGACCTGTTCCGCGCCCGATTCCGCACCGCCACCAGGCGGCTGGGGATGAACGCGGAGCGGCGCGAACTCGATTGCAGCCAGTTTGAGCGGCCTGGCGCTGGCGGACAAATGCGGCTGCTTTAACCGCCGAACCGGATCAGCCGGCTGTCCTTTACCGCCGCGCTGCGGTGCGCAACGATTTCAGCCTGGTAGCCCGCATCCTTGACCATCGAGAAGAAAGCGGTGCTGCTGGGATAGCCCATCACGAACGCTTCGTCCCATTCATCGGCCGGGCCCGTGACAACGCATTCCAGATCGCCGTGCCAGACCATCCTTGCCCCCAGTTGTTCCGCCACTGCCTGAAAGCCCGCGGCGTATTTTGCATAGGCTGCGCGGCCTGAAATACCTTTGCCGTGATCGGGGTGATCGGCCGGGTACTGCGCCAGCTCATGGAACTTGATCAGGTTGAGCATGTGGATCGGCGTGCCGCGCGGCAAGGATTTGAACTGCTGCCAGTTTTCCTGGCTGGGATCGATAAAGCTGGTCATTGCAAACCTCCACTGGTGACAGAACCAGCTTCGCCCCGCGCTGGCAAGCATGGCGCGGCGGGAACGATGTGTAGGGCAAACCGTTTTACCCGCCAGACAGGAGGATCCAATGTCAGAAGAACATATTACCACCACCACCTCGCCCGATGGGCAGACCAGCCATACCACCGTCCAGTCCAGCGGCAGCAGTGGCGGCGGCACCGGCTGGCTGTTTGGCCTTATCGCGGTCGTGTTGCTTGGTTTCGGAATTTACTATTTCGCCATGCAGTCAAGCAGTTCGGCGAACAAGGACAATGCGGTTGCTGCAGCAGCCGCTGACATTGGCAACGCGGCCAAGGACGTCGGCAACGCTGCGCAGGACGCAGCCAGCAGCGTCAAAAAGCCCTGACTTTAAAGCGCGCGTCCGCCTCCACCGACGGGCGCGCGTTTTAGTCGGCCGATTTGTTAATCGGCCAATTTGTATCCACTAAACCGCTCGCGCAAATCTTTTTTGCTGACTTTTCCGGTGCCGCCGTGCGGGATTTCGCTGACAAATTCGACCGCGTCTGGCAGCCACCACTTGGCGACCGAACAAGCTAGATGCGCCTTGATCTCGTCGCCGCTCACTTCGGCTCCAATCTTCTTCACCACCACCAGGATCGGGCGTTCATCCCAGCGTGGGTGATAGATTCCGATTGCTGCTGCTTCGGCAACCGCCGGGTGGCTCATCGCGGCATTTTCCAGTTCGACCGAACTGATCCATTCGCCGCCCGACTTGATCACGTCTTTGGTCCGGTCGGTCAGCTGCAGGGTGCCATCGGGATGCAAAATCCCGACGTCGCCGGTGTCGAACCATTGCTCGGTATTGCCGGCATCGGCATCGGCGCGAAAATAGCGTTTGAGCACCCACGGCCCGCGCACTTGCAGCGCTCCCGATGCCTGCCCGTCACGCGGCAGCACTACGTCCGGATCGCCCAGATCGACGCAGCGCAGTTCCACCCCGAACGGCACCCGGCCCTGCATCAGCTTGACCTCGACCTGCTGATCGAACGAAAGATCGTCCCAGTTCCAGGTCTTCGCGCCGGTGGTGCCAATCGGGCTGGTTTCGGTCATCCCCCAGGCATGCGCAACATTTACGCCGGCGCGCATCAGCCGCTCGATCATGAAGCGCGGCGCGGCTGACCCGCCGATGATCGCATGGCGCAGCGTGGGCAAGGTGATCCCGGTGGCATCCATATGCTGGAACATCGATAGCCAGACCGTCGGTACTCCGGCCGAATGAGTCACTTTTTCGCGGTTCATCAAATCGCACAGCACCGCCGGATCGTTGACCGTCGAAAACACGAATTTGATCCCCGCCGCCGCGCCGCCCCACGGC
>JANMCG010000247.1:0-4099 GCA_031361075.1 Novosphingobium sp. | reverse complement strand
TAAGCGGCTCACACCGCGCGAAGCTGAGTTGGCCTGGATGGTCGCCCAGAACATGCGCAACCGCGACATTGCCGAGCGGGTCGGGCTGACCGAGGGCGCGGTCAAGTTCGCGCTCCACGCGGTGTTCCGCAAGCTGGAGGTCACGACCCGGACCGAGCTGGCGCTGCTGCTCCAGCGGTTCGGCAACGACTGACCGACCGACCGAATCTCGTGGCCCGCCGCGCCCCTTTCTGGTAGTCGACATGCCGGTGTCGCCAGGTTATCGCCCGTCATGGGAGGGGCCGATGCGCTTCGTGACCGTCCGCCGCAGCACCGAACAGACGACGATCGTCAACATCGATCAGATCGCGTACCTCAACCAGGACATCTACGGGACGAAGATCTTCTTCGCCTCGGGAGATAGCATCGTCTGCCCCGACGACATCGACCACCTCAGCGAAATTCTGTTCGGCTCCTTCGGGTCGGCGGAGGCGCTGCTGATTGATCCGGCTCGATGACGGAGAAGCCGCACGATTTGCCCGCGTCCGACGATGGCAGGTGGCCTGCTCATTCTTGCCGGTGGCGCGGCATCTCTGGCGTTCGCATTGAAAGGCCTGATCGGCTGAGTACCCCGCATCCCACGGTTGCATGCTGAAAATCGTACGTTAAGTCTCGGCGCGGGGGTTCGTACCATGCTCGCGCCGACTGTCGCTCGTGATCGGATTTTGGTGCGGTTTCGCAGCGACGCTGTTGCGGCAGCACTACTGATGGCGCTTGCCTTCGGCTTGCGCGTCGCCTCCTTCGGCGATCCCAACCTTCATGTCGACGAGACGTTCTATTTCTATGTCGCCGAGCGGATGCACCAGGGTGCACTGCTGTATGTCGATATCTGGGACCGCAAGCCGCCGGGCCTGTTCTTGATCTATTATCTGATTGTCGGAATCTGGGACAATGTGATCGCCTACCAAGTCGCCGCGACCGTGGTAGCGGGGCTGACGGCATGGACGGTGTTCCTGATCGCCCGGACGTTCGTGAACTGGCAGGGCGCGTTCTTTGCGGGATGCGTTTACGTGGTGATGCTCGGGCCGTTGCAGGGCTTCGGTGGGCAGGCCTCCGTTTTTTACAATCTTCCGGTCGCCGCCGCCGCGCTGATCGTCCTCAAGGCGTTGCCCGCGCTGCGCGAGGGCGAGACGCCGCGCTCACTTTACTGCGCGTTCTTGTTGCTGGGGTTCGCGATCACGATCAAGCAAACGACATTCGTCGAGGGCGCGTACTTCGGCGTCTATTGCACTTGGCTGCTGTGGAGATCCCCGGCGCCGAGGTCGCGCCGGTGGATGCAGCCATTCGTTTGGGCTGGATTGGGTGCCGCGCCGTTCCTGATCTTTTGCGGGGCTTTCGCGCTATCGGGGCACTGGTTCGAATTTTGGCAGGCCATGGTTACGTCAAATTTCAAGAAGGAGAAGCCTGATATTCTTTCAATAGGTGCACGCTCAATCCTGGTATCGACCAAGATACTGCCTCTGTTCTGTCTGATGATTCTGTCATCGTTGATCGGACGCAGACTTTTGGGAACCGGAAAGGAATATCTCTTCGTCGGGACCTGGGTGGCGGCAGCCCTAGCGGGGTTCCTGGTGATTCCAAATATTTACATCCACTACGCGATTGCTCTCCTTCCGTCCTTCTCTGCCTTCTGCGCACCGTTTTTAGCGCGAGGTTTTGGTATTGCTGCAATGGCCGGGGTTGCTGCTTCAACATTCGTTTGGCACGATCCGTTCGCCTTCTCGTATTCACGAGAATCGCGTATGGCGATGGACCGGCTCAGGGCGGCGGTCCTTGCTCACGATAGCAACGGAGTCTTGTTGATCTACGACGGGCCACCGCTGCTCTACTCCGTCAGCGGATTACGGGCTCCCACGCCGCTCGCGTTTCCCTTGCACCTCAATCACGAAATCGAGCGGAACGTAAGTCACATCGACACCGGCACTGAGATAAAGCGCATCCTCGCACTGCGACCCGGCGCTATCGTCATGGCGCGAGAAGTGAGGAATTTCCCGGTGAACTGGGATACACGGCGCATGGTTCTGGCATACGTCGCGACGAACTGCCGCGACGTCGGGTTGTTTGTTTCCCCGGAAATGTTGCGGACGGACAATCTAGTTCTTTACGGCGACTGTGGTGTTCGCTTCAAACCCCCACCCGGCAGCGGTAAGTCACGTTAACCCGGTCCGACAGGATCAGGTAAGGCAGCCAGACCACTGCGCTGATCAGCACTTTGGTGACGTTGCCTTCGAGCAGGCCCTGGAGCGGCCCCGTCACCGCATCCGGGACGTTCTGCGTGGCGGCGATGGACTTGGCGATCAGCAGTTGGATCGTGACGTCGAGCAGCCACGCGAACAGCAGCATCCGCGGGAACAGCGGGATCGAGCGCAGGGCCATCACGAAACAGACCATGTAGAAAAAGCTCATCACGATCACGTCGCTGGCCATCAGCGCGAACAGGCGGTTGCCCCACAGCGGTGCGGCGCCGCCCATGGCGGGCATCGCCAGCAGGAATTCGAAGCTGCGCACCACGACGTTGAGCAGCATACCGATCAGCAGCGAGGCCACGAATCCTGCCGGGCCGAACGCTGGATTCTGGCGCGCCTCGACCAATCCCAATTTTCGCCAACGGCCATAGAACGACAGCCGCAACGTCGGTTGGGCGGAAAGGATGCCGCGGGGGAAGCTCCCGGCGGCGACGAAAAACCCCGCGACGGGGGCCAGCGCGATCAAGGCATACGGTACGACTAGCCCGATAATGCCGAAACCATCCTCGACCGGAGTAACCGGGAACAACAGCCGGGGGAGGCACGCGATGGCGAAGACCACAACCCAGGCCACCGCAACCGCTTCCATGCGGAATTCGAGGAAACGGGCAACAGCTGGGCTGCGTCGTTTCAAGTTTGCGCAATAACGTAAGATAATGTCGCGAATCGCACGACTCGCCAAGTCCCAACGGGATGCGCGACGGACCGAGGACTTCCGAGTCGTTGTTGCCAAGCGTGCTGCTAAAGTCACAGGCAACTGTCCCGTTCCGAGAATGTGGCTACTAAGTATTTGCAAATAATGATTAATATTTAGCTAACGAAATCACCTTGACGACTAACCATGGTTTGCATGACCCTTAGGGGGTTCCGAGGGAACAGGCGTTTGAGTGGACCGGCGGCATCGCTGGATATTCAATGGACAGGGGTCGCGCCGGTTCCAGCAAACTTCACCCTTCGGAGCGGGGGCCACCCGGACAATTCGACCGGCGCCTTTCGTCAAAACACATGCGTCGGCCTGCGCGGCACGCATAAGCATCGGGGTGAATTGACCATGACCACATTCCTCAAGACCTTCCTCCGGGACGAAACCGGCGCCTCGGCGGCCGAATACGCTCTCATCCTCGCGGTCGTCGGCGTGGCGATCGGGGCCGGCGCGCTCGCGCTCGGCACCAACATCGGCGCCTCGATCACCAACGCTTCGAACAACGTCGAGAACTGCGGCAAGAAGGCCGCGACGACTACTGGCGTTGGCAGCACCACGTTCGTCGCTCCGACGGCGTGCTGACCCGAATTCGGACAGGAGAAAAGAAATGAAAACCTTCCTGCAGTCCTTCCTGAAGGACGAATCGGGCGCTTCGGCCGCAGAATACGCCCTGATCCTCGCCGTCGTCGGCGTGGCGATCGGCGCGGCGGCGCTTGCGCTTGGCACCAACGTGGGTGCTGCGATCACCAACGCTTCGAACAATGTCGAGAACTGCGGCAAGACCGCGGCCAGCACCTCGACTGTCGGCGCGACAACCTACGTCGCACCGACTGCCTGCTGAACGGATCGGTCCCGCCTCGCCAGGCACGGCGGCACCGCCACCGTTCGGCCCATTCTTAGGGGGAGACGGCCCATGGGGGGGCAGCGCAACCTGATAATACTCGGTGTGGCCCTCGTTCTGGGTCTGGCTGCAGTGTTTCTCGCCAACGCGTATTTCAGCGGCGTCGATCAACGCCAGGCGCAGATCGCGGACGAGCAGAAGCTCGCCCGGATCGTCGTCGCCAGCCAGCCGCTCGCGTTCGGCACCAAGCTGACCGCGGACAACATCCGC
>JANMCG010000244.1:0-26068 GCA_031361075.1 Novosphingobium sp. | reverse complement strand
GAAGCGGCTGCGGTCGAACGGATTGCAGCATTACAGGCCGACCTAGCGCGAGCAAAACAAGCCGGCCGGCTGACCGCGCCGATCGAAGGCCAGATTGCCGGAGCCGAAGGCGCGCTGGCGGGAATCCGGGCCGAACGCCAGGCCAAGCTGCCCAGCCAGATTGCCAAATCCGATAATCCTGAAGACCGCAGCATTACCGATGCGGTCAACGCGGCGTGGCAGAAAGCCACTACCAACCCCGATCTGGCAATCTACAAAATCCAGTCGAGCGCGTACAAATACAGCTGGCTGCTGATTCCGCTGAGTGTGCCGTTCGTGTGGCTGCTGTTCCCGTTCGCCCGGCGTTTTCGGCTGTACGATCACACCGTTTTCGTGACATATTCGCTGTGCTTCATGCTGATCGTGCTGGCGGCAGCCACCGCGGTGAACGTGTGGACCACGCTTAGCTGGGCATCGACTTTGCTAGCGCTCTACGTGCCATTTCACATGCACCGTCAGCTGCGCGAAACCTATCTGCTGACACGGTTCGGGGCGCTGTGGCGTACCGGGTTGCTGGCGATTTTCGCCTTCATCGTATTGATGCTGTTTGGGATTGCGGTGCTGGCCCTGTCGATGAGCTGACGCGCGCGGTGCCGCAATTCAGCGCACCCCGCCGCATTAACGGCACGGGTACTTGCGGATGAAGAAGTCGCCGATCGCCTGTTTCATCGCAACCTGCGGCCGCCCCGCCGCGGGATACGTCCGCAAAAAACCAAGAAATTCGTCCGAATTGACTTTGGTTCCCGGCGGCGGGCAGCTTGATGGGTGCCCGGCGGCGCGTTCGGTCTGCAGTCGCGCGCGATAGGCCTCGCCGGCCGCTTTGCCCTCGGCTTTGAGCACTCCAATATCGCGCGAGAACAGTGCCATCGCACCTTTGGCCTGAAGCGCGTCGGCCTTGCCCAGAAACGCCGCGACACTCATGTCGCCCGGTGCTGCCAGCAACGCGGCCGGCCACGCAGTCGCCGCGAGTGCAATCATCGTTCGAAACTTCATCGCCGCCCCCGGATTGTGTCGACCGATCGGTAGCTCAAGCCGCCGCCCCGGCAAACCGTTTGCCCGACTTGGGAATCGCCGAGCCGCGCACTGGTTTAAGCCCGCTGCCGGGGGCCGGCGCGTCGGGCCGGTCAATCTTGCCGGTCGCCATCAGCTCGTTGATCTCGTCGCCCGACAGCGTTTCAAGTTCGAGCATCGCATTGGCGAGCAGATGGAGCTTGTCTTCGTTACCGGTCAGGATATCGGTCGCGCGCTTGTGCGCGGTATCGACCAGCAAGCGAATTTCGGCATCGATCTGTTTGTTGGTTTCGTTCGATCCCATCGTCCGGCTCGATCCGCCGTAGCCCAGATAGCCTTCCTGCGTATCTTCGTATTGCAGCGGACCCAGCTTGTCCGACATACCCCAGCGCGTCACCATGTTGCGCGCAAGGCCAGTGGCGTACTGGATATCCGACGATGCCCCCGATGAAACCTTGCCGTGCCCGAAGATCAGTTCTTCAGCGACACGCCCACCCATGCTGACCGACAGATTGGCCAGCATCTGGTCGCGGTGATACGAATAGCTGTCACGCTCGGGCAGCCGCATGACCATGCCCAGCGCGCGCCCGCGCGGGATGATCGTGGCCTTGTGAATCGGGTCCGATGCCGCTTCGTTGATCGAGACAATCGCGTGCCCAGCCTCGTGGTAGGCGGTCATTTTTTTCTCGTCTTCGGTCATTACCATGCTGCGGCGTTCAGCGCCCATCATGACCTTGTCCTTGGCGTCTTCAAACTCGCGCATGGCGACCAGTCGCTTGTTGCGGCGCGCGCCAAGCAAGGCCGCTTCGTTGACCAGGTTGGCCAGATCAGCCCCCGAAAAGCCCGGCGTACCGCGCGCAATCGTCCGTCCATCGACATCGGGCGCAAGCGGCACTTTTTTCATGTGCACGCCCAGAATTTTCTCGCGGCCTTCGATATCGGGCAGCGGCACCACCACTTGCCGGTCAAACCGGCCCGGGCGCAACAGGGCTGGATCGAGCACGTCGGGGCGGTTTGTGGCGGCGATGATGATGATGCCCTCGTTCGCCTCGAACCCGTCCATCTCGACCAGCAGCTGGTTCAGCGTCTGCTCGCGCTCGTCGTTAGAATTGCCCAAGCCAGAGCCGCGGTGACGACCGACCGCATCGATTTCATCGATGAACACGATGCACGGCGCGTTCTTTTTGGCCTGATCGAACATGTCTCGCACCCGGCTTGCGCCGACCCCGACGAACATTTCGACGAAATCGGAGCCCGATATGGTGAAGAACGGCACCCCGGCCTCACCCGCAATGGCGCGCGCCAGCAGGGTCTTGCCGGTGCCAGGCGAGCCGACCAGCAGTGCGCCCTTGGGGATTTGTCCGCCCAGTTTGGCGAACCGGTTGGGATTTTTGAGGAACTCGACAATTTCTTCAAGCTCTTCGCGGGCTTCGTCGATCCCGGCGACGTCTGCAAAGGTAACCCGGCCCTGTTTTTCGGTCAGCATCTTGGCCTTGCTTTTGCCGAACCCCATCGCACCGCCCGCGCCGCCGCCCTTTTGCATCTGGCGCAGCACAAACACCCCGAGACCGACGAACAGCAGTACCGGCAGAACCTGAATCAACAGCACCACCAGCAGGCTGTTTTCCTCGGGTGGCTTGCCATCGTATTTGACGCCGCCGTCCTGCAGCAACGCTTGCAGGCTGGTATCATTGGGGATCGGCACGGTCAGGAACGGCTTGTCATCCTTGTACTTGCCGACGATCTTGGTCTCGCCAACCTGCACCGAGGCAACCTGGCCGGCCTGCACTTTGGTCCGGAAATCCGAGTAGGAAATCTGGGTCGCAGCGGCCTCACCGCGCGGATTGAACATCGATACGACCAGCGCCAGCACCAATGCCATCCCGCCCCAGATCAACAGGTTCTTGACCCACGGATTACCGCTCGGCTGTTCCTCGTTCATGCGCACCAGATCCTTTCGCGCTCTATGTAAGACGGCACGCCTGAATGGCAAGCTAACGCCGCTAACTGCGGCTTGCCAGCGGCAGATGCGCCATGCACATAGCGGCGGGGGACCACGATGCACCAGACCGGTATTGCCAGCGACGATCGTTTTGCGCACTGGCCGCGCAATGCCGCGCGGGGCATGCTGCTCGCGCTTGCGGCGCTGCTGGTGCTTGCCGCCTTGGTGCCGATCCGCGCGGGCACGATGGCCAAGCCGACCGTCGGATTTGTCGAGGCGGTGGTCGGCGCCAGCAAGACCGGCGTTTCTGCTGCCAAAGCGGCCGAGCGCCCGCGCGATGATGATCTGGCGCTGTACGACCGGGTGATCGCGCGGATCGGTCAGGGCGAAAACTATTACGCCGCCGCTGCCGACGAGCATCGCAAAAGCGATTATCCGCTGCGCCCCGGGGTCGCGATGCGCTTGCCGACGCTGGCTTACCTCGATCTGGCGCTGGGCGATCGCGGGCAGGGTGCAGAGGCGCTGGTGCCGGGCGAACTGTTCGCCGCGCTGGCGCTGCTGGTGGCGACGGTGTGGGCGTGGTGGCGGCGGCTAGGCGCTGAACCCGGCGGGCAGCGGTATCAGGCGATCGGCACTGCGCTGATGTTCATGGGGGCATCGCTGGGGCTTAACCGCTATTATTTCGTGCTGCACGAGCTGTGGGCCGGGATGCTGATCGCGCTGTCACTGGGGCTGCACCGGCCGGGTCAGCGCTGGCTCGGCGCGGTGCTGGTTGCGGCGCTGGCGCTGGCGATCCGCGAGCACGCCCTGCCATTTGTGCTGCTGATGGCGGTGCTGGCGTTGTGGCGGCGCGATTGGAAGGAAAGCGCGGCGTGGGGGCTGCTGATCGCGGCGTTCTGCGCTTATCTGGTGGTCCACTTGCACTATGTCGCGCTGCAAGTGCGGCCTGATGACGTGGTTGGCCCCAGCTGGCTGGCCTTGCGCGGGCTGTCGGGCTGGCTATCGAGCGTTGCCTTGTCCAGCAACCTGCGGTTCCTGCCGCACTTTGTCGCTGGGCCGCTGATCCTGCTGATGGTGCTTGGCTGGGCCGGGTGGCGCAGCCCGCTGGGCACCACCGCGACATTGCTGTTTTTGGGTTACGGTCTGCTGTTCATGATCGCCGGGCGGCCTGACAACTTCTATTGGGGCGCGGTGATTGCACCGGCAATGTTCGTCGGGCTGGCGTTCCTGCCGCGCACGCTTGGCTCGCTGGTCCGCGCGGCGCGTTAACCGGTCAATTCATCGATCTGGTGATGCGGTACCACCCGCCAGCCGATCACCAGCAGAATGAACTGCGCGGCCTCGAACCCCATCGGCTGGAAAAAGCCCGGTTCGGTGCCAGTGGCATAGGCGGTGATCGCGCGGCCGCAAAATGCGATACCGAACAACACCGCCGGAACCAGCAGGACGTCGCCGTTGCGTTTCCACGCCCCGCGCAACATGCACAGCCCGATTATGGCAAAAAATGCAGTAAAATCGGCGCGCAAAACCGCAGTCCCGATGGGTCCGAGCGGAGCCAGGCCAAAATTTTTGCCCATCCCGGCGGGATCGATCAGGAAGCTTACGGCAAGGAACAGGTTGAACATTCCGGCGACAAAAATCAGTCCAATTACCACCAGCCGCATAGCATTAACCCTCACCATCAATTCCAATTTAGCCACTGTGGCCCATGCCGACCGTTAATCAAAGCCTGTTGCGCGCAAAGGAATGGCATTGCACAAGCGGGTCACCATGACTGCACCTCGGATCCTGCTGATCGTCGGCGGCGGCATTGCCGCCTATAAAGCGTGCGAGCTGGTGCGGCTGATCCGCAAGGGCGGCGGCGAGGTGAGCTGCGTGCTGACCGAGGGCGGCTCAAAATTCATCACCGCAATGACTTTGGCCGCGCTCAGCGAAAACCCGGTGCATACCACGCTGTGGGATCTGACCAACGAGACCGAGATGGGACACATCCAGTTGTCGCGCTCGGCTGACCTGGTGGTGGTCTGCCCCGCCACTGCCGATCTTTTGGCCAAAATGGCGCACGGCATCGCCGATGATATGGCCACCACGCTGCTGCTCGCCACTGACAAGCCGGTGCTTGCCGTGCCAGCGATGAATGTGCGGATGTGGGAGCACGCGGCCACCCAGGCAAATGTCAAAAGCCTGATCGGCCGCGGGGTAAACGTGCTCGATCCCGACGAGGGCCCGATGGCTTGCGGCGAATACGGCGCGGGCCGCCTGCCCGAACCCGTGGCGGTGTGGAACGCGATTTGTGCGCTGCTCAAGCTCGACACGCTGCTGCTGCCCGCGCCCGATCCCCAACTGGCGTTCGGCGTCGATGGGTTCGAAGGCAGCGGCGGCGCGCTGGCTGGCGGGTTGTCGTCCGGGCTGATCGCGCGGCGCAGCACCGGGCCGATCATCGATCTGGATCCGCTCGATCCGGCCGGCGATTTTGATGGCGCCGGCACCGAACCGCTGATCGATCCCGCCGCCGAACCGCCGCCCATCGAGGTCACGCTGGGCGGGCCGATCCTGTCGAAGAAAGGCAAGGCCAAGGCCGCGCCGCCGACCGATCCCGACGCGATCAACCATCTGGTCAGCGGCGATCCCGATGCTGCCCCCGAGGCGTTTCTGGAAAACCCGCTCGAAGGCCAGCCAGATTTTGCCGAGGACGATGCGGCGTTCGTGCTGCCCGCCGACGGACCGTTGACGGGCAAACACGTGTTGATCACCGCTGGACCGACGCACGAACCGATCGATCCGGTGCGCTACATCGCCAACCGCTCGTCGGGTAAACAGGGCTTCGCGATCGCTGCCGCGGCGGCGCGCGCCGGGGCAACAGTCACGCTGGTTGCCGGACCGGTGCAGTTGCCGACCCCGCCGGGGGTTGACCGGATCGATGTCGAAACCGCGCGTCAGATGGCCGATGCGGTCAAGCAGGCGCTGCCGGCCGATGTCGCGGTGATGGTTGCGGCGGTGGCCGATTGGCGCAGCACGGACGAACATTCCGAAAAGATGAAAAAACGCGGCTCGGCTCCGCCAGCATTGCGGCTGACCGAAAACCCCGACATTCTGGCGATGATCGCGGTGAGCGACAAGCGTCCCAAGCTGGTGGTGGGCTTCGCCGCAGAAACCGAAAAAGTGCTCGATAACGCCAAGGACAAGCGCAAGCGCAAGGGCGCCGACTGGATCGTGGCCAACGATGTGTCTGGTTCAGGCGGCAGAAGCGTGATGGGGGGCGAGGTTAACGCGGTGCATATCATCACCGCCAAGACTGTTGAAACGCTGCCTGAAATGTCAAAGACTGCGGTCGCTACTGCGCTGGTCGAAAGGATCGCCGATGCCCTCCTCGGACAAAAACCTGCCAGTGCACCAACCGGACAGCCCGCCACCGCCGAATGAGGTGCCGATCTTGGTCAGGCGCCTGCCGCACGGTGCCGGGCTCGATTTGCCCGCTTATGCCACCGCCGGGGCCGCCGGGATGGACGTCGTTTCCGCCGAAGACCTGACGCTGGCCGCTGGCGCGCGCCATGCGGTGCCGACCGGGCTCGCGATTGCCATTCCGCAGGGTTATGAAGTGCAGGTCCGCCCGCGCTCGGGGCTCGCGCTCAATCACGGGATCACCGTGCCCAATACCCCGGGCACGATCGATTCGGATTATCGCGGCGAGCTGAAAGTCATTCTGATCAATCACGGTCACACCGCGTTCGAGATCCGCCGCGGCGACCGGATTGCGCAGCTGGTGCTGGCCCCGGTGACCCGCGCGGCCTGGCTACCGGTCGAGGAACTGGACGAAACGGTACGCGGCGAGGGCGGGTTTGGAAGCACCGGCGGCTTGGCGGCGTTGAAAGGATAAAAAAAGGGCGGATCCGTTGCCGGACCCGCCCTTCCACGCCTTGAGCCTCGGTGGCTCAGCGCTTGTTTTGTTAACGCCTGTTCTTTTCGGGCGCGACCGAGATGCGCACCGTTTCGCCGCTGCGACCGGGGAAGTCGGTGAACAAGGCTTCGACCAGATTTGGTACCAGATACGGCAAGCGGTCCGACATCGACGCGGCTTCGGCGCGGCCTTCGAACAGGCGTTGGCCATCGGCGCGGCGATCAATCTTCATGGTAACGCCGCTTTTGTAAACGGTGTAGCTTTCATAACCCTGGTCGAAGAACGGGTCTTGCCAGCCATAACCCCAGGCACTGCCCGGACGAAACGCGCTGTATCCGCGACCATAACCGCCATATCCGCCATAACCGCCATAACCGCCGCCGAAGTACGAACCGCGGCGCGGTCCATACCACGAACCCCAGTAGGGATCGGAAAATCCGGTCGAGCGGACTTGTTCGCGGCCCTTGTCGACCCCGTAATCAAACCGCACGATCAGATCGGCGGTTGCGGGGCTGCTGGCCGGATTATAGCCCAGGTTGCGCATTTTCATCCCGACCAGATTGGCATACTGCGCAAATTCAAGCCCGCCCGACAGCGCGCTGTCCGCCGCGACAATCGCAAAGGTCTGACCCTGCGGTGCGGGCAGCTGCGCCGAATAGCGCGAAACATTCGCATTAAACGGCGTGGCGCAAGCGGCCAGCCCGGTCAGCGCCAGCGCTGCAGCGGCTGCCTTGACGATACGAACAGTGTTTTGAGTATAAGCCATCGACCCGGTTTCCTGTGTAGCCGACCCCGCGCGAATCGCGCACGGTGCAGCAAAGAGAGTAGGATTGACCGCGGATTAGGCCAAGCTCGCTTAATCGCGGTTGAATGGCAGATGTATCAAATGACAAGTTTAGCCGCGCATCAGCCCAAGCGCCGCATAGGCCGCATCAAGCGTGGGCATTGCCAGCGCGCGGGCCTGCGCGGCACCGCGTTGCAGCACAGCGTCAAGTGCGGGCTGATCGGCGCATAAGGCGACAAACCGGGTATTGATCGGCGCCAGCCGGTCGGCCAGCAATTCGCCCAGCGCTGGCTTGAACTTGCCAAACCCGGCGCCGCCAAATTCGGCGAGAACGGCGGCGGGGTCGGTTCCAGACATCGCCGCATAGATGCCAACCAGGTTGGTGGCTTCGGGGCGGCCTTCAAGCCCGGCGGGTTCGGATGGCAGCGGTTCGGGATCGCTCTTGGCTTTCTTGATCTTGGCCATGATCGTGTCGGCATCGTCGATCAGGTTGATCCGGCTCATGTCCGATGGATCGCTTTTGCTCATCTTGGCACTGCCATCGCGCAGGCTCATAATCCGGGCCGCACCGGGCGGGATGATCGGTTCGGGCAGAGTGAACAACGGCGCTCCGTCAGCGCAATAATCGTTGTTGAACTTCTGCGCGATATCGCGCGCCAGTTCCAGGTGTTGCTTCTGATCATCGCCCACCGGCACATGCGTCGCCTGATACAGCAGCACATCGGCGGCCTGCAGCACGGGGTACGTAAACAGCGCCACCGAAGCGCCTTCGCGGTTCTTGCCGGCCTTGTCTTTCCATTGTGTCATCCGGCCCAGCCAGCCCATCCGCGCGGTGCCGTTAAGCAACCATTGCAGCTCGGCGTGCTGGGGTACTTGCGCCTGATTGAACACCACCGACTTGGCCGGATCGATCCCGCAAGCGAGCAAGGCGGCAACCATTTCGCGGCAATTGCCGGCCAGTTCGCCGGGCACATGCGGCTGGCTGATCGCGTGCAGATCGGCGAGGAAATACAGGCTTTCGCCGCCGCTGGCCGCGACTTCATCCTGCATCCGCACCCAATTGCGGATTGCGCCCAGATAGTTGCCAAGGTGAAGGTTGCCGGTGGGCTGGATGCCCGAAACGATCCGCATGCAAGTCACTTTCAAAACCCGGACTATTCAGAAGCTCGAAACAATCAGAAACCGGGTATTTCTTCGTCGATCGATTTAGCGCTGCGGCGCCGCGTCAGCAGCGCCAGATCTTGCTTGTCGACCGCACCGATCGCCCAGGCGAGGCCCGCATAAACGGCAAATCCGGTCCCGACCAGCAGCATGATGCCCAGCGCGCGGTGCGCGGCGCTGGCAGAATAAAGTGGCATGGTGGCCTGCAGCAGATACCACAGCACACCTGCCATCGCCGCCGCGGCAACGATCTGGCGCAATACCCGGCTGAGCAGCGGCCAGGCAAAGCGGAAATGCCCGCGCCGGTGCAGGTTGAGATACAGCAGCACGCAGTTGAGGCTGGCCGAACAGGCGGTCGCCGCGGCCAGCCCGACGATCCCGAATTGGCGCACCACCATCAGGTTAAGGAAGATGTTGAAGCTGAGCGCGGTGGCGGCGGTCATCACCGGGGTGCGGGTGTCGCCGCGCGAAAAATAGCCCGGCTCAAGGACTTTGACCAAAACATAACTCGGCAATCCGCAAACCAGCGCAACCACAATCTGCGTCATGATCGCGCCGTCAGCGGCGGTGAACTTGCCGCCGACAAAAAACGCAGTGACAAAAGCCGGAGCGCAGACCGCCAGTGCAAATGCCGCCGGGATGGTCAGCAGGGTCGCCAGCTCGATCGCACGGCCTTGCAGCTTGGCCGCGCCGGTATCGTCGCCGCCGGCAATATGCCGCGCCAGCGACGGCAGGATCGCGGTACCCAGCGCAATCCCGACAATCCCCAGCGGCATCTGGTTAAGCCGGTCACCCATCTTGAGCAGCGTCAGCGATCCTTGCGGCAGGCTGGTAGCAAAGAAGGTGTCAGCCAGCTGGCTGATCTGATAAATCCCTGCGCCGAACGTTGCGGGGAAAATCCGCCACAGCAGCACCTTGGTATCGGGGGTCAGCTTGGGCCAGTGCAACCGCAGCCCGATCCCTGATCGGCGCACCGACCACCACAGGTAAATCAGCTGCAGCACCCCGGCCAGCGGCAGTGCCCAGCTTTGCGAAAAGGCTTTGAGCACGTCCGAATAATCGAACCACCAGCCCCACAACAGCCCGCCGATCAGCGCCAGATTGAACAGCACCGGAGCAAATGCACCGGGCGCAAACCGCGTGCGGGCATTAAGCATGCCAGACAGCAGCGCGACCACGCTGACCAGCGCGAGATAGGGAAAAGTGATCCGGCTGAGCGTGACCGACAGTTCGAACTTCCCCGGAACGTGCTGGTACTCGCGCGCCAGCAGCCAGACGATCCCTTCCATCCCGGCGATGCACAGCAGCGAAAACCCGAACAGCACCCAGACGAACACCGACAGCACATCGTTGGCAAAATGCGCCGCCGCCGCCTCGCCTTCGGCCGGATCGTGCAGCTTGCGGGTGTACATCGGCACGAACGCAACGCTGAACGCGCCTTCGGCAAACAACCGGCGGAACGTATTGGGCAGCGTGAACGCCAGCTGGAATGCGTCAGCCGCAAGGCCAGCGCCAAACAGCCGCGCAAACAGCATATCGCGCACAAACCCGAACACGCGGCTGATCGCGGTCAGCCCGCCAATCGTCCCGACGTGCTTGATCAGGCTCATCCGCGCGCTTCCTTGAAGCTGTGGTGAGCCAGCCGGCTCAGGCTGTGCCGACCGGCGTGCCGACGCCGCCATCGTCGCCTTGCTGCGCCGAAAGCTGAGCAAGGTAAATGCCGTTGAAATCGATCGGCTCGAGCAGCAGCGGCGTGAACCCGGCATCGCGCACCGCGTCCGAAATTACCCGGCGGGCAAACGGGAACAGCAAGCGCGGCGCTTCGGCGTACGTAAACGCATGCTTCTGCTGGTCTTCCAGATTGCGCATCCCGACCAAGCCTCCGTAGGACAATTCGACGATGAACGCGGTTCCCGCCTCGGCCTTCGAATTGATCGAGATCTTGAGTTCGACTTCGCTCACTTCATCGCTGATGTCGCGCGCACCGATGTTGAACTGAACGTCGATGGTTGGCGCGTCAGTCCACTGGAATGACTCGGGGGCGTTGGGATTCTCGACTGAGAGATCCTTGATATATTGCGAGATAATCCCCGCCGATGGCAACGTATCCTCGCCATTGGGCTGCGGCCCGCCAAGATCGAGGTCAGTGATGATATTGCCTTCGTCGGACATGGCTATGCAGGCTTTCGCTGGTCGAGATTGAACGTCGCCGCGCGCCTAGCATTGCGGCGCAGACGGGTCGAGAATTTTAATAGCCCGGCCCGGTGCAACACGGTGCATCACGGTGCAGCACGGGGCAACACGGTGCATCACGGCGCATCACGGGGCAGCACGGGGCAGCACGGGGCAGCACTTGCGCAAAAAGCGCCGGTTAGAGTCACCTTATTATCATCACGACCCCAAAAATTGCACCGATCCGCGCATCCACGCGTTGTTCATTTGTCAATGCTACCTATTTGCCGTTAGATTATACACAAAGCCGCATAGCGCGGCAGGGATTCATACCTTGGACAAGACCGTCGAAATCGTCATCCTCGCCATGGTTGCGGCCTTTCTGGGTCTGCGGCTGTATTCGGTGCTGGGCCGCCGGGCCGAGCACGAAGAGCAGCCCCGGCTTGAGCCCAAGCTGGATGCTCCGCGGATCGCGCCGACAGGAGCGCCCGAGACGGGCCTGGATCGCAGCGGGGTGGCGGTGCCGCCGCGCATCTTGGTCCCCGGTGTAACCCCGGCCATCGAACGCGCGCTTAAAGAACTGGCGCTGGCTGACAAACGGTTCGATCTGCTGGCGTTTGTCGAAGGCGCGAAGGGCGCTTACCGGATGGTGCTCGAAGCATTCTGGAGCGGTGATCGCACTGCGCTTGGCAAATTATGCGATGCCGATGTGCTGGCAACCTTCGAAGCGGCCATTGCCGCGCGTGAGGAAGCGGGCGATACGCTGACTAACCGGCTGGTGCGGATCGAGGATGCAATCGTCGTGGCGGCTTCGCTCGACGGCGGGATCGCGCGCATCGCGGTGCGGTTTACTGCCGATATCGCGGCGGTCACTCGTAACGCTGCGGGCGAAGTTACCGCCGGCTCGCTTAACGATGCGATTGAATCGCGTGACATCTGGACTTTCGCGCGGGCCACCAATGCTGCAACGCCGGACTGGCTGCTTGACGAAACCGACGAGGGCTGAACTGCGTGCCGGGGCTGCGTAAGCTGGCGGCAGTCTTGCTGCTGATGACAATGTCGGCCTGTATGCGGATTATCCCGGGCGGGACCGAGCCCTTGCCAGTGCCGACCACGACATCCAGCCCGGTCCCGGCCGCGCTTCCGTCGCCGCCGCCTGGCAATGCCGCGCTGCTTGGGCTCAGCACCGGACCGAGCGTCGCCAGCCTTAGCTTGGGCGCTGGCGATGCCCGCGGCGCGCTGACCGCCTTCCGCACCAGTTGCGCCAAACTGCTCGCACGCACCGATAGCTCGGGATTGACCCGCAATTCCGACTGGCGCCCGGCATGCGCCGCTGCGGCCACCTGGCCCGCCGCGCAAGCCCCGGGCTTTTTCGATACCTGGTTTGAGACAGTCAAGGTCGGCGATGGCAAGGCCTTCGTGACCGGTTATTATGAACCCGAAATCGCCGGTGTGCGTAATCGCCAGCCGGGGTTCGATGTGCCGGTTTATGGCGTGCCGCCCGATCTGGTCCGGGCCAGGCCAGGCGATGCCCCGCCGACCGACAAGGGCACGCAGCCGCTCGGCCATTATGATGTGGACGGCAAGTTCACTCCCTATTTTGACCGCGCCGCGATTGATGACGGCGCGCTGGCTGGGCGGGGGCTGGAGATCGGCTGGGCGGCCGACCCGGTCGAGCTGTTCTTTCTGCAAGTGCAGGGCTCGGGCCGGCTCCGCGCGCCCGATGGCAGCGTGATCCGCATCGGCTATGCCGGGCAGAACGGCTTGCCGTATACCGGGATCGGCAGCGTGATGCGCAATTCTGGGCTGATCGGCCCGGCACCGGGGCAGTATTCGGGTTCGATGCAGGGGATCATGCAATATATCACCGAGCATCCTGAGGACGGCAAGGCATTGATGCGGCAAAACCAAAGCTACGTCTTCTTCAAGCAGATCGTCGGCGATGGGCCCTTTGGCGCGCTGGGCGTGCCGGTGCGCGGCGGGGATAGCGCGGCAACCGATCCGGCCTATGTGCCGCTGGGCGCGCCGGTGTACCTTAAGCTGGACCGGACCGAAGCCAACGGGCTGTGGATTGCGCAGGATACCGGCGGGGCGATCAAGGGGCCGAACCGCTTCGACAGCTTTTGGGGGGCGGGCGCCGCCGCGCGGACCACGGCCGGCGGGATGAGCGGACGCGGCGAAGCATGGCTGCTGCTGCCCAAGGGCACTGTCAAACGCCTGACCGGCCAGTAATGCGCCAACGCGGCAGCCTCACCCGCGAAGAAGCGCGGCTGTGGGCGGCACTGGCCGAAACGGTGAAGCCGCTGGCTGGCACAGATCCTTTACGGGCCGAAGGGCACGGCCATGCGCAGGACGGTGGCGCGGCACCCGCGAACATTCCTCCGCCGCCGGCCAGGCGCGTTCGGCCCCTGCCTCTTGCGCAGCCTGCGGCCGGTACTGCGCCGCGCGCGGGAGAAGATTCGCGTCGCTCGGCCCCGCCGCGCCCGCTCGACAGCCACGGGCTCGATGCCGGGTGGGAGCGCAAGCTGGCCAAGGCGGTGCTGGCTCCTGATTTCACGCTCGATCTGCACGGGCACACTGTCGGCGCGGCGCATGCCCGGCTCGACAGCGGCCTGGGCCAGGCGATTGCAATGGGCGCGCGGCTGGTGCTGGTGATCACCGGGCGGCCGCGCCCGGTCGAAGCGGCCGATCGCGGCACCGCCCGCGGCGCAATCCGGGCCAAAGTGCTCGATTGGCTGACGCTCGGCTCGCACGCCAGCCAGATCGCCGCAGTCCGCCCCGCGCAGCGGCGGCACGGCGGGGCGGGCGCGCTGTATGTGGTGCTGAAACGCGCACGCTGAGCCATGCGTGATTGCAGTTCGGGCAACCGGACCGCATAGCGGTGTGGTCAGCCAAAGGATCAGCGACGATGTATCAAGCGTCCTTCAGCAGCCGGCTGCTCCCCGGCGAACGGATCATATGGACCGGTCAACCAAGCACCGGCTTGCTGCTGACGTCCCGCGATACGTACCTTATTCCGTTCAGTCTGGTGTGGTTTTGTTTTACGGTAGTTTGGGAAACGGCGGCACTGACCAGTACCGACGCGGATACATTTTTCGTGTTGTGGGGCGCAATGTTCATGGGCATTGGCCTTTATATGGTCGTCGGACGCTTTGTCAGCGATGCCTGGATCCGATCGAAAACTTCGTATGCCTTGACCGACCAGCGGGTCTTGATTGCGCGGTCCGCCCCATTTGCGAAATTCATTGCAGTGAATTTGGCCCGTTTGTCGGATGTCCAGCTGACAGAACGGAGTGACGGCACCGGGACGGTGCGGTTCGGGCCGCAACTTGCGATGACAGGGGCGCGGCAAGGTTTCGGCGCATGGTCGCCCGCGCTTGATCCGGTTCCGCAATTTCTGATCATCACAGACGCGCGCCGCGTGTTTGACTTGGTGCAACACGCGGCGGCCAAGCGCTAGCGCAATCCCCCAATGACTTTGCGGCTAACCCCCGCTAAGCGCCCACCACCATGTCCACCGCTCCAACTTCGAACCGCCGCACCTTTGCCATCATCTCGCATCCTGACGCGGGCAAGACCACGCTGACTGAAAAGCTGCTGCTGCAAGGCGGCGCGATTCACTTGGCCGGGCAGGTCAAGGCGCGCGGCGCGGCGCGGCGGGCGCGGTCGGACTGGATGAAGATCGAACAGCAGCGCGGGATTTCCGTGACCTCGAGCGTGATGACCTTCGAGCGTGACGGGATTACCTTCAACCTGCTGGATACACCCGGGCATGAAGACTTTTCCGAGGACACTTACCGCACGCTGACCGCGGTCGATTCGGCGATCATGGTGCTCGATGCCGCCAAAGGGATCGAACCGCAGACCCGCAAGCTGTTCGAGGTGTGCCGGTTGCGCTCGGTGCCGATCATCACCTTCGTCAACAAGGTCGACCGCGAGGGGCGCCCGGTGTTCGAAACGCTTGACGAAGTGGCCGATGCGCTGGCGCTCGATGTCTGCCCGATGTCGTGGCCAGTCGGAATGGGGGGCGAGTTCAAGGGCGTGCTCGATTTTGCGACCAATACCATAGCGCGGCCCGAGGGCCCGAGCCGCGAGTATCTGGGCCAGGTGACCCCGGCCAACGATATGCCGGCCGACATCGCCGAAGAGATCGAGCTGGCCCAAGGCGGCTATCCCTCGTTCGATCTGGAGGCCTATCGCAATGGCGATCTGACCCCGGTGTAGATCGGTTCGGCGCTTAAGAATTTCGGCGTTGCCGAATTGATCAACGCCATCGCGACTTACGCCCCGCCGCCACGCCCGCAGCCAAGCAATTCGGGCGTGATCAGCCCCGAAGGCAAGGAAGTAACGGGCTTCGTGTTCAAGGTGCAGGCCAACATGGACCCGATGCACCGTGACCGGATCGCGTTTATGCGGCTGGTTTCAGGCACCTTCAAACGCGGAATGAAGCTTACCCCGTCGGGCTCGGGCAAGCCGGTTGCGGTGCATTCGCCGATCCTGTTTTTCGCGCAGGACCGCGAACTGGCCGACAGTGCCGAGGCGGGCGACATCATTGGCATCCCCAATCACGGCACCTTGCGGGTCGGCGATACGCTGTCCGAATTCAACAAGGTGCGGTTCACCGGGCTGCCTAACTTCGCGCCCGAGATCCTGCGCCGGGTCGCGCTGAAAGATCCAACCAAAACCAAGCAATTGCGCAAGGCGCTCGACGATCTGTCCGAAGAGGGCGTGATCCAGGTGTTTTATCCCGAGATCGGCGCGTCGTGGATCGTCGGGGTGGTCGGGCAATTGCAGCTTGAAGTGCTGATCAGCCGGCTCGAGGCGGAATACAAGGTCGAGGCGATGCTCGAACCTGCCCCGTTCGAGACCGCGCGCTGGCTTAAAGGCAGCGACGATGCGCTGGCGGCCTTCGCCAATATCAACAAAGCCAACCTGGCCAAAGATCGCGATGGCGATCCGGTGTTCATGGCGCGCTCGGCCTGGGATGTCGGTTACCAGCAGGAGCGCAACCCCGAGCTGGTATTTTCGGCGACCAAGGAAAGATAAAGGTTTCGCGCAGGGGCGCAGAGGCGCAGCGAGCTTGCGCTCGGCCGCAGGCCGGTTTGCCGTTCATCGATTGCGCAAATACCGCAAGGTTGGAACGACAAGCGGCTTCGCCGAAAAGCCTGCTTCTGTGCGCCTGTGCGCAAACCTGTTTCGCCCGAGGCTTGCCCCGAACGCGCCGCCCGCTTAGGCTGCACACATGGAATTCACCGACACGCTCACCCCCGATCACTTGTCGATGATCGCCAGGCAGGCGGTGTTTTTCACCGCCACCGCGGCGGCCGATGGGCGGATCAACCTCAGCCCCAAGGGGCTCGCCGATACGTTCAAGGTGCTTTCGCCGAGCCGCGTTGCTTATCTCGACCTGGGCGGATCGGGCAACGAGACGCATGCGCACCTTGCCGCAGACCAAGCCGACCAGGGCCGCATCACGATCATGATGTGCAATTTCGAGCAGCCCGCGCTGATCTTGCGGATCTATGGCCGGGGCCGCGCTGTCTTGCCGCAGGATGCCGACTGGGCCGAGCTTTCGGCGCGGTTCACGCTGCTGCCCGGCACGCGGCAGATCTTCGATATCGCGGTCGAGAGCGTGCAGGGCAGTTGCGGCTGGGGCGTGCCGCTGATGCAGGTCGACAAAGAACGCGCGACGCTGGTTAAATACCACGCGCAGTCCGATCCTGAAAAGTGGGCGCGCAAGATGGCCCAGCGCACCACCAGCATCGATGGGCTGCCGACCCGTGCGACTGACCGCTTTATCGCGGGCGATTTGTGAAATTCCAACTGTTCGTCATGGCTGCGCTTTGCTCGCAATGACGCAGTAAGACCGGCCCCCGCACCCATGCAGCTCACCTTTGCCAGTTACAACATCCACAAAGCCATAGGGCTTGATCGCCGCCGCGATCCCGAGCGGATCATGGCGGTATTGCGCGAGCTCGACGCCGATGTGATCGCCCTGCAAGAGGCCGATATGCGGTTTGGCACGCGCGATACGGTGCTGCCGCGCCAGCTGCTCGAGGATCATGGGCATTACCGCGCGGTATCGCTGGCGGTCGGGGCCAATTCGATCGGCTGGCATGGCAACGCACTGCTGGTGCGGCGCGAATTTACCGTGGCCGAGGCCGGGATCGTTCCGCTGCCGACCATCGAGCCGCGCGGCGCGATCCGGGCTGACCTGATCGTGGCCGGCCAGCGGGTCCGCGTGGTGGGGATGCACCTCGATTTGTCGGGGCTGCGGCGCCGGCAGCAGTTGCGCGCAATACTGGCGCATTGCGCGCGCTGCGATCAGCCCTGCCCAACCGTGCTGATGGGCGATTTCAACGAATGGTCGCCCCAGCGCGGATCCTTGCGCGAATTGCCCAGCCCGTGGCGGGTGCTGGCCCCGGGGCGCAGCTTTCCGTCGCGGCGGCCGGTGGCGCAGCTCGACCGGGTGGTCGTTTCAGCCGAGTGGCAATGCGATGGCGCAGGCGTGCATCACAGCCCGCTGGCCAGCATCGCGTCGGACCATCTGCCGGTCTGGGCCAGGCTGACGCTGCCCAAAATATAGGCAGCTGCGCATGGTTCGAGCGCAATTGTTGGCGTGAGCACGCGGTTGTTTCTGGCCTCGCGCTGAATCTTAACGCATTTTAACATTTGGCACGGTCCTTGCTGCATTGGCGAAGGTCGGCGCGGGGCCGGCATTGTGCAATGTTGTATAGTCAGGGGACGGGCATGAAATTCATCGTGGCCATAATCAAACCATTCAAGCTCGACGAAGTGCGCGATGCACTTGGCGCGCTCGGGGTCGCGGGGATGACCGTGACCGAGGTGAAGGGGTTTGGTCGGCAAAAAGGGCAGACCGAGATTTATCGCGGCGCCGAATATACCACCAATATGCTGCCCAAAGTGAAAATCGAAGTGGCGGTCAGCGATGCGCTGGCACCGCAAGTCGTTGAAACGATCCAGCAGGTGGCCAGCACCGATGCGATCGGCGACGGCAAGATCTTCGTGCTTGAACTGGCTTCGGCCACCCGCATCCGCACCGGCGAAACCGGGGATACCGCGCTGTGATTGCGCGCGTGACAGGAGGGAACCCGACCATGTTCCGCAAGACATTTACTGGCCTGATCGTAGCGGGCGCTGCGCTCGCCACCGCGACGGCGGCGTTTGCGCAAGATGCTGCCGTGGCCGCAGGCCCCGTTAAAAACCCGACGGTCGAACAGATGGCCACGATGGTCAACAAGGGTGATACCACCTGGATGCTGATCTCGTCGGTCTTGGTGCTCTTGATGAGCGTTCCGGGTCTTGCGCTGTTTTACGGCGGACTGGTGCGCACTAAAAATATGCTCAGCGTGCTGATGCAGGTGTTCATGATCGTGTCGATCACCGGACTGATGTGGGCGCTGTTCGGCTACTCGATCGCTTTTACCAGCGGTGCCGGGCACGAGATCATGGGGTACCAGTTCTTTGGCGGGCTTTCCAAATCGCTGATGGCTGGCGTGACCAGCGGGACTTACGCTGCAACGTTCTCGAACGGGGTTTACATCCCTGAACTCAGCTATTTCGTGTTTCAGATGACTTTTGCCATGATCACCCCGGCGCTGTTCATCGGCTCGTTTGCTGAGCGGGTAAAATTCTGGCCGCTGATGCTGTTCACGGTGCTGTGGTCGATCCTGGTCTATTATCCGGTCGCGCACATGGTGTGGTACTGGGCCGGCCCGGACTTCCTGATGGATACCGTCAAGAAGACCGCTGACGGTACGCTGATCTCGCAAGATTCGGGGTTCCTGTTCCAGAAAGGTGCGCTTGATTTTGCCGGCGGCACAGTGGTTCACATCAACGCCGGGATCGCCGGTCTGGTTGGATGCCTGGTGCTTGGCAAACGGCTTGGCTTCGGCAAGGAAAATACCCCGCCGCACTCGCTGACCATGACCATGATCGGCGCTTCGCTGCTGTGGGTTGGCTGGTTCGGCTTTAATGCCGGGTCTAACCTTGAATCGAACGGCGTCGCCGCGGTAGCATTCGTCAACACCATGCTGGCCACTTGTGCGGCTGCGCTAAGCTGGGCCGTGGTCGAGCAACTCGTGCACAAAAAGCCGTCGATGCTGGGTGCCGCTTCGGGGGCCGTCGCGGGTCTCGTCGCGATCACCCCGGCGTCGGGTTACGGTGCGCCGATGACCTCGATCGTGCTCGGCCTGATCGTTTCGCCGATCTGCTTCTTCTTCGTCAGCACGGTGAAGAACAAGTTCAAGTACGACGATACGCTCGACGTGTTCGGGATCCACTGCATTGGCGGCATCACCGGCGCGCTGGCCACGGCAGTGGTCGCTGCGCCAAGCCTGGGCGGGCAGGGTTACTTCGACTACACGGTGTTCCCTGCCGTCGCGGTGGCTTCGGATGCGTATAGCATCACCGGCCAGCTGTGGATCCAGATCCAGGCAGTGGTCACCACGCTGCTGTGGTCTGGGATCGTCTCGGCCATCCTGCTGATCGCGATCGACAAGCTGATCGGACTGCGCGCCAGCGAAGAAGCCGAACGCGAAGGCCTCGATCTCAACGAACACGGCGAGCGCGCTTACAATATGTAGCGCCTGCCTATCCAGATTGGCGGGTTCGGGGTTCCCCTCTCCTCCTTCGGGCCCGCCAACCCTTGTTCCTCCTGCGAACAACACCTTGCATGGGCCGGAGCGCAAGCTCCGGCCCCTTTTTCGTTTCTAGGAAGAAAGGGTCCGCGACAAAGCCGCTTCGCTCTCGTCCATCAGCCTGACGATGATTTGCGCCACCGGTTCCTCGGCGGTCACCATCCCGACCGACTGCCCGGCCATCAGCGAGCCGTTCTCGACATCGCCGTCGATCACCGCGCGGCGCAGCGCCCCGGCCCAGTAATGCTCGATCTGCAGCTGTGCTTCGCCCATGTCGACGCTGCCGGCATCGAGCAGCCCCGCCACTTCGCGCTGCTTGGCGGTGAATTCTTCGGTGCCCTTGTTTTTAAGCGCGCGGACCGGGATGACCGGCAGCCGCGGATCGACCTGCACGCTTGCCACCGCGTCGCGCGCATTGGCGCGGAAAAAGGCCTTTTTAAACAAGGGATGCGCGATGCTTTCAGTGGCGCAGGCAAACCGCGTGCCCAGCTGTACCCCGCTCGCGCCCATTTCAAGGTAGGCCGCAATCATATCGCCGCGCCCGATGCCGCCCGCGACGAACACGACATGCTCAGCGCTGAGTTCGGGCAGAAACTCCTGCGCCAGCACACTGGTCGACACCGGGCCGATGTGCCCGCCCGCTTCGCTGCCTTCGATCACCAGCGCGTCCGCGCCCGACCGCAGCAGCTTTTTGGCCAAGGCCAGGGTCGGCGCGAAGACCAGGACTTTGCCGCCAAACGCCTTGATCGCCTCGACGCTGCCCTTGGGCGGGATCCCGCCAGCCAGCACCACATGCGTGATCCGGTGCCGCGCGCAGACCGCGATCAGATCGAACAGCATCGGGTGCATCGTGATCAGGTTGACCCCGAACGGCTTGGCGGTGAGCGCCTTGGTCGCGGTGATCTCGGTATCGAGCAGATCGGGGGTCATCGCCCCGCAGGCAATCACGCCAAAGCCGCCGGCATTGCTGATCGCCGCCACCAGATTGCGCTCCGATACCCAGCTCATCGCGCCGCACAGCACGGCATATTCGCTGCCGAGGAATGCGGCACCGCGCTGCATCAGCGTCCGGGTCTTGTCATGCACTTGGGAATTCCCCTGTCTGGTCCAATCCGCGGCTATAGGCGGGCGCGGCAAAGCCGACTACCCCAGTTGTAGAGCCGGCAAGCCCGGACAGGTCCCCCGCTCCGCGCGGGGGGAGGAGCGGAGCGGGGGAGGCGTGCTCAGGCCGCGAGCCGTGCCGCAACGTGCGCCACGCGCTGGCCATAGAGCACCGCCGTCTCAAGATCGCCGGTGGGAATTTCGTCGACCCCGGCGTCGCTGGGCGAGCGGGTCATCAGCCCGACCGAACCGCCCAGATAGTTGATGTCCGCGCTGGTTGCGGCTTTGGCGTTGGACGGCGCCAGGCCCAGGCTCACCCAGATCCCGCCATGCTGCGAGGCCAGCGTCTGCAACGATGCCAGCGCCACCTGCTTGTCGCCCGACGGGCTGGCCGAATTGGTAAATCCGCCGAACACCTTGTCTTTCCAGCCGAGCGTGAACCAGATCTTTGAACTGGCATCGGCAAACTTTTTGAACTGCCAGCTGACATTGCCCATATAGGTCGGGGCGCCCATGATGATCGCATCGGCAGCGGCAAGCGCGGCCCAGTCCGCCTCGGTAATATCGCCTTCGGGGCTGATCTCGATCAGCTGGGCTGCGGCCCCCTTGGCAACGTGCTGCGCGACCACCTTGGTGTGGCCATAGCCCGAATGTACGATGACGACGGTCTTGCTCATAGCGAAGTTGCCTTTATGCGAGGGGTGGTTACTAAAAGAAACTAAATGACGAATTGTCAGATAGGTTCCATAGCGGACGCGCACAAGCAGGCACTTTTCAGGAACGAGGTTACCTTGCAGAAACCACCCGGCACCGCTGCGGACGCTGCGTTATGCGCAAAGTTCAACGTTTACGATCAAGGCTGCCCGGCACGGCTGGTGCTCGATCATCTGGGCGATAAATGGGCGCTGCTGGTGCTTGACCGGCTGCGCCACGGACCGGTGCGGTTCAACGCGATCCGCCGCGATATCAACGGGATATCGCAAAAAGTGCTGAGCCAGGTGCTCAAGCGGCTCGAGCGCGACGGGATGGTCAGCCGAACCGCGTTTGCAACCGTGCCGGTCACGGTCGAATATGCGCTTACTGACCTTGGCCAAACACTGACCGCGCGGGTCGGGCCACTGCTGCACTGGGCCGAAGACAACATGCCGCAAATCCGCGCTGCGCAATCGGCTTATGATGGTCGCACAGACAGCCCCGCCGCGGCGTGATCGATGCCGCCCATTGCAGTCGCAGCTGATTTGTATCCAGACGTCGCAGTGCGGCGGTTTGGGCTTGTCGGACGCGCGATCACCCGCCAAGGACGGCGCGCCTGCCCCGTTCATGGCCGCCCGCCGGCTTGACGCAGTTATCGAGGCTTCGTGATCGATCCACTGCCTGCCACCACTGAACCGGATCACCGGGGTCTGCGCGCGAAGGCGGGCGAGCGGTTAACCGGCGCCGTGCTGGCGCTGCTGGCCGAAACCCTGATAATTCTGGCGCTGCTGTCGCTCAACTTTGCCGGAGCGCCGCCGAACAAGAGCCCGGTACCGATGGTCAGCGTCACGATCGAGCCCGATGCCCAGCCCACCCCCGATCGTGCCAAGGCCAGGGACAAGGCCCAGCCCAGCGTGCAGACCCCGCAGCCGCCGCGGCCGGTGCCCGATCAGCCCAGCCCGGTGGCGCCGGTAACTGCGACGACCCCGCCGCCGCCGATCATCCCGGTGACCAAAAGCGATCTGGCGCAGTTCGATCTGTCCCGCTTCCCCAAAGCGGCCGCCGCCGCCAAACCCAAAATGGGCCCGCCCGACACCGGCTCGCCGGGCGACAGCAAACGGGTCGGTTCGGCCCCCAACGGTCAGCCGCTTTACGCCGCAGCGTGGTACCGCGAGCCTTATGACAGCGAGCTGAGCGGATACCTGTCTACCGCCGATGGCCCCGGCTGGGCGCTGATCGCCTGCCGCACTGTGCCCGATTTTCGCGTCGAGGATTGCGTCGGGCTGGATGAATATCCCGATGGCTCGCAAATCCAGCGCTCGGTCCTGGCCGCCGCCTGGCAGTTCAGGGTTCGTCCGCCCCGGCTCGGCGGGGTATCGAAATATGGCGAATGGGTTCGGATCAGGATCGATTACGGCATTCGGCACGCGCGCCAGTAACTCAGGTTGCCGGGTCTTCGGCATCCATCCCGTACGCCGAATGCAGCACCCGCACCGCCAGTTCGGTTTCGTCCTCGTCGATCAGCACCGAAACCTTGATCTCGGAGGTCGAGATCGCCTGAATGTTGATGCCCCGATCGGCCATCGCGCGGAACATGGTCGCAGCAACCCCGGCGTGGCTCTTCATGCCCACCCCGACAACGCTGATCTTGGCAACTTTGCCATCGCAGATGATCCGGTTGAACCCGATCGCTTCCTTCTGCGCCTCGAGCAACGTTTGCGCGCGCAGCAGGTCTGATCCGGGCACCGTAAACGTCACATCGGTCTCGCCTTTGTCGCGCCCGACGTTCTGGATGATCATGTCGACGTTGATGCTGGCCGCTGCCAGCGGACCAAAGATCGACGCGACCGCGCCTGGCCGATCGGGCACGCGGGTCAGGATGATCTTGGCTTCGTTCTTGTCGGCGGCGATGCCGGTGATCAGCTGGCTTTCCATATCGAGTCCCTTCTGGATTTTGGCAAGTTCCTCGTCACTGACGATCATCGTTCCGGGAATCTCGTCAGCGGGGGTGGCGTCATCATCGATGAAGCTGGACAGGACTTGCACCCGCACACCTTCTTTCATCGCCAGGCTGACCGAGCGGGTCTGCAGCACCTTTGAACCGACCGAGGCCAGCTCGAGCATTTCCTCGTAAGTAACGTATTTGAGCTTGCGCGCCTTGGCGACGATCCGCGGGTCAGTGGTATAAACCCCGTCGACGTCGGTGTAGATATCGCAGCGTTCCGCGCCGATCGCCGCCGCTACCGCCACCGCCGACGTATCCGATCCGCCGCGCCCCAGCGTGGTGATGCGGCCTTGTTCCGATAGGCCCTGAAAGCCCGGAATTACCGCGATCTCGCCCGCCGCCATGCTGGTCAGCAGCGCGGCGCTGTCGATCTCCTCGATCCGCGCTTTGGCATGGGCTGCGTCGGTATGGACCGGCAATTGCCAGCCGAGCCATGAGCGCGCGGAACAGCCAAGTGCCTGCAGCGTCATCGCCAGCAAGCCAGCGGTAACCTGTTCGCCCGAGGCAACCACCACATCGTATTCGGCCGGGTCGTACAGCGGATTGGCTTCGCGGCAAAAGGTCACCAGCCGGTCGGTCTCGCCCGCCATCGCCGAAACCACCACCGCAACTTCGTGCCCAGCTGCTTGCTGGCGGCGCACGATATTGGCGACCCGGCGGATCCGTTCGGACCCGGCCATCGATGTGCCGCCGAATTTCATCACGATCCGCCCCACCTGCAGTCCCGTCCTTTAAGCAACAATATTGCTTGCAGAACCGCTCGCTCTGCAGCGGGCGCCCTGTTAGGGTGGGGCTATGGCTAATGCAAGTTCGAGCACCACGATCCGCCCCGATGAAGCGGCGCATTTCGGCGCGCTGGCGGCCGACTGGTGGGATCCCAAGGGGTCATCGGCGATGCTGCACCGGCTGAACCCGGTCCGGCTGGGCTACGTCCGCGCCGCGATCGATGCGCATTGGCCGGTTGGAGACAGAACCGAATCGCCCCGCATGCGTCCGCTCGCGGGCAAGCGCGCGCTTGATGTCGGCTGCGGGGCCGGGTTGCTGTGCGAGCCGCTGGCGCGGCTGGGCGCAGCGGTCACCGGCGTCGACGCAGCAGCCGAGAATATCGCGGCGGCGGTTGAGCACGCAGCCGGAGCGCGGCTGGCGATCGACTATCGCTGCGGCGATGTCGGCGGTCTCGCGCTGAGCGGGTTCGATCTGGTCACCTCGCTCGAAGTGCTCGAACACGTTGCCGATCCGGCGGCATTTATTGCAGCGTTGCGCGCCGCGCTGGCGCCAGGCGGGTTGCTGATCATGTCCACCCCCAATCGCACCGTTCGCTCGCGGTTGCTGCTGGTCGAGGCGGCGGAGCGCAGCGGGATGATCCCGCGCGGCACGCATCACTGGGATCAGTTCGTCACCCCTGACGAGCTGCGCGCCTTGCTGGGCGCAGCTGGCCTGACCATGAGCACGCCGACGGGAATTGCCTGGTCGCCAACCAAGGGTCTGCACGTGTCGAGCGATCTGGCGCTCAATTACCTTGTCACGGCGACTGGCTGAACGGCCGTTATTTCGGGGTGATGATGTACAGCGCCCAGGCCAAACCGGTGGCGATCGCGAACAATACCCATGACCAGTACAGGCCGTGCCCCATGATGTAGTAGTGGTGGATCTGCAGCCACCCGCCGGTGGAGTGGCCCGCGCCCATCACCATACTGACCACGAAAGTCAGGATTGCGCCGGGTACCAGTGCCTTGAAAAAGTCCATGGTGTGCCTCCCTGCGACTGTAAGCGCAGACAAGCGTTAATTTTTTGCGCGGTCAAGCCTGCAGCACGGCTGTGTTACGGCTGCAGCGGGGTTGCAGGCGTGGCCGCAGCCGGGGCTGGCGGCGCGCAAGGCAGCGCGGCCGGAGCCTTGGCAGCGCCGATCGGCGGCAGTGTAATGCGTTCGGGATGGCGGCCGCGCAGCCCGGCAATTTCGTTCGCTCTGACTTGCAGATAATAGCTGCGTTCGGCCGCATAGGGATCGGCGGTGTCTTCGAACGCGCGCTGGCGACCGTCGAACGCAACCCGGTCATCAAGCGATTTTGCAATGCTGTTTGGCAACGAATAGCGCGGATTGTTGAACGGTGCACCGACCGCCACCGGCAGCAGCGACAAATCGATTGTCCGCCCCAGCAAATCGCGCAGCGTGGTCGGGCCGATCAGCGGCAGGTACAGGTACGGCCCCGGACCGACTCCGTAATAGCCCAGAGTATCGGCAAACCCGTTGTTGTGGTGCGCCAGTTTGAACGGCTTCTTCTTTGCCAGATCGAACAGCCCGCCCAGTCCCAGCGTTGTATTGATAACAAACCGCGCCAGCGTTTTGGCAGCGCGGCCCGGCTTCAGCTGCAGCAGATCGTTCACGAACACCACTGGCTCGGTCAGGTTGGACAGGACGTTGTGCACCCCGTCGCGCGCCGGTTCGGGCAAGGCGTGCTTATAAGCCATCGCCAGCGGCCCGACCACCGCCCCGTCGAGCTTGTTAATGACCATGAACGTCTGCGCATTGATGGCGCGCAGCGGATCTTGCCTGGGCGCTTTCAATTGTCCGCTGACCACGATTTCGGGTGGATCGCCGGGA
>JANMCG010000226.1:0-1724 GCA_031361075.1 Novosphingobium sp. | reverse complement strand
AGTCTGCTTGTCTTTGAGCCATCACACTGACATTGCTCTGTCACGAAACCGCGTTAGGCTCGGTGCGAAATCAAGGAGATAACGATGACCATGTATCCGCCCGAACCGGCTCCGATCGCGCACACCAGTCGCCGCACCGCGCTTAAGCTGGCGGCGCTGGGGCTGGCCGGGCTGAGCGTGCCGCTGCTCGGGCAAACCGCCAAGGGTTTCACGCATGGGGTAGCCAGCGGCGAGCCTGGCGCGAACCGGGTGCTGCTGTGGACCCGGTTCGTCAGCACCGCCGGGACCAAGCTCGCCTGGGAAGTGGCCAGCGATGACGCGTTCGCGCACATCGTGGCGCACGGCGAGGTGCTGGCATCGCCCGCTGCGGATTGCTGTGCCAAAGCCTATGTCACCGGGCTCGCGCCGGGGCAGTGGTATCATTACCGGTTTATGGCCCCCACCGGCGAAAAGTCAGTGACCGGCCGCACGCGCACTTTGCCGGCCGGCAAAGTGGCCAAGTTCCGCATGGCGGTGTTCTCCTGCTCGAACCTCGGGTTCGGGTGGTTCAATGCTTATGCGCACGCGGCGCAGAACAACGATTTCGACCTTGCGGTGCACCTCGGCGACTATTTTTACGAATACAAGCGCGGCAATTATCCATCGGTCAAGCAGACCATCGAAGGCCGCGTGCTGCCGCTTGACGAGGCGGTGACGCTGGCCGGTTACCGCGAGCGTCACGCGACCTATCGCGCCGATCCCGATTTGCAGCGGCTGCATCAGCTGCTGCCGATGGTGCTGATGTGGGACGATCATGAAAGCGCCAACGACAGCTACCGTGACGGGGCGGAAAACCATGACGCCAGCGAAGGCGACTGGGCGGTCCGCAAGGCCGCATCGGTGCGCGCTTACCGCGAGTGGCTGCCGGTCTCGGACCACGACTGGGGCACGTACGAAATCGGCAATCTGGCGACGCTGTTCAAGCTGGAAAGCCGGCTGACCGCGCGGACCAGGCAGCTCGATTTGCAAGGCGTGGCCAAAGGTCTTCCGGCCGACCAAGCCGAAGCAGCACTCGCAAAATTCCGCGATGGCACCTGGCGCGATCCCAAGCATACCTTGCTTGGCACGGCGCAGGAGGGCTGGCTGGCAGGCGCGTTCAAAACCTCGGTCAAGGCGCGCAAACCGTGGCAGGTGGTGGCGCAGCAGATCGTGATGGGCAGTATTGCGCTGGGGCCGGATGTCGTCGCCGGGATGCCGGACAACACGGCAAGCTTCATCAAGGACCGCCTGATCGTAGCCGCCGAAGCCGGACAGGTCGGGGTGCCGCTCAACATGGATTCGTGGGACGGCTATCCCGCCGCGCGCGACCGGCTGCTCAAATCGTCGCTTAACGCCGACGCCAATCTGGTGGTGCTGTCGGGCGACAGTCACAATGCCTGGGCCTTCGATCTTGACCGCAAGGGCGCGCGCGTCGGGGTCGAGATGGCCGGAACCTCGGTCACTTCGCCCGGCGCGGAAAGCTCGATCCGCTGGTTGAAGCCCGACGCGATGGCCAAGGCGACGGTGGCGCGCAACCCGCAGCTCAAATGGTGCGATACGTCGCAGCGCGGATATATGGCGGTCGAACTGACCCCGGCCTCGGCGACCTCCGAATACCGCTTCCTCGCCTCGGTCCGCCAGCGCGGGACGACGCTCAGCGGGACCAAGCGGATGACCGTGCTGGCCGGGCAACGGAAGTTTTCGGA
>JANMCG010000208.1:0-21311 GCA_031361075.1 Novosphingobium sp. | reverse complement strand
CGCGTGCCCAGCTTGCTATCGATTGTGCCAGCATTCTCCGAAACGATCTTGCCCAGATTGGCAATCGCATCGCTGGTCCGGGCTTTGCCGTCTTGCGCCAGTTCTCCGGCCTTGCCCCTGGCTTGTTCGGCCATTGTCTTGGCTTCATCGACCCAGTCACCGCTCTTGGCGGCCAGCTGATCGCGGTAAGCGCCAGCCTTGGCTTGCGCTTCGTGGCCCAGTGCCGTTGCACCGGCACGCGCTTCGTCGATTGCTTTGGCGAATTTGGCTTTGGAATCAACCGCCGCCGTGGGATTCGTAGCGGCCGACTTGCGCGGCGCTGCGGCCTTCTTTGGCGCGGAGCGCTTGGCGGCAGCAGCCTTGGTGGTCGCGGTCGGGGTGGGGGTTTCGGCCATGACAGTACCCTTCAAATTGGTTGAGCCCGCGGAGTGGGGCGCTTTACGCTATGTGGACATCAATCCCGCAGCGTTCAAGTGGTTCCCGCGCGCGCCATAACTAGCCGGCCGGATTGCGTCTTGCCTGACCCTGCACCGCTGCTAAGGCGGCGCGCACTAGCTTTGAGCCGCGCCAGCGCAGCGAACCAAGGGACCAGCATGACCACGATCATCGATATTCACGCCCGCGAAATCCTTGACAGCCGAGGCAATCCGACGGTCGAAGTCGAAGTCCTGCTCGATGATGGCAGCTTTGGCCGTGCTGCAGTGCCGTCGGGCGCGTCGACCGGCGCACATGAAGCGGTCGAACTGCGCGATGGCGATCCGGCGCGGTATCTGGGCAAAGGCGTGTTGCAGGCGGTCGAGGCGGTCAACGGCGAAATTACTGACGCGCTGCTAGGACTGGATGCCGAAGACCAGCGCGATATCGACGCGGTGATGATCGAACTCGACGGCACCGACAACAAAGCCCGGCTGGGCGCCAACGCCATCCTTGGCACCAGTCTGGCCGTAGCCAAGGCGGCGGCAGACGCGCGCGGGCTGCCGCTTTATTCGTATATCGGCGGGGTGTCGGCGCATCTGCTGCCGGTGCCGATGATGAACATCATCAATGGCGGTGAACACGCCGACAATCCGATCGATTTTCAGGAATTCATGATTGTGCCAGTCGGCGCCACCAGCCTGGTCGAGGCGGTGCGGTGGGGTGCCGAAGTATTCCACACGCTTAAAAGCGGCCTGCACCAGAAAGGTCTGGCCACTGCGGTCGGCGATGAAGGCGGGTTTGCACCGAACCTGTCGAGCAGTCGCGCTGCACTGGATTTCATCATGGAATCGATCGTTAGGGCCGGGTTCACGCCGGGCACCGAAATGGCCTTGGCGCTTGATTGCGCGGCAACCGAATTCTTCAAGCATGGCAAATACGAAATCAGCGGGGAAGGGCTGTCGCTCACCCCGCCTGAAATGGCCGACTATCTTGCCGCCCTGGCCAAAGATTATCCGGTCATCTCGATCGAAGATGGCATGGGCGAAGACGATTTCGCCGGGTGGAAAGCGCTGACTGATCTGATCGGCGACAAAGTCCAGCTGGTGGGCGACGATCTGTTCGTGACCAATCCTAAGCGGATCACGATGGGGATCGAACAGGGGATGGCCAATTCGGTGCTAATCAAGGTCAACCAGATCGGCACACTGTCCGAAACGCTCGATGCGGTCAGCACTGCTCAGCGCGCGGGTTATACCGCGGTGATGAGCCACCGTTCGGGCGAGACCGAGGATGCAACGATTGCCGATCTGGCGGTCGCCACCAACTGCGGGCAGATCAAGACCGGCAGCCTTGCGCGGTCAGACCGGTTGGCCAAATATAACCAGTTGATCCGGATCGAGGAACAGCTCGGCGATGCGGCGCGCTATGCCGGAGTGGGGGCGTTCGCCAATTTCGGCTGAACTGCTGCCAGCGCGTGGCGCTGACGCAGTATCTTTGCTTGCCGCCAAAACTGTTTCCCGCCAAGCTCGTCTGAAGGACGGACGGATTCTGGCTGAACGGCAGTTGCAATGCCGTCTTGCGCAGCTTAACCGATCGCTTAAACCGGGGGTCGGCAGGGAGAGCGCATGGCTGAGTTTCCGACACACCCCGGCCAGGTCACGCCGGACTGGCTGAGCGCGCGGCTGCAAGCTGCGGGGGCGCTTGAGGCGGGCCACGTCACCGATGTCCGCTGGGAAGCTATCGGCACCGGGCAGGTGGGCGATTCCGCGCGGTTCCATCTGACTTACGACCGCGCTACCGATGCTCCGGCCACCGTGGCCGGAAAATTTCCGGCCGAAGATCCGATGAGCCGCGGCACCGCAGCAGCCTTTGGTCTCTATGCCAAGGAGGTCGGGTTCTACCGCGAGCTTGCGCCGCAGCTCGATATCCGCGTGCCGCAGGTGCTCGCAGCCGAAATTGCGGCCGACGGGGTGGATTTCATCCTGCTGTTCGAAGACCTGGGCCCGGCGCGCGGCGGCAATCAGCTGGAAAGCTGCAGCCACGCCGATGCGCAGGCGGCGATGCGCCAGGCCGCGGCACTGCACGCGCCGAGCTGGGAAAACCAGGCGCTCATAGCGGCCGAATGGTTGCACCCGCGCGAGGGCCAGATCGATCAGATCAAGGCCTTGTACAAGAACGCGCACGTCATCTTTCGCGAGCGTTACGCCGATCTGCTCGAGCCCGATTATATGACAGTGTGCGAGCAGCTTAACGAAGCGGCAGACCACTGGTTCGGACGCGATGGTACCCCCAAATGCCTGCTCCACGGTGATTTTCGGCTCGATAACATGCTGTTCGATATCAAGGGCGGGGCGGAAGCCATTGCGGTGCTCGACTGGCAAACCGTGGCGGTGGGTAATGCGCTGACCGACATCGGCTATTTCATGGGTACCGGCATCGGCAATGCCCTGCGCGAGGAACACGAGCAACAGCTGCTCGACCTGTATTGCGCTGAAATGAGCGCGCGCGGGGTGGCGTTAAGCCGCGACGGCGTTTGGGACAGCTACGTGCTGGGCGCGC
This sequence comes from Novosphingobium sp., assembly GCA_031361075.1. Taxonomy (GTDB): domain Bacteria; phylum Pseudomonadota; class Alphaproteobacteria; order Sphingomonadales; family Sphingomonadaceae; genus Novosphingobium. The sequence goes on along the minus strand of JANMCG010000208.1, from coordinate 18,335 downwards.
TCCACGGAGTGTCGACCGCGGTGTTTAGCGCCGCCTATGTCGAGCGCACTGCGCGCGGCGATGCCAACTTCCTGTCGATGGCGCGCGGCGGCTGCGCGCTCGCGCTCGCGCACGGCAGTCTGGCCAAATTGACCGCCTGATCCGCCCTACCGGAGAACAACCATGCTGACCAAAGGCGACGATTATCCGCTGCACCAGACGCCTGAACCGGTTGCCTATGCCGGCACCGACCGCAATTTCTACGATCGCTACTTCTTCAACGGCTATGCCCCCGACGGCTCGGGCTTCTTTGCGGTGGCGTTCGGGATTTACCCGCATCTGAATGTGGCCGATGCGCACTTTTCAGTCATTCGCGACGGGGTGCAATATAACCTCCACGCCAGCCGCGAACTGGGGATGGAACGGTTGGACCTGCAGGTCGGGCCGATCCGGATCGAGATCATCGAACCGCTAAAAATTCTGCGCGTCAGCGTCGATGGCGAGGGGCTCAAGGCGGACCTGACCTTCACCGGCCGCGCTTTCCCGATCGAGGAGCCGCGGTTTATTCACCGGATCGGCCCGCGGACTTTCATGGACTATACCCGGCTGACCCAGAACGGGCACTACGCCGGCTGGATCGAGATCGACGGTGAGCGGCAGGACTGCGCGCCGGGCACTGCCGGTACTCGCGATCGCAGTTGGGGCGTGCGCCCGATCGGGACCAGCGACCAGCAGCCGCACGGCCACGGCGTTGTGCCGGGGTTCTTCTGGCAGTGGACCCCGCTCAATTTTGCCGACCGCAGCGTGTTCTTCCACGTCAACGCCGATGCCAAGGGCAACGTGTGGAATACCCGCGCGGTTATCGCGCCCGATGGCGCTGATGCAGCGGGCCTGATCGACACCGACGGCGAAATGACCGCGCCGCTGGCGGCTGGCACCCGTTGGCCCGACGGCGGCAGCCTGACCATCGACGGGCCGGACGGCACCGAAACGCTGACTTTCAAACCGCTCGGCCGGTTTCAGATGCGCGGGCTGGGTTACACTTCGCCCACCTGGGGTCACGGGTTATGGCACGGGCCCTTGGCGGTCGAGCGCGAAGACTTTGGGCTGGAGCTGGTCAACCCGGCAACGATGGACAATTACCACGTCCAGATGCCGTGCATCGTCACCAGTGATCGGCACGGCCAAGGTGCCGGGGTGTTCGAACAGCTGATCATCGGCCCGTACGCGCCGCTGGGGCTGAAGGAGTTCCTCGACCTGGGTTGACCGGGTGCCGCTTACTTCAGCAGCGTCACGTGCCCGGTCCTGGTGTGCTTCATCTGGCCGCCGGTGAAGGTCATCGTAACCACCCCGTCGCAAGTGCTGCTGCTGCACCGTTCGCTGATTGATGGTGCGCTGGCTTGGCGGGTCACCACCACTTCGCTAATTGCCGGTGCGCCTGCTTCGCGGGCTACGGTCATGTTGGTGCTGATCCGCGCAGGAGTGGAATCGATCCTGGTGACCCCCGATTTGGCATAGGACGCCGCCGCTGCCCCGCCGCCGCCCTTGGCGCAAACCACGCTGACACTGCTCACCACATAAACCATGTCACCGTGGCTCAACGTCGCGCTGTCGATGTGCCCGGCGTCGCAAGTTGCCTGGGTTGACACACTGATTTTCTGAAAGGTGAATGACAAACCGTAAACGACATCCTGCGTGCCCACAAAGGCGAGATCGGGCGATCCGTCACCGTCGAGGTCGCCGAGGACCGAAGCTGAGCCACCTGCACTGCGGGCACCCTTACCAGTCGCCAGATCCCAGTTGGCACGGTTCGGCTTGCCGCCGCTCTTGCCGCTCGCCATGCCACTGCTTGAATCGCGCGGCGAACTGCATTGCCCGGCGTTGCACACCCCGAACGACCACGAATCCACACTGATCGGCGTGCTTGCCTCACCCTTCTCGGGAGGCAATTGCAGCAGGTAGTCCGACGAAGCGAATGCCGGTCCCGACCAGCAAATTGCCGCAGCAATAATCGCGTATGAGGCTGTGCTTTTCATTTTCCGTTTCCCCCTTCACGCGGCGACCTGACGCGCCGCTTTTGTAGAGGGGGATTGTGCGCCTGCTGGCTGGCCGCAGCAAGAATTCTTAACCCAGCACTTTCAGGGCGATAGGCGCTTCGTCAAATCGCTGCATCCAAAGCAGTCAATTGTTCCGGGCTCAGCGTCAGGCTGGCCATGCCGCACAAGTCATCGACCTGTTTGACGCTGGTTGCGCTGGCGATCGGGGCCCCGATGCCGGGCTGCACTGCTAGCCAGGCAAGCGCGATTTGCGCCAGCGAAGCCCCAGTATCTGCTGCAATCGCGTCCATCGCGGCGAGCATCGGCGCGCCGCTCACGATCAGCTCCTTCATTCGCCCGCCGCGCACCGATTTGCCGAAATCTGCCTCTGTCCGGTATTTTCCGGTGAGGAAGCCGTTGGCGATGCCGTAGAACGGGAACATCGACAAGCCGTTGGTCACACACAGCGCCTGCAGGTCTGCACCGTATTTTTCGCGGCTGACCAAGTTGTATTCGTTCTGCAATGCCGTGAACGGCATCAAACTCGCGGTCTTTGCGGCGGCTAGCGCTTCGCCGAGCCGCGCGGCGCTGAAATTGGATGCGCCGAGCGAATTGACTTTGCCCGCGGTCGCGCTGCCGAACGCCGCAACGATGTCGGCTGCGGGTAACTCCTCATAGTCACGGTGCGCGTAATAGAGGTCAAGATAGTCGGTTTGCAGCCGGTCGAGAGATTTGGCCAGCGAGTGAGCAATCCGCTCAGGCGCAAACAAAGCGGGGTCGCCGCCGCCGGGCGCAAGCATCCCGGTCTTGGTATGGATGCGCATGTCCTTGCGCACGCCGCGGCTGGCGAGCCACGCGCCGATCACTGTTTCGCTCTCGCCGCCTTTGTGGCCGGGAACCCACGCCGAATAAACGTCGGCAGTGTCAATCATCCGGCCGCCCGCCGCGTAGAACGCGTCGAGGATCGCAAAGCTGGTATCCTGATCAGCAGTCCAGCCGAACACGTTGCCGCCAAGGACCAGCGGGATGCCTGCGATAGCCGGGTTGTTCACGCGAACTTCTCCTTGAGTGCGAGCAGCGCCATCGCCGCCTGCGCGGCTTCTCCGCCCTTGTTCTTCTGCTTGGGATCGGCGCGGACCAAGGCCTGCTGTTCGTTCTCAACCGTCAGGATGCCATTGCCGATGGCGAAACCGTCCATCGTCAGCGCCATGATCCCGCGCGCGCTTTCGCCAGCGACAATCTCGAAATGATAGGTTTCGCCGCGGATCACCACGCCGATCGCGACGAAGCCTTCGTATTGTCCCGATGCCTCGGCCAGCGCGATGGCGCCGGGGATTTCGAGCGCGCCGGGAACCGTGATGACTTCGGCCTTATGCCCGGCAGCTTTGAGCGCAGCGCGCGCGCCTTCGATCAGCAGATCGTTGAGGTGGTCGTAAAACCGCGCCTCGATAATCAGGAAATTGGCCATCTGTTACTCCGCAGGGATCGGGCGCTCGCCCACGATGTTAAGCCCGTAACCCTCGATAGCAACGACATTGCGGTGCGAATTGGTCAGCAGGATCAATTCGTGCACGCCCATGTCGGCGAGGATTTGGGCGCCGATGCCATAAGCCCGCAGATCCATGTCGCGCGCTTCGCCGCCGCCGGGCTCGCCGCTTTCCTGCGGGCGGATCAGCAGCACGATCAGCCCTGCGCCTTCGCGCCCGATCTCGCTCATCGCGCGTTGCAAGGTGCGCTTTTTGGGGCCGGGCTGGCCGAGCATATCGTCAAGGATCGAGACGGTGTGGACCCGCGCCAACGTGGGTTGCGCCGGATTGATGTGCCCCATCTGCAGTACAAAGCTGTCGGTGCCGTCGACTTTATTGCGATACGTCAGCAGCTTCCACTGGCCGCCGTAATCCGAGGTGAAGGGCACTTCCGCCACACGCTGGACCAGATGATCGTGCTTGCGGCGATATTCGATCAGATCGCGGATCGTGCCCATCTTGAGGCCGTGGCGGCGCGCGAACGGAACCAGATCGTCCATCCGTGCCATCGTGCCATCCTCGTTCATGATCTCGCAGATCACGCCCGAGGGATTAAGGCCCGCCAGCCGCGAGATATCGACCGAAGCCTCGGTATGACCCGCGCGGACCAGCACGCCGCCATCGCGCGCGATCAGCGGGAAGACGTGGCCGGGGGTGACGATATCGTCACGGCTTTTGCCCGCATCGATGGCGACCGCGACAGTGCGCGCGCGGTCACCCGCCGAGATGCCGGTGGTCACACCTTCGCGCGCCTCGATCGAGACAGTGAAGGCGGTCTCGTGCCGGGTACCGTTGGCGCGGCTCATCAGTTCGAGCCCGAGCTGTTCGGTGCGCGCCTTGGTCAGCGTCAGGCAGATCAGCCCGCGGCCATGTGTCGCCATGAAGTTGACCGCATCGGGGGTGGCCATCTGGCCGGGGATCACCAGATCGCCTTCATTCTCGCGGTCTTCATCGTCGACCAGCACGTACATCCGGCCGTTGCGCGCCTCGTCGATAATCTCCTCGATGCTGACCAGCACTGGCGCCTCGTCGTTGTCCGACATGAATTGCTCTAGCTTGCGCATGGTATCGGCGGTGGGGTTCCACCCCTCATCGGTGCATTCGCGCAGCGTGTTGGAATGAAGCCCGGCGGCGCGCGCCAGGCCAGCGCGCGACATCCCGCCCTCGTTAACGAGACGGCGGACGCGATCGATCGGGTTTGTGGACATAGCGATGCGTTATCACATTAGAATGTGATGTGGCAATACACAAATCACACGCTGGTGGTTATTCGCCCTTGAACGCGGGTTTGCGCTTTTCCAGAAACGCACTGACCGCCTCGGTATTGTCCTTGGTTGCGTGCGCCACTGCTTGCATCGCAGCAGACATTTCAAGCACACCGGGCAAATCCATCCGCTGCGCATCCCACAACAGCCGCTTGGCCATGCGCACCGCAAACGAAGGGTTGCAGGCAATCCGGGCGGCCATCGCAGTCGCGGCTTCGAGCAAGTCAGCGTCAGGTACCACTTTTGAAATCAGCCCAATTCGCAGGGCTTCATCAGCATCAATCGTTTCGCCGGTCAGGGTCAGTTCGGCTGCCTTGGAAAAGCCGACGATCCGCTGCAGCAGCCATGCGCCGCCATCGCCGGGTATAATCCCGAGCTTGACGAAGCTTTCAGCAAATTTGGCGCCAGCGCCCGCAATTCGCAGATCGCACATGCAGGCCAGATCGAGTCCGGCGCCGATGGCCGGGCCATTGACCGCCGCGATTACCGGGACTTCGAGCGCGGCGAACGCCAGCGGCAAACGCTGGATACCGCTTTTGTAATTGCGCCGCGTGCGCGCGGGCAGGCTGGCGTTAAGCCCGCCCGAATCGGGCAGCATCGCCTTAAGATTGCCGCCCGCCGAAAACGCCGTCCCTGCGCCGGTCAGAATTGCGACGCGGACGTTGGCATCGTCTTCCATCGCGCTGAGCGTGCTTAGCAGTTCGTCGATCAGATCGAGGTCGGAGATCGGGTTGCGCAATTCGGGCCGGTTAAGCGTGATCGTGGCGATGCCTTGCGCATCGAGGCTGTAAAGTACCGGGGCTTCCATCTGCATCACACTCCTGTTCGGTCATCCCACCAGCCGCTGGATGAACCAGACGCTGGCGGTTATCCCGATTGCATAGCTGCCCGCAAGCTTTACCGGGCGCAGCGCGCGCGGGGCGAAGCGGCGCACGGCAGCGGCGGCCAGCAGCGCCAGCGCGATAATCGCGATCTGTCCGGCTTCGACCCCCAGATTGAAGGTCAGCAATGCGGTTGGCACGTCGCCCTGCGGCAGCCCGATTTCGCGCAGTGCCCCGGCAAACCCGAAGCCGTGAATCAGCCCGAAGCCGAACGCGACCACCCACGGGATCCGCTCTGATAAGCGCTGCCGTGCCGGATCCTGCTTGACCACTTCAACCGCCAGAAACACGATCGAAAGCGCGATCAGCGCCTCGACCGGGGCTTGCGGCAAACCGATCAGCCCGAGCGTGGTGCCAGCCAGCGTCAGCGAATGCGCCACCGTAAAGGCGGTGGCCGCGCGTACCACCACCGCCAGTCGGCCCAGCAACAGCGTCAGCGCGACGACGAACAGCAAATGATCATAGCCGGTCAGGATATGGTTAATCCCTAACGCGAAATAACTGCGCGCCACGGCCCACCGATCAGGCACCGCGGCGACCGTGACCGCCGCATGGCCAGGGGTGAGCCGCGCGGCCTGCACCGGCTGGCCGAGCGGGGCGATCCGAACCAGCGCATCGGTGAACGCGGCGTCCATTCCGCCAAGCTCGACGGTGAGACCCGCCAGATTGCGCGAGCAGGTCAGCACCGATTGCGCGACCAGCGACGCGCCTTCAAGCCGCGCTACCGGCACCGATTGGCGGCATTGCGGTGGCACCAAAGGCCGCGCGTGCGTGGCCAGCCCGCCCAGCACCGGGGCCTTCCACACCATCCGCCAGTGCTGAGCGTCCTGTTGCGTGAGTTCAAGATAGCCAGGGCGCAATTCGTCTGCGGCAGCGGGCGGGGCGCAAATCAGCGCCAGCACCGCCAGCCGCGCCAGCAGCCAGCGGTTCACTTCGGCAGCTCGATCGCCACATCGTAGCCGGCCAGCATCTTGGCATAGGCATCGGATTGCGCACGGGCACTGGCAGCAGCGCGCCAATCATTCGTCACGCGCTGACGCATAGCGGCGAGGCTGGGTTTGACCGGCGCGGTGCGCGCGCTGACCCGCACCAGATGCAGCCCCAGCCCAGATGCAAGCGGCCCCCGCCACTGACCGAGCGGCAGGCCGCGCACCGCCAGCGCGAATTCATCGCCGAACAAGCCCGATATCTCTGCTGCGCTGGCGCGGTCCAGCCGCGCTGGCAAGGGGGCGGGCTGCGGGTTGACCGGTTCTCCCGCGCGCAATGCGGCCAGCGCGGTATTCGCCGCAGCACGTTGCGCCGGGCTGTCCGCGCCAAGATAGACTTGCTCGAATGTGGTGCGCGGATCGTCAGCATAGCGGGCCGGATCGTGGTCGATCAGCGCCTGAAGCTGGTTGTCGCTCGGCTCGGCAGTTTCGGCCTCGGCAACCGACAGGCTCTCCAGCTTGCGCCGCAACCGCCGCACCACCACCTCGTCACCGCGGTCAAGTCCAAGCCGCAGTGCCTCGCGATAATAGACCTGATCGGCGACGTAATCGCGGATCATCCCGTCGGTTTCATCGGGGCTCGGCAGCCGGTGGAACGATCCATAAAACCGCTCGGCCAGGATGCCGACCACCGTCTTGTCGACCACAATCCGCCGCTCGCTCAGATCGGGCGCGCGGCCCGCCAGCAGCCAGAAGACCGCCCCGCCCACGATCAGGAAATGGACCAGCGGCTCGCTCAGGAACGCGCGTGTCGCGGCTCGCCAGGTCATGTCAAACCGGCGAATACCAGATCGCCGAGGTATAGCCGCGCTCTTGCTGTTTAAGCGGGATCGAAGGGTCGAGCGTCAGATGGAAGCGCAGCATATCGAACGCCACCCAGCTTGGGGTCGGTATCATCAGCACGCGGGCATAATAGAACGCGCGCTGCTGTGGATTGAATTCGGGATCGCTCCACACCGTGGTCAGTTGCGGCGCGCCGATGGTGTTGGTGTAAGTCGCCTTGGCCACATCCACCGTGTCGCCCACAGGGGGCACCTTGCCGCCAATCGCCTTGCGCTGATCCATCGCGCTCCACACGACGTCGAACACTTTTTCGTGCGCTTGGCCGGCCTGATCGACCCAGCCTTTGACGACTTGCACCCGGTCAAGGTTGGCGTCGATCGGATCCTTCAGAGCCGACACGATAAAGCTCGGCGCGCCAGAGCCGGGGGTGCTGGCCGGGTGCGGGGGCAGGGTGCCGCCCATCGGCACGCCGCGCGCGTAACCGGATTTGACCCAGTCGCCCTGCAGGTCCGCGCCGCTGAAATCCCACCCGCCAAAGAACCGCACGGTCATGCGGGGGCCGGTCGTGGCGTAGGTTTCCTTGCGCATCATCGCATCGAAAATGGCCTCGCGCGAATTGGAAGTGGCCCACACCGCCGCATAGCCGCTGGCCAGATAGTTCCACCCGAACCGCCCCGACGCGCTGCCCAGATTTTGCGGATCGACCGCGCGGGTCGCGCTCGGCTCGACGCCGGGATGCTTGCCAAAATAATTGTCATCATCGGCGGTCGCGAGCGAAGTGTGCGCATCGGTCGATCCGATCACCCCGAATTTGTAAGGATTGACCCCGGTGCGCTGCTCGATCAACAGCCCGCGTTTCAGCGCTTCGCGGACATAGCTTCCGGCGTGCATTTCGGGCTTGGCTTGCGCCGAATTGTCGAGGTTGCCCAGGTCCCACCCGGCGGTCCCATATCCGGCAAATTCATCATTGGCTGACATGAACGGGTGCGCTTCGCTGTCGCCCTTGATCTGAGTAATCTCAACCTCGGGTTCGTGCGCAGCGCGGCGGCGCGCATATTCGGCGCTCATCGGGCCACCCGTGGGATCGGTGAACATGAACATCTCGCCGTTCGACAGGTTCGAATTGTGCGGGATCGCTAAAACCTTCCCGCCGGTCCTGGCCTCGTAAGCGTCCATATAGTCCCACAACCCATCGGGCACGATCGTACCCAGCGAGGCCAGCGGCAGCACGGTCGAAACGCGGTTGCCGCTGTCGCGGAATATGACGTTGCGGTGCAAATTGTTGCCGCCGTTCATCAGCGTATATTCGAACCCCAGCAGGGCGGTAAACGTGCCTGGCTGATTATAGCGTTCGACCGTGGCAATGTGCTGCAGCCAGTTCGATTTCAGCCGTGCGGCGGCACCATCGGGGTTCATCAGCGCTTTGGGCAAGGTGTCATGCGTCTTTGCATCGATCACCTCGCGCGTGGCCTGCAGCGATTCCTTCGGTCCGGTGTGCAACATGTCGTACCACCGCAGCACCGTAGGATCGCTGATGAACGAGCGCGGCGCATTATACAGGTCCTTGATCGCGCCAAACCCGTCCGAATGATCGGTAATCACCAGAAAATCGAGCGGGCGTTTCAGCTTCGCCCTGATCCCGGTCGACGAGGTCACTTCCTCGCCGCTGGCAAACCGCAGCGCCGCTTCGGCATCCAGCCGGTTGCCAAACCCAAACGCGTCGGGCGAATTCGAGGTGTGGAGGTGGGTGTCGCCCCAGTAAACCCGCTCGGGGTGAACGCTGTTGTCGACTTCGGTCACGCCTGTGACGGTTTGCCTGACCAGTTTGCACCCGCTCGCCAGCGTGGTTGCCCCCACCAGCATCGCTGCCAGCATTACTGCCTTGCGCATCCCCGTTCCCCTTGCATTCGCTTATGCCGCCTCAACTTGCCAGCTTGGCCGCGCAGGTCAAGCAGAGGCAAGCGCCGAGGAGAACAGCAGCGGAACGCGTGGGGGGGGTGGTTACATCCGGCGGCCGCGGAACAAGTGAACCAGTCCGACCACAATCGCGACGACCAGCACCACGTGGATCAGTCCAGCGGTAACATGGAACGCGAATACGCCCAGCGCCCACAGCACAATCAGGATAAGAGCAATGGTTAGCAGCATGGGAAATTCCTTGTTTGAGCAAGGCCGGAGCCAGTCAGCCCATCGCGGGCCTGCCTCTTAACGGACCAGCCCAAGGGTCGTTCCGGTCTCAGCGCATTTCTCGCACAGCACGGCCGCCGGGCGGGCAGTTGCTGGGCCGATCAGTATGGGGGTGGTGGACACACTTGGGTTCGAACCAAGGACCCGCTGATTAAGAGTCAGCTGCTCTACCAACTGAGCTATGCGTCCATTCCTACGTTTCCGCAGAAGTCCCGAATCGCCGGGAGCGCTCCCTATAGCCATTGTGTGCGGCGATGGAAGCGGTTTAGTTGCCGAGCGAGCGGGTGCCCTTGCTCCATCGGTCAACCGCCATAATCGTGCCGATGCAGATCATGTTGGTCATCATCGAAGACCCGCCGTGGCTGATCCACGGCAGCGGGATGCCCACCACCGGGGCCAGGCCCATCACCATCATCATGTTGATCGCCATGTAGAAAAAGATTGTGAAGGTCATCCCCGCAGCAAGCAGGCTGGAAAACCGGTCAGGCGCGCGGCGCGATACGCCCATACCCCAGCGCAGCACCCAGACGAATACCGCGAGCACGAACAGTCCGCCCAATATGCCCCATTCTTCAGCCATAGTGGCAAAGGCAAAGTCAGTATGCGCCTCGGGCAGATATTCCAGATGGCTCTGGCTGCCGTTGCCGAACCCTTTGCCCCACAACCCACCTGAACCGATCGCGATTTTCGATTGAGTGATGTGATAGCCTTTGCCCAGCGGATCACTTTCGGGATCGAGAAAAATCGTTACGCGGCTTTGCTGGTACGGTTTGAGCAGGAAATTGTACGCCACCGGCACGGCCACCGCGACCGCCGCACCGACCCCGGCAAACCAGGCCATCGGCAACCCCGCCAGAAAAATCACCACGCCCGCGCCAATCGTAATCGCCAGCCCGGTGCCAAGATCGGGCTGGGCCATGACCAGTAATGCCGGCACGCCGACCAACGCTCCAGCCGGCAGCAATGCACGCCAGCTCTTGGTCATCGCCGGGGGCAGCGCGTCATAGAATTTGGCGAGCGCGAGCACGATCGCCGGCTTCATCAGCTCGCTCGGCTGCAGCTGCATGAAACCCAGGTTGAGCCAGCGCTGGCTGCCCCCGCTGACTTTGCCAAGGACCTCGACCAGCACCAGCAGCACCACCAGCGTCCCGAACGCAGGGTATGCGACCTGCTTGAAAAAATCGCGCGGAAAGCGCGAGATGACGAATGCCATGAGCAGGAAAACCACGAAATGGATTTCGTGCAATAGTGCCCACGGATACAAGTGCCCGCCTGCGGCCGAATAGAGCACCACCGAGCCAAAGCTGTTCAGCGCGAGCAGCGGGATCAACACTTGCCACGGCTCGCGCGAGATGGCTTCGGGGACGATCCGGCGGCTCATCGCGGGACCGGCGTGGCAGCAGAGGCAGGGGCAGGAGGGGCAGGGGCAGGTGGGGCCGAAGCTGGAATACTGGCTGGTTCCTCCGGCCGATTAGCGACCGGTGAACTGGCCGGGGTTTCGGTTGCAGCTTCGGATTTCTCGGCGCGGACCACCGCTTCCTTGACCACATCGCCATCGCCAACCTTTGGCGCGCTGGTGCCAAATTGGGTCTCATAGGCGCGATATTTGGCCGCCAGCCGCTCGGTCGGGGTGCCGCCCCAGGATTTTTCAAGTTCGGCCAGCCGGGCCAATGCCGTCTCGGGATCGAACAGAAAAGTCAGCACATCTTTGGCGATTGGCGCAGCTGCGCGCGCACCGAACGTGCCGTGTTCGACCACCACCGACATGGCATAGCGCGGCGCATCAGTTGGCGCGTAGCACACGAACAGCGCATGATCGCGTGCCTTCCAAGCCCCGCCGCCGCCGCGCGCGGTCAAGGCGCGGACTTGCGCGGTGCCGGTTTTACCCGCCATCTTGATCCCGCCGATGTCGATCCTGCTACCCGCCCCAGTGCCCGATCCATTGACGACGTTGAACATTCCGTCGTGCGCCACCCGCAGCTGTTCCGCGGTAAACGGCAGCGCCGGGCCGGCGGCCTTTTCCTGCCCAAAGATCAGCGACGGCGTCAGATTGCGGCCCGAGGCAATCCGCGACGTCATCACCGCCAGTTGCAGTGGTGAGACCGATACGTAGCCTTGCCCAATCGAGGCATTAAGCGAATCCGCTGCGGTCCACTCCTGCTTGTAGCGCCGCATTTTCCACGCCGCGTCGGGAACCGTGCCATAGCGCTGCGATGATCCGGGCAGCTCGAACTGCTGGCCCAGCCCAAGCAGCTTGGCTACCGGCGCGATCGCATCGTAGCCCACGCGGTGCGCCATGCTCCAGAAATAGGTGTTGCAGCTGTGCTCGATCGCGCCGCGCATATCCAGCAAGCCATGCACCGCATCGCAGCGAAAAAAGCGGTTGCCCAATTGATAGCCGCCCCGGCAATTCACCCGTTCGTCAGGATCGACGCCGTGCATCTGCAACGCCAGACTGGCCATCGGCTTCATCGTCGAGCCGGGTGGATAGAGCCCGCGCAGCGCCTTGTTGAGCAGCGGGATATGGTCATCCTCGTTCAGCATTTTCCACTGCAAACGACCGATCCCGCCGGCAAAGGCATTGGGATCGAATGCGGGCATCGAAACCAGCGCCAGAATTCCGCCAGTGATGCAATCAATCACCACCACAGCCGCCGATTCGGTGCCGCAGCGCCGCGCCGCAAAATCTTGCAGCGCACTGTCGATCGTCAATTTGATTGGCTGGCCGGGCACATCGTCGCGCTTGTCGAGATCGCGCACGAACTTTCCGCTGGCGGTTACTTCAACCCGCTGCGCGCCAGGCGTGCCGCGCAATTCTTTTTCGAATTGTTTTTCCAGCCCGTCCTTGCCGATCTTGAAGCCCGGGGTGACCAGCAACGGGTTGCGCTCGGCTTCGTAATCCTTAGCCGAAGCAGGACCGACATAGCCCGCCAGATGCCCCACCGAAGGCCCGGTCGGATACCACCGGGCAAAGCCTTGCTGCGCGATGACCCCGGGCATGTCGGGTAACCGCACCAGCACTTTATCGTACTGCTCGGGATACAGGCCAGAGATCACCTCGATTGGCTGATAACCGTGGCCTTTGTCGATCTTGTCCTGCAGATCCTGCACTTCGACCGGGGTCAAATTGAGCAGCCGGGTCAATTCGGCCATTGTAGCATCGGCGTCGACCAGCCGTTCGGGGATAATGTCGATCCGAAATTCGATCCGGTTGCTGGCCAACTGTACATTGTTGCGGTCAAGGATGGCGCCGCGCCGGGGTGGCACCAGCGTCAGATTGACGCGGTTGCTTTCGGCGAGCGTTTCGTACTTGGCGTTCTGGACTAACCCGATCCACCCCATCCGCGCGGCCAGCAGCACGCCAAGCCCGGTCTGCAGCCCGCCGATCAGGATTGAGCGGCGCTCAAAACTGTTGCCGAGCGTGCCCGAACTGGTGTGTTGCGGAGCGCGCGGCATCTACACGGTCCTGATCGGGATCAGCCGGAACCGGTCAGCCAGCCCGACCAGCTTAGCGGCCACCGGGTAAGCCAGCACCGCCACCGCCAGTTGCGGGAGCAGCACCAGCGGACTGTTCGCCCCGCCAGCCAGATTGGCGATTTGCAGCGCCAGCAGCAGATATCCCGCGATGAAGGCCCCCGCCACGACCCAGTTGGACAGAAACCCGCGCCACGGAAAGCGGTGCTCGATGAAATCCAGCATCAGCATGGTGACCGACCACAGCACCACCGCCGAGCCAATCGGCTGGCCGCTGAACAGATCATCGAACAGCCCGAGCGGCCAGCCCGCCCAGACCGGAAACAAACCGGGGCGCAGTTGTTGCCAGCCGACCAGCAGCAAAAACCCGATCGGCGGAAGTAGCGGTGCCGATGCGATAACCGGCCAGGTCGGCGACAGACTGCCCAGCATGACCAGCAACCACGGCGTGGCCAGCGCGAGCACAGGCGAAGCAGTGCGGTTGATCCGCGGTTTGCCGAACTGGCGCAGCGCTGATGGCAGCGGCGGGGCCACTATTTCTGGCCAGGAGCGCGAGCGCCGCGTGGCGCTGGACTGGCGGGCCGAGCAGTGGTTGTCCGCGCAGTGACTGGCGCAGCGCTGGCCGACATTGGCGGGGCGTCCGCCAGCGCGGCTTCATCGAACAATGCTTCCACCGCAACGAATTCTGTTTGGCCCGGATCGCTCAGCGGACGGGCAATCGCGCCATCGTTGGTCAGCGTGGTCACCACTGCCACCGCTTCGCCCGGGCGGTAAATTCCGCCGGAACCCGATGTCACAATTGCGTCGCCGCGCTTAAGCGGGTTCACTCCGGTGGTGCTGAGCCTGATCTGCACGGTGCCGTTGCCCAGTCCGTTGGCATAACCTTGAATTCCGTCGCTGGCACGGCGGACCGGGATCGAACTGGCGGTATCGGTGACCAGCAGGATGCGCGCGCTTGAATGCCCGGCCTCGATCACCCGGCCGACCAGCCCAAGCGGCGAACGCACTGCCATTCCTGGCAGCACGCCCTGAGTGGTGCCAGCCCCGATGATCGCATAGCGACGGCTGGATGACGAGGTTGATCCGATCAGCCGGGTCACTACCACGGGACGCTGGTTATTCTGCGACAGCGCGAGCAGCGCCTTGAGCCGGCTGTTTTCTTCAGTCAAAGCGGCTTGTTCGGCCAGTTTCACCCGCGCTTCGGCAACTTCGCGCTCCAGCCGCGCCACCCGCGCACCCGAGGTGAAATAGCCCGAAAGTGCGCTCCACAAGGTCTGGCTGCCAGTGCGCGCGCCGGCCGCTGCTTTGGCCGCGGGCGCCGCCCCATCGAGCGCGGCGCTGCGCAGCCCGCCAAATGCGCTGGCATTGCCGGTCGAGACGATCAGCAGCAGCACTCCGACCACCAAGCCGATTACAGCAGCGATATAGCCGAAAAAATTGCCGTATTGCGCCCGGCGGGAATACCCCGGGCGGCGATTGCTGGGCGCCGCCATGAGGGGGTCACTCCTTGGAGAAGGCCGGACGCGTCATCGGTCCAGCGCTCAGGCAGTCATCAGCACGCCGCGGAACATCGGGTCTTCCATCGCCCGGCCAGTGCCCAGAGCAACGCAAGACAACGGATCTTCCGCAATCGATACCGGCAGCCCGGTTTCTTCGCGCAGGTATTCGTCGAGTCCGTGAATCAGGGCACCGCCGCCCGTCAGGACAATGCCTTGGTCGACAATGTCAGCGGCGAGTTCGGGCGCGGTGTTTTCCAACGCAATCCGTACGCCTTCGACGATCTGGCCGATCGGTTCACTCAACGCTTCGGCGATATTCGCCTGCGTGATGGTAATTTCCTTGGGCACGCCATTGACCAGATCGCGGCCCTTGATCTGGATCGATTCGCCGATCCCGTCAGCAGGCACGGTAGCGGTGCCATAATCCTTCTTGATCCGCTCGGCGGTCGCTTCGCCGATCAGCAGGTTGTGATGACGGCGCACGTACGAAACAATCGCTTCATCCATCTTGTCCCCGCCGACCCGCACCGAGGTGGTGTAAGCCAGCCCGCGCAGCGACAGCACGGCGACTTCGGTGGTACCCCCGCCAATGTCGACTACCATCGAACCGACCGGTTCGGTGACGGGCATATCCGCGCCGATGGCTGCGGCCATCGGTTCAAGGATCAGATAGACTGCACTCGCGCCGGCGTTGGATGCCGCATCGCGGATCGCCCGGCGCTCAACCGAAGTGGAACCCGAAGGAACGCAGATGACGATCTCGGGATAGCGGAACATGCTCCGCTTTCCGCCGTGGACCTTGCGGATAAAATACTTGATCATTTCCTCAGCCACTTCGATGTCGGCGATGACGCCGTCGCGCAGCGGGCGGATCGCCTCGATACTGTCTGGCGTCTTGCCCATCATCAGCTTGGCATCGTCCCCCACGGCCTTGACCCGCTTGACCCCGTTGATCGTTTCGATGGCCACCACCGATGGTTCGTTCAGCACGATTCCGCGGTCCTGCACATAGACCAGCGTATTGGCCGTCCCCAGATCGATCGCCATGTTCTGCGAACCGAATTTGAAGAATCGTGACATGAACGAGGCCATTGAATATTCCGTATCTTTCCCGGCACATACCGCAACAATTGCGGCTGTGGCAGGCCTGTGAGTTGGCGTGGAAGCCGCCCCATTAGCGCACAGGTGGGTGAAAGGCCAAAAAATTGTGTCGATTGAACCGATTTGCTGCGCTGTCCGTCTCGAATTTCCGGCGCTTGGCCGCTAGGCTGCAACCATGTCTGAAATCCGCCGCCTGCCCGATACACTGGTCAACCGCATCGCGGCGGGTGAGGTGGTCGAGCGGCCGGCCTCCGCGCTTAAGGAACTGGTCGAAAACGCACTCGATGCGGGCGCGCGCACGGTGCTGATCAGGCTTAGCGCCGGCGGGCTCGACGGGATCGAGGTGACCGACGATGGCTGCGGGATGCGCGCCGATGAAATCGCCCTCGCGCTGGAACGGCATGCCACGTCCAAACTGCCCGGCGACGCGATCGAACTGGTCAGCACGCTGGGGTTTCGCGGTGAAGCGCTGCCCTCGATTGCCAGCGTTGCCTGGCTGACGATTGAGAGCCGCGTGGGAAGCATGGGCGAGGGGTGGCGCCGGGTGGTCGATCACGGCGCGCTGATCGAGGACGGCCCGGCTGCGCTGCCACCAGGCACCCGGGTGCGGGCCGAAGATCTGTTTGGAAAAGTGCCCGCGCGGCGCAAATTCCTGCGCTCGGCACGCAGCGAGTATGCCGCTTGCCTTGACGTGGTGCGGCGGCTGGCAATGGCGCGCAGCGACGTTGGGTTCGTGCTTGAGCATGACGGGCGACGCGTGCTGGGCCTGCAGGCGGGCGACGCGCTGCCGGCCAGGGTCGCACAAATTGTCGCGCGCGAATTAACCAGCGACGGCGTGCTGATCGATCTGCAGCGCGGCGCGGGCAGCGCTGCGGCACGGCTGACCGGGATCGCCGGGCTGCCCACCTTCAATCGCGGGGTGGCCGATCACCAGTACCTGTTCGTCAACGGCCGCCCGGTGAAAGACCGGCTGCTGATCGGCGCGGTACGCGGCGCCTATGCCGATATGCTCGCGCGGGATCGGCACGCGGTGCTCGCGCTGTTCCTCGAGCTCCCGCCCGAGGAGGTCGACGTCAACGTCCACCCGGCCAAAACCGAAGTGCGGTTCCGCGATCCCGCCTTCATCCGCGGGTTCATCGTCTCGGGCTTGCGCCATTCGCTTGAAGCTGCCGGACAGCGCAGCGCGCAGGCCCCCGCCGGTCCAGCGATGGGGCAGTGGCAAAGCGAGCCGCTGGCACCGCCGCCGCCCGCGCTCGGCACGTTGTTTGCGCGCGAATACGGCAGCAGCGGCGTGCGTGAAGCAGCCCAGCCGTGGCGCGGTGCGGTCGATCCGCTCGCCCCGGCAGCGCGCGCCGAACTGGCCGAACTCGCCCCCAACGCGGCGCATCCGCTGGGGGTGGCGCGCGGGCAGGTCGCGCTGACCTACATCGTGGCCGAGGCCGAAGACGGGTTGGTGATCGTCGATCAACACGCCGCGCACGAGCGACTGGTGCTCGAACGGCTGAAGGCGGCCGGCGCGCAAGCTGCGATGGCGGCCAGCCAGGCGCTGCTGATCCCCGAAGTGGTCGAACTCGACGAACCCGATTGCGACCGGCTTGAGGAAGCCAGCGCGGCCTTTGCCGCGTTGGGGCTGATGATCGAACGGTTTGGCCCCGGCGCAATGCTGGTCCGCGCGGTCCCGGCGCAGCTCAGCACTGGCAGCCCGCAAGCGCTGCTGCGCGACCTGGCCGACGATCTTGCCGCGAACGGCGCGGCGCTGCTGCTGGGCGAGCGGCTCGATCTGGTGCTCGCGACGATGGCTTGCCACGGGAGCGTTCGGGCGGGCCGTGCGTTATCGGTAGCAGAGATGAACGCCTTGCTGCGCGAGATGGAAGTCACCCCGCGATCGGGCCAGTGCAATCACGGCCGCCCGACGTGGGTAAAACTGGCGCATGGCGATATCGAGAAACTGTTCGGGAGACGATGATGTTGCGCATTTTCACTGTGGCCGCCGTATTGCTGCTGAGCGGGTGTGGATCAAGCGAAACGCCCGTACAGAAAAAGGCCGCCGATGCCGCCGATGTCGCTGCGGTCGAGGCGATCCAGAAGGTCGCTCCGCCGATCAAGCCGATCACGCTGCAACCGATGACGCTTGCGGAAATCACCTCGAAAAACCTCAGCGGGGCAGGGTGCAGCTTCAGCACCACCTCTGCGGCCGAGCCATTGGTGCTGGCGCTGGTCGGACGCGCGATCATCAAATTCGATGATGCCACCACCGTATTGGTGTCCGATAACGGAGGGACCAAGCTCGAAATGGGGGCGTGGGAGCATTACGTCGGCAAAGCCTATACGCTCACGCTCAAGCGCGTGCCGGGCGAGGGCCAGCCAGTGGGCGAGGAAAGCATGCGCTATGCCGGCGAATTGACCGTGCGCGATGCGTGGGACCGGGTGATTTACTCAGCTCAAGGCCCGCTGGAATGCGGTTCCTAATTCCCGCGTGTGCGGATCAGGCCGATCGAGTTCATTGTGGCGACCAGCGTATCGTCCTGATTATAAACGCGCGCGGCTGAGCGATAACTGCCCATTTCGGGGCGCGAGCGACTGGGGGTTTTATCAAGCACTTCGGTTTCCACCCGCAG
>JANMCG010000188.1:0-3284 GCA_031361075.1 Novosphingobium sp. | reverse complement strand
GACAAATCGATCAGCCACCGCTCGATCATGCTCGGCGCTTTGGCAGTGGGCGAGACGCGCGTATCGGGGCTGCTCGAAGGCGAGGACGTGCTGGCCACTGCCGCTGCGATGCGCGCAATGGGGGCGAGTATCGAGCGGCTCGGTGACGGCGAGTGGTCGGTCCACGGGGTTGGCGTCGGCGCGCTGCTTCAGCCGCAAGCACCGCTGGATATGGGCAATTCGGGCACCTCCACCCGGCTGCTGATGGGACTGGTTTCCACTCACGCGATTTCCGCGCAGTTTGTCGGCGATGCCAGTTTGTCGGGCCGCCCGATGGGCCGGGTGATCGAGCCGCTCAGCCAGATGGGTGCAGCGTTCGCGGCGAGCGAGGGCGGGCGTCTCCCGCTGACTTTGCGCGGCGCCTGGCCCGCAGTACCGATCGAATACCGGCTACCAGTGGCCTCGGCACAAGTGAAAAGCGCCATTCTGCTCGCAGGCCTTAACACCGCCGGGATCACCACGGTGATCGAGCCGGTCCCGACGCGCGACCATTCCGAGCGGATGCTGCGCGGGTTTGGCGCGGATTTGAGCGTCGAGATCGTGAACGGCGAGCGCGTGATCCGCATTGTCGGGGAAGCAGAGCTTATCCCCCAAACCATCGAAGTCCCCGGAGACCCTTCATCGGCGGCGTTCTTCATCGTCGCCGCGCTGGTGGTGCCGGGCAGCGAGCTGCTGATCCAGAACGTCGGCCTCAACCCGACCCGTGCCGGGATCGTCACCGTGCTGCGCCAGATGGGCGGATCGATCGAGGAATTGAACCGGCGCGAAGTCGGCGGCGAGCCGGTCGCCGACCTGCTGGTCAAGCATTCGGCGCTGACCGGGATCGTAGTGGACCCTGCGCTCGCCCCCAGCATGATCGATGAATTCCCGGTGCTGTTCGTCGCCGCTGCGTTGGCTTCGGGCCGAACCGTCACCACCGGGCTTGACGAACTGCGCGTCAAGGAAAGCGACCGGCTGTCCGCGATGGCCGCCGCGCTGATCGGCGCAGGCGCGCGCATCACCGAACAGCACGATGGCCTGACCATCGAAGGCACTGGCGGCGAACCACTTCGTGGCAGTGCTAATTCGCGGACCAATACCCACCTCGATCACCGCATCGCGATGAGCATGGCGGTGGCCGGCCTCGCCAGCCGCGACGGCGTAGAACTCGACGATACCCGCCCGATCGCGACCAGCTTTCCCATGTTCGTGGCTTTGCTCGAAGGATTGCAGACGTGATAGCTCGCCGCATTCTTGCAGGCCTCGCGCTTGCGCTGACGGGGCTTTCTGGGCCTTTGGCGGCACAGCGTCAGGCCAAACCCCCTCCGACCAGCTTTGATCAATACATGCGCGCCCACCTGCAAAGCAGCGGCACTCGCGGGATAGCGGTTGCGCTTACCGAAGGTCGCAAGGTCCGCTTCGTCGGAACATGGGGCCAGCGCAACACGGCAGGCGACCGGCTTGATCCGCACACGATCATGTACGGCGCATCGCTGACCAAGGCGGTATTCGCATACACGGTCATGCAGCTGGTCGACGAAAGCAAGCTTTCGCTGGATACGCCGCTGGCCAGTTACCTGCCCAAACCGTTGCCCGACTACACTGACGTCCAGGACGATTACTCTGCTTGGCAGCACCTTGCGGGCGACGAGCGCTGGCGCAAGCTAACTGCGCGGATGCTGCTTAACCACAGTTCGGGCTTCCACAACTTCTACTGGCTCGAGCCGGACAAACGCCTGCAATTCCATTTCGAGCCAGGCACCCGCTATTCCTATTCGGGCGACGGGATCATACTGCTGCAATTCGTGCTCGAACGGGGCCTTGGGCTAAGCCTCGGCGATGAAATGCAGCGGCGCGTGTTTACGCCGTTCGGGATGACCGACACGGCGATGAAGTGGCGGTCAGACTTCGCCGCCAACAATGCCCAAGGTTGGGACGAGAGCGGCAAGGCATTCGAACATGACGAGCGCAGCCGGGTCCGTGCCGCAGGTTCGATGGACACCACCATTGCCGACATGGCGCGGTTTTCCGCTGGTGTTCACGCGCGCCATCCAAGCTGGCTCCGGCAAATGTATCGGCCCGGACTGCCCATCACAACCGCCTCGCAGTTTCCAGTGCTGCAACCCGACGCGCCGCGCAATCAGCAGGTTGCCGGGCTCGCTGCGGGCCTGGGTGTGGTGACGTTCAAGGGGCCGCAAGGATCCGGCTTCTTCAAGGGCGGGCACAACGACACCACCGGCAATATCTGGGTCTGCCTTGAGCAAAGCCAGCGCTGCGTGGTGATCCTGGCCAATGATGTGCGCGCCGAGGCGCTGTTTCCCGGGATTGTCGAGCAGTTGCTGGGCGAGACCGGGCTGCCGTGGCAGTGGGAATACGGCGTTCAGCCGTGGACCAAGCAATGACACTCGATTGGGCCAACGTGGTTGGGCTCGTTGGCAGCCTGATGTTCATCCTGGCGTTCGCTTATGCCAATCAGGCCAAGCAGCTCGACAAGGTAATGTTCAATGCCGTCAACCTGCTCGGTGCGGTCTTGCTGCTGACTTCGCTTTCGGTCCATTTCAACCTTGCCGCGTTCGTCCTTGAGGCGGCCTGGGCGGTGATTGCGCTGCTCGGGCTGGTCAAGGCGCTCGTTGCCCGGCGAAAGGCCGGGCCATGATCATCGCCGTTGATGGCCCGACTGCCTCGGGCAAAGGCACCATCGCCAAGGCGCTCGCATCGCACTTTGGCTTGCCGCATCTCGATACCGGGCTGCTGTATCGTGCGGTCGGGCGGCAGTGCGAGCTGAACGGCGGCGATCCTGATGATCCGCGCGATGCCCTCGCCGCGTGTGACTTTCCCGATCACCGGATCGCCGATCCAGAACTGCGCAGCGAAGCCAGCGGCGGGCTCGCCAGCCGGGTTTCAGTCCATCCCGATGTGCGCCGCGCGCTGTACGAACGCCAGCGCGCCTTCGCCATCCAGCCCGGCGGCGCGGTGCTTGATGGGCGCGACATCGGCACGGTGATCGCGCCCGAGGCTGAGGTAAAGCTGTTTGTGGTCGCCTCGATCCCGGCCCGGGCAGAACGGCGGTTCAAGGAAATGCAAGCAATCGGGCGCGCGGTTAACTTGGCAGAAATCGCCGCCGATCTGGCGGCACGGGATGCGCGTGATGCGGGCCGTGCCGCAGCGCCGTTGATCGCTGCGCCCGATGCGGCGCTGCTCGACACTTCAACGCTGAGCCGCGATCAAGCGATTGCCGCCGCGATCCGATTGGCTGAGACGCGCGC
>JANMCG010000168.1:0-2640 GCA_031361075.1 Novosphingobium sp. | reverse complement strand
TCGAGAGCGACCTGACCGGCACCCCGGTGCTGTTGGTCAACCCGCGCCTACCGCTCAGCACCGGGCCGGTGTTTGCGGGGTGGGACGGGACCGACCGAGGGCCGCTGCCCGTTGGTGCCGTCAGTACAATCGCCCGCGAGGGCCGCAACGATCTTGAGCCCAGCGCGATTGCCTTGTGTCCGCCGATTGCTGAGGTGCTGGCGGCCTTGGCGCAGACCCGGCCAAGTCTGGCGCGCATGTCGGGTTCTGGAGCAACCTGCTTTGCGCTGTATGGAAGCGCAGGCGAGCGCGATGCAGCCGCTAATGGGATCAAGGCCGCACACCCCGGATGGTGGCAACTGTTCGGCAACTTGCGATGAGCGAACACGAAGCCTGGCGCCTGATCGGCACCCCGCGGTTCGGCGGGATTCTGGTGGTGTCGGACCACGCCTCGAACCACGTCCCCGAAGACATCGACCTCGGCATCGACCCGGCGCTGCTCACCCAGCACATCGCGGTCGATCTGGGCGTGGCTGAAGTGGGTGGGCTGATGGCGCAGCGTCCCGGCGTGGCCGCGTTCCAGGCCGGGGTCAGCCGCCTGGTGTGCGATTGCAACCGCGACGAGCATGCCCCCGCCGTGATGCCGATTGCCAGCGATGGCCACGCGATCCCCGGCAATGCGCTGGGTCACGCAGCGCATCAGGCCCGGCTGAACCGGTTTTTCCACCCCTATCACGCGGCGCTGGGCGACCTGCTCGATGCCGCTCCCCCCGCGCTGATCCTCTCGCTGCACAGCTTCACTCCGCAACTCGCCTCCAGTGCCGAACTGCGCCCGTGGCAAGTCGGTGTGCTCTACAACCAGGACGACCGCGCCGCGCGGCTGGCGCTCCCCTTGCTTGAGGCCGAAGGTCTGGTGGTGGGCGATCAGGAACCCTATTCGGGCCGGGTGCTCAATGCGACGATGAACCGCCATGCCGAGGCAGACGGGCGGCCGTACCTTGGCATCGAAGTGCGGCAAGACCAGATCGGCGCTGCCGCTGGGCAAGCCGAATGGGCCGAACGCCTTGTGCGGATTTGCAATCAAGTGGCGTTAAGCCTCACCGATTAGCTTTGCGGTCAGGGGAACCGTTCAGCCCCCCTGACGCAGGCCGTGCTCAGTAAGTGAATTCAACCTTGATATCCTGCACCGGCTGGCCGCCGTTTTTGGCATTCAGCGCGACGCCGCCGTTGCGCGAATCTGGGGTGCCGCAGGTATAGGCCGGGCCGCTGCTGGTGATCGGCTGCTGGTTTCCGGCAAACTGGCAATTGACCTTGAAGAAGTTCGAGAACAGTTCCCAATCACCCGATCCGCCCGGATTGTCGCGGTTAAGCCAAGGCGTGGTGTGCGCATGCCCGCGCTTGTCGTCGAATGTGAAGCGTACCTGGGTATCCTGGCAGGGCCGGGCTGCGGTATTCTGGCAAACCGAGCCACTGGTGTTGCAGACATAGCCTGCCAAGCCGGCGGTCGATTGCCCCGTTGCGGTGATCTTGCATTCGGAGCTGGTCACCATGCCGGCGGCATTTTCCCAGTCGCCGGTGCCTCCCGGGTCATCGCGATTAAGCCAGCCGGTGGTACCAGCCGAGGCGATCGTTGCGCCGCTTAGCGCCAGTACCGCAATTACCGCCCTTAATGTGGTGAGCTTGGTCATGTCTATTCCCTGCGTTAAATCAGCCAAGCACCTGCCCGGCAGCACAAGGTCGCAAACAACGCCCGATTGGTTCAATCGTGAGCACGAATTTGTAACTTTGTGCTTCGACTGGCCCCGCTCCTGCGATAGGGGCAAAACAACAAGCCGATCTCAAATCCTGTATTGCTGGAAATTGCCCATGCCCGCCTATCGCTCGCGCACGTCCACCCATGGCCGCAACATGGCCGGAGCACGCGGGCTGTGGCGCGCGACGGGGATGAAGGACGGCGATTTCGGCAAGCCGATCATCGCGGTGGTCAACTCGTTCACGCAGTTCGTGCCGGGCCACGTCCACCTTAAGGACCTGGGCCAGATGGTCGCGCGCGAGATTGAGGCGGCGGGCGGCGTCGCCAAGGAATTCAACACCATCGCGGTCGATGACGGGATCGCGATGGGCCACGACGGCATGCTCTATTCGCTGCCCAGCCGCGAACTGATCGCCGACAGCGTCGAATACATGGTCAACGCGCACTGCGCCGATGCGATGGTCTGCATCTCCAACTGCGACAAGATAACGCCTGGCATGCTGATGGCGGCGCTGCGGATCAACATTCCGGTGGTGTTCGTCTCGGGCGGGCCGATGGAAGCGGGCAAGGTTGTGCTGAACGGCAAGGAAGTTGCGCTCGATCTGGTTGACGCGATGGTTGCCGCCGCCGATGAGCGCATTTCGGACGAGGACGTCGAGGCGATCGAGAAGGCCGCGTGCCCGACCTGCGGCTCGTGCTCGGGCATGTTCACCGCCAACTCGATGAACTGTCTGACCGAGGCACTGGGACTGTCGCTGCCTGGCAATGGCTCGACGCTGGCCACGCATGCGGACCGCAAACAGCTGTTTTTGCAGGCCGGACGCCTCATTGTCGATCTGGCAAAACGTCATTATGAGCAGGACGATTATTCGGTGCTGCCGCGTTCCATCGCCACGTTCGAGGCGTTC
>JANMCG010000124.1:0-2241 GCA_031361075.1 Novosphingobium sp. | reverse complement strand
CTTAGCCATGCTGGAAAGTCTGGCGCTGTGGGCGCAGCGCTGGGGGCCGTGGGCGGCGCTCGATCCGCCAGACGGGCTGGTGGTCGATGTGACCGGGGTGGCGCATCTGTTCGGGGGCGAGGCGGCGCTGCTGGCCGACGCGGCCGAGCGGCTGGCGGCTCGCGGGCTGGCGGCGCGGCTGGCGATTGCGCCCACCGCTGGTGCGGCCTGGGCCCTGGCGCATTATGGGCCGGAGCGGGCGGTGCTTTCAAGGTCCTCCCCTCTTGGGGAAAGTGGCAGCCACGCAATGGCTGACGGAGGGGGCGCCGTGCGTCAAACAGGCCGCCCCGATCGACCCGCCCTTGGCGGGCCACCTCCCCCAGTGGGGCAGGATCTTCGCGAAATACCCACACTTCTGGCCGAACTCCCCGTCGCCGCGCTCCGCCTTGACCCCGCGACCTTGCTGGTGATGCGGCGGCTTGGACTCAAGCGGGTGGGCGACTTATCGGGCGTAGCGCGCGAGGCGCTGGCGCGGCGGTTCCGGGTCGTCCGTGCGCCCGGTGCCAATCCGCTGATCCGGCTTGATCAGTTGCACGGGCGCGTACCCGAACCTTTGCTGCCGGTTCAGGCCGCGCTAGTGCCGCTTGTCCAGCGCCGCTTGATCGAGCCGATCCGCCACCGCGAACTGCTTGATCAAGTGCTGGCCGATCTGGCGGGCGATCTGGTGCGCGTGCTCGAAGGCCAGGCGCAGGGCGCGCGGCGGCTTGAGCTGGCACTGTGGAAAGTCGATGGCGAGGTGGTTCAGCGCCGGCTCGAACTGGCTGCAGCCACCCGCGATGCAGGCCATATAATCCGGCTGTTCGCCGCCAAACTTGATGATATCGATGCTGG
Source organism: Novosphingobium sp. (assembly GCA_031361075.1). Lineage (GTDB taxonomy): Bacteria > Pseudomonadota > Alphaproteobacteria > Sphingomonadales > Sphingomonadaceae > Novosphingobium. The sequence goes on along the minus strand of JANMCG010000124.1, from coordinate 1,371 downwards.
GTTCGGGATAGAGCTTGCCCGGTTCAGCGCCTCGTGGTGCGAGCCATTGGCGCTCAGCCAGCGCGATTTCGAGGCAGCGGCGGAGGCACATGGTACCAGTCTGGCGGCGTGCATCGACCGGTTATCGGTGCGGCTTGGCGCCGATGCGGTACGCCGTCCTGAAGCCGTGGCGAGCCACTGGCCCGAACGCGCGCAACGCTGGTTGGCCCCGCTCGAACCCGCGCGCGAACTGCAGGAAAGCCTAAACTTTCACGCCCGCCCGCTCAAACTGCTCGACCAGGCCGAATTGATCGCGGTAATCCATGCCAGCCCAGACGGGTTGCCGCGCCGGTTCCGGTGGCGCGGGCAATTGCATGAAGTAGCCCGCGCCGAGGGACCTGAGCGGATTGCGCCCGAGTGGTGGCGAGAGCGCGGAGCGGCGCGGCTGCGCGATTACTACCGGGTCGAGGACACGGCCGGGCGGAGATACTGGATCTACCGCCGCGGCCATGCCGCCGATGGGCGCGGGGGAACCCCCGAATGGTATCTTCAGGGGCTGTGCGCCTAGCGTTCAGACCGGAATGGTTGCCATCGATCCGGCGGTAATCTCGTCGAGCACTTCCTGCCGATCCTCCTTGGCCACCGCATCAAGGTTAAACGCGCCGCGAGTGCCATCGCTGCCCAGGAATTGCAGCAGATCATTCGTCAGCCGCTCAGTCTGCGTGGCAAACACGCCGTGCGGCTCGCCAACATATTCGATCAGCTCAGCGGCTGGCACCGCCTTGGCCAAGGCGCGCGCGGTCGGATCAATCGGCACGGTTTTATCGGAAGTGCCGTGGATGATCAGCGTAGGTACAGTAAAGCTGGCCAGATCAGGGCGGAAGTCGGTTGTGGCAAAGGCTTTGGCCGCAGCCAGAGTTGGCCGCAACCCGGCTTGCATCGCGCTGTTCCACGCCAGATCAAGCATTTCGTCGCTGACCGGACTGGACAGCATACCGACCCCGAAAAAGTCCTTGAAGAATCCGCGGAAGAAATGCGCGCGATCTGCTTTCATACCCTCAGTCATCTGATCGAAGGTGGCTTGCGGCACGCCTTCGGGATTGTCGTCGGTCTGAAGCAGGTACGGCACAACCGAGCTGATCAGCGCAACTTTGCTGACACCCTTGCCGTGATGGCGTGACAGATAGCGGGCGACCTCGCCGCCGCCCATCGAGAAGCCGACCAGCGCGACATCCTGCCCGCCGCCCTGGCTGTCGATCACTGCCGCCAGATCGTCGGCAAAGGTATCATAATCATAGCCTTCCGACGGCTGGTCAGACCGGCCAAATCCGCGGCGATCATAGGCAATCGCCTGATAGCCATTGTCGGCCAAAACGTTGCTGATCGGATCCC
>JANMCG010000253.1:0-2255 GCA_031361075.1 Novosphingobium sp. | reverse complement strand
CAAGATGGGCCGCCTCGCGTGGTTCGCGCGCAATTTCCAGGGCTTCGGCGCGCCGGTACTGATGCTGGTACACACCCCCAAATACATGGGCCCGCCGCAGTGGTCGGACATGGGAATGTGGCTGCAGACGGTGATGCTGCTGCTGCGCGAGGCCGGGATGGATAGCTGCGCGCAGGAGGCGTGGGCGGTCTATTCCAAGCAGATTCGCGAGTGCGTCGATATTCCGGAAGACCACATCTTCTTCTGCGGCATGGCGATCGGCTGGGGCGATCGGGAGCATGCTGTGAACACCTTCCCGGTGGCGCGCGCGCCGCTCGACGAGGCGGTGCGCTGGGAGGGGTTTTAGCCGCGAGCGTAGCGCGCGGGCTTCGACAGGCTCAGCCTGAGCGGGTCTTTTGCGTGAGCCAAACCCAAACTCCGCTCAGCCTGAGCTTGTCGAAGGCCACGCGCCAACTTATGGCCTCACGCCATGACCGATCTCGTCCCGTTAAAACTGTTCAACAGCCTGACCCGCCAGCTCGAGCCGTTCCAGCCGGTCCATCCCGGCGAGGCGCGGGTCTATACCTGCGGGCCGACGGTCTACAATTACCCGCACATCGGCAACATGCGTGCCTATGTCTTTGCCGACGTGCTCGGCCGCACGCTCAGCTTCAAGGGTTACAAGCTCACCCACGTGATCAACATCACCGATGTCGGCCACCTCACCGACGATGCCGATGCGGGCGAAGACAAGCTGGAGAAGGCGGCGGCGGAAAACGCGCAGTCGATCTGGGACATCGCGCGGCATTATACCGAGGCCTATTGGGCGGACATCAAGGCGCTCAATATTCGTGAACCCGCGAAATGGTCGATCGCCACCGATTATGTCCCGCAGATGATCGACTTCGCCAAGGGCATCGCTAACCAGCACTGCTACGAGCTGGACAGCGGGCTCTATTTCGATGTCTCGTCCGTGGCCCATTACGGTCGGTTGGCGGGAATGAAGCGAGCTGATGAAATTTCCGAAATTGTCGACTCGAAAGAGATTCTCGGGCATCAAATCGATACTTCGACGGATGACCGAGAAAAAGCTGCTCTCGTTGCTGAAATCATAGAAGATACGATTGCTGAATCTGCATTCGGTCGGATTGAGCAAGTGGGCGGAAAACGCAACGCCGCAGACTTTGCGATCTGGCGCAAGACTCCGCCGGGCGAGACGCGCCAGATGGAATGGGATTCGCCGTGGGGCCGGGGCGCGCCGGGCTGGCACCTCGAATGCTCGGTAATGAGCGGCGATCTGCTCGGTTTCCCGTTCGACATCCACACCGGCGGGATCGACCACCGCGAAATCCATCACCCCAACGAGATCGCGCAGAACCAGGCACATTGCTGCACCAATGGGCTGGATGTGGCAGCCAATTCTGGCGCGAACATTTGGATGCACAACAACTTCCTGGTCGAGCGCTCGGGCAAGATGAGCAAAAGCTCAGGCGAGTTCCTGCGGCTGCAATTGCTGATCGACCGGGGGTATCATCCACTCGCGTATCGGATGATGTGCTTGCAGGCGCATTATCGGAGCGAGCTGGAGTTCAGTAGGGAAGGGCTGGGGGCGGCTTTGGTGAGGTTGAAGCGATTAGTGATGGCTCGCTTCGGCAATCCTGAGGCAATCGAGTATCTACCCGGACGGGCCTTCTGGGAATTGTTCGGCGAACCGCGCGTCGCGGATTTGGTCAAGCAATTCGAGGCAGCAATTTCTGACGATTTGAACACTTCGATCTGCGTGTCGCTTCTTGAACAAGTGCTGTCCTTGAAGAAGGTGGACCAGCAAGAACAAGCGAACGCTGCGAGGCTTATGGACAGCGTTTTAGGGCTTTGCCTGTTCGACATTTTTCGAGCAGACCTCCGCATCCGCCCCAAAGCCGCGACCATCACCGAACCCGAAATCGACGCCGTCCTCGCCCAGCGCAAAGAGGCCCGCGCCGCCAAGGACTTCGCCACCTCCGATGCCCTGCGCGACGCACTCGCCGCGCAGGGGGTCGAAGTCATGGACGGCGCTCCGCTTGGCTGGGACTGGAAGCTGGAGGTTTAGGCGGCGGTGAATTCCAGACCTTCCAAACCCAATCCGTCTGTCCTGAGCTTGTCGAAGGATTGTCCTTGTTCTTGGCGTTACGCGATGCTGCACGAAGAACAGGACAGTGCTTCGACAAGCTCAGCATGGACGGGTTTTGGTCAAGTCGGCTTTTGCAAATGAAACTCTGGCGCCTCACCCGCGCGCC
>JANMCG010000195.1:0-6227 GCA_031361075.1 Novosphingobium sp. | reverse complement strand
GCCGCTGCGCTTGAGGCGTGGACCGGCACCGGCGGCTGGCAGCCGCCGATGCTGGCCAATGTCAAACGGTTGATCGGGCTGCCGAGCGATGCCAGCTTGGCTGACTTGCCCGACCTGTGCGGCGATGGTGTGTTCGACGTGGACGCGCTGCAATGCTGCCTTTCGGCTTATCGCCAATGGAGCGCAAAAACCGGGCAAGATGGCGCGGGGGTGATTTCCGCTTGGCTTGCCGCAGAGCCGGAACAGCGGCTCGAGCAGCTATCGGCTTTGCACAAGGTGCTGTTCAACAAAGACGATACCGTCAGCAATCTGCGCTCGCTACCCAAGTTCGAGGAACACTTCGAAACCGCGGCGAGCGCGGTGCTCGCCTCCAGTCTGGCGGTGCGAGAACGGCAAGTGCTGCTGGCGCTGGCCGAGTGGCTGACCCCTGCACTCGAGCTAGGACGCAAGTTCGCGCTGGCGTGGGATGACGCAAAAAGCCGCGCCGGGCTGATCGACTTCGACGATCAGATCCGCCTGGCCGCTGGGTTGCTGCATACCAAGGATTTGTCAGAGTGGATCCGCTATAAGCTTGATCGCCACTTCGATCATATTCTGGTCGACGAGGCGCAGGACACCAATCAGGCACAGTGGCAGATCATCGAAGCGCTGACCGGCGATTTCTTTGCAGGCGCAGGGCAGCACGGCGACAAGCTGCGGACGCTGTTCGTGGTCGGCGATACCAAACAGGCGATCTTCCGCTTTCAAGGCACCAGTCCCGAAAACTTCGTCGCCGCGCGCGAACGGGTGCGCAGCGAGATGCTCGGGCTGGCCGATGGGATTGCAACTTCGCGCGGCAACCAGCGGCTGCGCGAACTGCGCGACCTAGGGCTCGGCCAAAGCTTCAGGACCGCGCGCCAAGTGCTTGAATTCGTGGATTTGACGATTGGACAAATCGGCCCGGTCAGCTTCGGGCTGCGCGATGAAGCCGTCGCGCACGTCGGGCAGGAGCGCCCCGGGCAAGTTGTGCTGTGGAACACAGTTGGCGGAAAATCGGGCGCCGACAAATCGGGCGCCGAAAGACTGAGCCGGGGTGATTCGGACGAGAGTAAATCGGGCGATGGCGCACCGATCGGCAATCCCGGCGACAGCGGCGACGATGGCGCGGAAGGCTGGCTGGCGCGCGCGGACCGGCAATTGGCCGACCGGATCGCGCGGCAAGTGCGCGACTGGCTGCGCGATGGGTTCGCTTTGGTCAAGGACGAGCCGGCCGGAACCGCGCGCCGCGCCCGCGCGGGCGACGTGAAGGTGCTGGTGCGCAAGCGCAAGGAACTGGCCGGGCTGATCGTCGCGCGGCTGCATGCTGCCGGGGTGCCGGTGGCGGGAATCGACCGGCTGCGACTGGCCGCGCCACTGGGGGTCCGCGATCTGATCGCCGCGCTGCGGTTTGCAGCGCAGCCGCTCGACGATCTTAACCTTGCGTGCCTGCTCACTTCGCCGCTGATCGGTTGGAGCCAAGAACAATTGCTTGAGCATGGCTACCGGCCCGGTACCGCGCGGCTTTGGCGGCATCTGCTCGATCAGCGCGGCGACGCTGATGTGGCGAGTGCAGTCGCACAATTGCTCGAGCTGCTGCGGCAGGCCGATTTCGAGCCGCCGCAAGCCTTGTTGTACTGGCTGCTGACCGGTCCGTGGCAGGGCCGGCGCAAGCTGACCGCGCGGCTGGGCAGCGAAGTCGGCGATCCGATCGACGAATTGCTCAACGCTGCCAGCGCCTTTGCCGCGAGCGAAGTGCCCAGCCTGCACACCTTTCTGCGCTGGTTCGAAGCGGGGGAAGGCGAGCTGAAGCGCGAGGCCGGCAAAAACGCGGACGAGGTGCGGGTGATGACCGTGCACGGCGCAAAGGGTTTGCAGGCGCCGATTGTGATCCTGGCCGATGCGGCGGACAATCCGAACCCACCGGGGCGGCGGCGCACCCTCGAACTGGCCGATCCTGCTGCCACGCCGGGCGATCCGATGCGGTTGATCCCGCTGCCGCCGTTGGCCAGCGACGAACGCGCCGGGCCGATTGCAGCGGCGGATACCGCAGCCGCTGCGGCGGATATGGAGGAGCACTGGCGGCTGCTGTATGTCGCGATGACCCGCGCCGAAGAAGCGCTGTTTGTCGCCGGATCGCTGAACCCGCGCGAGGAAGCCCCGTCACCCGACAGCTGGTATGCGCGGCTGCGCGGCGTCTTTGCCGCCGACGATCCTGAGCATGATGAAATCTGGGGCAGTCGCTGGGTCCACGGTGAAGCCCCAGCCTTGCCGCTTGCCCCGCTGGCGGCGAGAAGCGGTGAGCTGGCGCTGTTGCCGCCGTGGCTCGAAACGACGGTGGCCGCCGAGCCGCGCCCGCCGCGCCCGCTCGCGCCATCCGCGCTGGGGCAGGATGACAGCCCCGATCCACCATTTGCGCACGGCCACGACAGCGCGGCGGCGCGGCGCGGGGTGCTGCTGCACAAGCTGCTCGAGCGCTTGCCCGAAATGGCGCCTTCTGCGCGCGAGATGGCAGCCCATGCGTGGCTGGCGCGGGCGGGGGGCGAATTCACCGCACCGGCGCGCGCCGAGCTGGTGCAAGCGGCGATCACGGTGCTGGCGCAGCCGGGCTGGGCCGAGCTGTTTGCGCCCGGATCGCTCGCCGAGGTGCCGATTGCCGCGACGGTGGGCGATCAGGTGATCGCCGGGATGATCGACCGGTTGCGGATCACGCCCGATCGGATCGACTTGATCGATTACAAAAGCGCGCGGCGACCACCGGCCAGCCTCGACGCCGTGCCGGTGGCGATTTTGCGGCAAATTGCTGCTTATGCCGCCGCGCTGGAAGTCGCTTATCCGGGGCGCCCGGTGCGCGCCGCGTTGCTCTATACGCAAGTGCCGGTGCTGATCGAGCTGCCGTCCGCATTGCTTGCCGCGCACAAGCCGGGCTAGGCGCTCGCCGAGTAAAGCTTTTGCCGCGCAGCCGTTGCTATCCGCCGCGCGCTGCCTAAATTGACTGCAACACTTTCAGGAGAATCCATATGGCCACCAAAGCCGTTACCGATGCCAGCTTCGCCGCCGATGTGCTTCAGTCCGACAAGCCGGTGCTGGTCGATTTCTGGGCGGAGTGGTGCGGACCGTGCAAGATGATCGGTCCGAGCCTTGAAGAAATCAGCGACGAGCTGGGTGACAAGGTCTCGATCGTGAAGATGGACATCATGGAAAGCACCGACACACCGGCCAAATTCGGGGTGCAGTCGATCCCGTTGATGGTGCTGTTCAAGAACGGTGAGCCGGTCGCGCAGAAACTGGGCGCCGCGCCCAAGAGCCAGCTTAAGGCGTGGCTCGAAAGCGAGCTTTAAGCCAAAGCGGCGCAAAACGGCTGGTTGGATACTGTGCTTCCCGTTCACGGAAAAGAGGTTCGAACACGGCAGCTATGCGCTGCGCGTGTTCAACCGCGCGGCCAGTCTGTGCCATAACGCCGGGCTGGCCGCGGCGATTAATCCGGGCAAGTGCGCTTCGTCGACCCGGTAAGCTCGCCCATCGAGGCGCGCGGCCATGCCGCCGGCCTCGTTGACGAACAATACCCCGGCGGCGTGATCCCACGCCAGGGTGCGCTCGAAAATCGAACAGTCGTTGACCCCGAGCACCAGCCGCGGATACTGCTCGGCTGCGCAACGCGGGATATCGACCAGCGTGTAGTGCGGCGCGATCTGCGCTTTCATCGCGGCGCGCTGCGCGGGGTCCATGAACACCAGCGAGATTGCGGCAATCGGCGGCTCGGCGCCGGTGGACCGGGCGGCGATCCGCTCGTCATCGATCCACGCTCCGCCGCCGTGCTGCGCGTAGCACATCCGGCCTGACAGCGGATCGTAAATCCATCCGGCAATCGTCTCACCCGCCTCGGCCAGCGCGACCATCACCCCGAACGGCGGTTTGCCGTGCGCGTAATTGTTAGTCCCGTCGACCGGATCAATGATCCAGCACAGACTCTCGCCCAGCCGGTCAAGCAGCGCGGGGTTTGCGTGCGCGGCTTCTTCGCCGACAATTGCCGCTTCGGGCAGGATCTTCGCGAGCCCCGCGGCGATGATCAGTTCGGCTTCTTTATCGGCAATAGTCACCAGATCGTCGGCCGCCTTGGCGTCGATTTGATCGGCGGTGAGCGTTTGATAATGCGGCAGGACAACGCGGGTGGCGGCATCGCGAATGACCGCCTGAACCGCCCGGTTCAGCGCATCGGTCAACTGCGGTAATCCGCGTTGATGGTGATGTAACCGTGCGTCAGATCGCAGGTCCACACCGTGGCACGGCCGCTGCCGATCCCCAGATCCACTTCGACCGTAATATCCTGCCCGCGCAAGTGCTCGGTCACCGGGGTTTCGTCGTAAGCGTCCAGCGGTTGTCCTTCGCGCGCGGCCCAAACCCCGCCGAACCCGATCGAGAGCTTATCGCGGTCAGCCGGCTCGCCCGCTTTGCCCACCGCCATCACCACGCGGCCCCAGTTGGCGTCCTCGCCGGCGATCGCGGTTTTGACCAACGGCGAATTAGCAATCGCCAGCCCGATGACCCGCGCGCTGGCGTCGCTGACCGCGCCGGTCACTTGGACTGCGATGAATTTCTGCGCGCCTTCACCGTCGCGTACCACCAGCTGTGCGAGCTGGCGGCAGACATCGTGCAGCGCCGCAGCAAAAGCATCGGCGCCGGGGCTGTCCACGCCGGTTAGCACCGCATTGCCCGCTGCGCCGGTGGCAAAGGCCAGCACGGTGTCGCTGGTCGAGGTGTCGCTATCGACGGTGATGCAGCTGAACGTTTGCTGGTTGGCAGCGCTAAGCAGATTTTGCAAAAACGCCGGAGCCACCGCGCAATCGGTGAAGACGTAGCCCAGCATCGTCGCCATATCAGGCGCGATCATGCCGCTGCCTTTGATGATTGCGGCGAGCGTCACGGTCCGCCCGTCGACGATTGCGGTCGCGGTTGCTCCCTTTGCGAATGTGTCGGTGGTGCCGATGGTACGGGCGGCGTCTTCCCAGTCGCATGGCGCTGCAACCAGCGCGGCTTCGATCCCGGCCCGCGCCTTGTCGATCGGCAAGGGCACGCCAATCACCCCGGTTGAGCAGACGAACACCTGCTCTTGCGGGCAACCTAGATGCCCGGCAACGTGTGTCATGATCGCCTCAACCGCAGCGCGCCCGCGATAGCCGGTGAAGGCGTTCGAATTCCCGGCATTGACCACCAGTGCCCGCGCGCGGCCTTGCGCGATATTGGCGCGGCCAAGCTCAACCTCAGACGAGCAGCAGACATTGCGGGTGAACACGCCTGCCACGGCTGTGCCCGGGGCAAGTTCGGCATAGGTCAGATCACAGCGGCCCCAATCCTTGTACCCCGCGCGCGCCACGCGCAGCATTACCCCGCCGATTGGCGACATCGCGGGGAACTTGCGGGCGAGCGGGGAAACGGCGTCGGACATGGTCCGCGCATTAGGATTGGCCGGGCGGCGGAGCAAGCGGTTGCTGCCACGCTGCCCGGCGTTTTGTCCTGATCAGCGGTTCAACCCGATCAGCGCCATCGGGCTGATCGCGGTGAAGAAGTTGATGTCCCAGTCGAGCTGCTTGCCACCTGGCACGGTCTTAGCCCCGTGTTCGGTGTTGTTGGACAGAATGACGCCGTCGGTGATCAGCGTGAAGTGTCCGTCGACCACCGGGAAATCGTTCATGTCACCGGGTTTCTTTCCGTCCTTGCCACCCACCATCTGGGTAAAGACCTGCGCAGCGTTGCCGCCGGGCATCGACATCGCGGCTTGCTGCATCAACGGTGAATCGATCCGTACTTCACCGTTGGCGCGCCGGTTCAGCACGATGAACGGCAAAACTTGCGGCATCCGTTCGATGGTCGGGAATGCGTAGTCATAGGTTAGCAGGCCGGCGATGCTGTAATCGACATCGTAGAGCCCATTGCCTTTATAGACGACGCTTTTGAAACCTGTCTGCCCGCTGAGCCGCGCAGCAATTTCGGCGGCGGATTTGGGATCGGTTGGATCGACCCCGCCCAGCGCCTTGATCACCATGGCCTTGTCCTTGGCGTCGCGTTCGGCGGTGGCAGTTTGCTGCGTGTCCCAATCGGTCTTCTGCTCGGCGGTTTCCGCTGCGGTGCAGGGCCGCTCGGTCACATCGTCCTTTTTATAGCAGGTGGCGGGCGAAAAGTCGGCCTTCGGTTTCTGCGCCATGGCCATTTCG
>JANMCG010000183.1:0-19101 GCA_031361075.1 Novosphingobium sp. | reverse complement strand
GGTGGCGCTACTGGTCAGCGCATGGGTGCCGGTTTCGGTGCCTGCGGCCATGCTCAGCTTGCCGGGCCTGCTTACCGTGTTTAGCGAGGCATTGATCGGGCTGTCCTTGGGGTTCGCGCTGCAAGTGTCCTTCGCCGCGCCGGTGCTCGCCGCCGAGCAGATCGGCGGGGCGATGGGGATGAGCATCGCCACCGCGGTCGATCCGATCAGCGGCACCCATTCGCCCGCTCTCGGACAGTATTTCACCGTGGTCCTGACGATCATCTTCCTTGGACTGGGCGCGCATCTGACCTGGCTGGAACTGGTGGTTGAAAGTTACCGGATCATGCCGCCAGGCAGCGGCTGGCTGAGCACGGCGGCGTTGCAGCAGATTGCCGGGCTCGGCAGTCAGATGTTTCTGGCCGGGCTGGCCATCGCCATGCCGGTGACACTGCTGTTGTTGCTGGTGCAATTGGCCGCCGGGGTACTAAGCCGTTCAGCCCCGGCACTAAACCTGTTTGCGCTGGGGCTGCCAGCCGGCGTGCTCGCCGGGATCGCCGCGCTGGTCCTCACCGCGCCGCTGCTGGCCGATCAATTTGCCGCGCTGAGCGATGATGCGCTGCTGCAAGCCGCCAGCGTGCTCGCGCGATGAGCGGCGAGAAGACCCTTGCCCCGACCGAAAAGCGCAAAAGCGACGCCGCGCTCAAAGGCGATGTTCTGCGCTCCCGCGATCTAGCGACGGCGGTCGCGATGCTGGCCGGCGCGGTGTGGCTCAAATTTGCCGGACCGTGGCTACTCGGCGCGCTGGTGCAAGGCACGCAGCGCGGGCTCAGCTGGGACCGGGGCATGATCAATCAGTTCGATCCGGGCAGCGAGCTGTTGACGCTGACGTTAAGCGTTTTGCCGCCGCTGATCGTGCTTGCTGCTTCGGTGATGGCCGCCGTCTTGCTGGTGCAACTGGGTCCAAGCCACGGACGCTGGGTCGGGGCCAATGCCTTGCCCAAAGCCTCGCGGATGAACCCGCTGACGGGCTTGTCGCGGATGTTCGGTCCGGCCGGGTGGATCGAGGCTGCCAAAGGCCTCGCCAAAGTGCTGGTGTTGGGCACGTTGGTGTGGATCTGGGCGCGCGGGTACGTGCCGGGTCTGCTCTCGCTGGGGTCGCGCGCCGAGCTGAGCAGCGCGCTGGGCCAAGCATGGGCCGCCATGACCGGGCTGCTGCTGCTGCTGTCGCTGGGCTTGCTCGGGATCGCCATGGCCGATTGGCCGATCCAGTGGCTGCGCCGCACGGCACGGCTGCGGATGAGCCAGCAGGAGATGCGCGACGAACACAAGGAAAGCGACGGCTCGCCCGAGCGCAAAGCGGCGCAGCGCCAGCGCGCCCGGCAATACGCCACCGGCGCGGTCGCAAAAGCCATGCAGCAGGCCCAATTCGTGCTAACAAACCCGTCTCATTTTGCGGTCGCGATGGCGTACGATCCGCTCAAGGCCGGGGCCCCAATCGTGCTGGCCAAGGGCCGCGGCGACAAAGCGCTGGCGATGAAGGACCTTGCCGCCGAGCTCCAGGTGCCGACGCTCGAATATCCCGCGCTGGCGCGTTCGGTCTATTTCACTACCCGCGAAAATCAGGTGATCCGCGAGGAGTTGTATGGCGCGGTTGCCGCCGTGCTCGCCTTCGTGTTTTCGCTTAAACGCGGCGAGGCACCGCCGCGTCCGGCAATCGAGGTGCCGCTGGCAATGCGGTTCGATCCCGAAGGTCGCCGCGATCCGGCAATAGCGGCTTAAACGCGCATCTCAGTCGCCGTTCTATCAGCTATGCCCGCCACATCCGTCAGCAGCTCAATCGTCGCCACTCTCGGCGGAGGAAGCGGCATCGACATGACGGCGCTGGCCGAAAGCCTTGCCACCGCCCAGTTTGCAGCCAGAATAGATCGCAATAGCGCCCGGGCCGATACGGTCGAACGCCAGCTTTCAGCTGCCGCCACGCTTAAAAGCCAGTTCTTGCAGCTCGCTAACGCGGTGGGTGACCGGGTCCGCACTGGCGATCTGTCTGTCCAGCCGCAAATCGCCAATGCCGCGGTGGCGGCGGTCAGCCGAGGCACGGTCAGCGGGAGCGGCACTTACACTCTCGAAGCAACGTCCCTGGCCGCTGCGCAAGTAATCAAGAGCCCGCCTATGGCAGCCGCTAGCACTCCGGTTGGCGCAGGCACTTTGACGCTGCGCTTCGGCACGATCGGCGCGGGCGGGTTCGGCGAAGATCCCGCGCATGCCGCCGCCGCGATTACGGTCCCCCCCGGCAGCACGCTGGCCGCTGTCGCCGCCGCGATCAATGCCGCTCGTAGCGGGGTCAACGCTTATGTTCTGAACGGCCATGACGGCGCGCACCTGATGCTGAAAGGTGCGACCGGCGCAAGCAACGCCTTTGTCCTGGAAGCGAGCGAAACCCCGGGCGAACCGGGGCTGGCCGCGCTGGCCTGGACCCCGGCCGACCCGGCGCGGCAGTTGGGCGTGGCGGCCAGCGCCCAGCTCAAGCTCGACGGCCTGGCAATCGTCAGCGCATCGAACAGCATCCCCGATCTGGTTCCCGGGCTTAGCCTGACGCTGACCGGAACCAACGCGGGCGCGCCGACCACGGTGCGGTTCAGCGATCCCGCCGGCGCGGTCGGCGGGTTTATGGCTGACCTGACCAGCGCGCTTAACGAACTGGTAGCCGAGCTTAACAAGGACGTCGATCCGCTGACCGGTGAGCTTGCCCGCGATAGCGGTGCGCGCGCGTTGCGGCAGGCCTTGTCCAGTCTCGCCGGCAGCACGATTATGCCTGGTGCAGGCGCCGGCCAACCTGCGACGCTTGCCGACCTGGGGCTGGCGACCAATCGCGACGGTACTTTCCGGCTGGACACCGCTCGGCTGGCGGCGACCAGCAAAGCATCCCCTGCCGGGGTCTCAGCAATGCTGACCAATGGCATTTACGGGGTGTTCGCCAGCCTTGACAAATTGGGCCGGAACCTTGCTTCGGCCAGTGATCCGGGCACCTTAGCCGGATCGCTGCGGCGGCTGACCGAACAAAAGACCAAATTGGCGAGCGAAAAGAGCACGCTGGCCGCCGCCCAAGAAAAACTGCGCGCGCAAATGGTTACCCGGTTTGCCGCCACTGACAGTCGGGTCGGCGCCTCCCGCGCGACTTTGTCGTTCCTCAAAAACCAGATCGACGCGTGGAACGCGCCGCGCAATTAAAGGCCAACTGATGAACACCATGCGCTCCCCAAGCGAAGCATATCGCCGGGTCGAATTCGATGCCCGGGTCAGCAGCGCCAAGCCGGCCGAGTTGGTACTGGTGTGTTACGAGCAGCTCGGCGGCGCTTTAGGCAGCGCCATCGCCGCTGCGGCGCGCGGCGACAATGGGCGCAAGAGCCAGTCGCTAACCCGGGCCGTATCGGCGCTTACTGCCTTGCAGCTGGGGATCGATCAGCGCCAGTCGCTCGCCCCTGCGCTTGACCAGCTATACCTGGCGGCGCGGCGTACGGTACTCGACAGCGTGCTGGACTTTGATCCTGCAGCGCTGGCTGCTGTGCAGCGCGATATGGCTGAAATTGCAGCGGCGCTGCGCGGGTAAGCGCAAGAACGGCAACTTGTCAGTTCTGAGTAAGTAATGACCAGAATTTCTGCAACAAACCTGATTACGTAACTTAACCTACGTAATAACATCTCGGTTCCGGAGCGAATGTTAAACAACAATGGATGCAACTCAGGCTTATTCCCTACGCAGGAATCGCTAAGGTTAATCCCATGACCCAACCCGCTAACCTCATCCTGCTCGATGCAGATTTCCGCCGCCGCGCTGCAATCTCGCATTTGCTCGCAGCCACCGGCATCCATGCTGACCCATTTGAGGATTTGTCCGAACTGGTCCACCGCTGGCCGCGCGATGGTGTGATCTTCGTCCACGACGATGCAGGCTTAATCCAGGCCGCGATTCAGCGGATGACCGATCTGGGCCAATGGCTGCCGCTGATCGCTTTTGCCGAAGCGCCGAGCACCGCGCGGGTAGTGCAGGCCATCCTCGACGGGGCGATCGATTATCTGACCTGGCCGTTCGCTCAAGCCGAAGTAGCTGCTGCACTTCGCGTCGCCGAGCATAGCCGGACCACCTTGGGCAGCAGCAAATTGCGCGAAGCGATGGCGCGCAGCCGTATCCAGAAGCTGACCCGGCGGGAGCGCGAAGTGCTGGCCGGGGTCGCCGATGGTTTGTCCAACCGGCGGATCGGTGAACGGCTGGAGATCAGCCCGCGCACGGTGGAAATTCACCGCGCCAATATGCTCAACAAGATGGGCGCCAATCACACTTCCGAAGCAATTCGGATTGCGATCGAGGCCGCACTGGTGAACTGAGCGGTCAGTGTCAGTTGACCCGCAGGCTGACCGGCCGGCGCAGCGCAGAGCGTCCGTCTGCGCGGGCACCGCAAAAAGCTGTGGCCAGTGCTCCAGTCAGTGCCAGCGCCAGGCTGGCTCCCTCACTGCTGAATTCACCCGCGCCGCCGTTAAGCGTAACGGTTGCCAGCACGCGGCCAGGTTGCCCTTGCGATACCATATAGCCGGCGCGGTCCGCGATCAGCAGCAGCGCCGCGCTGGCGCAGGCATCCGCCGCCAGCAAGGCCGCCAGACGCTGTTCCTCGCTATCGCGGCTGAGTAGAGCCGGCTCTTGCGGGTGGCTGGTTTGTAGCAAACTGTGCAGTTCGCGCAGCAATCCGCTGGCCTCGGCTGGATCTGCGCAGCCGGCGGATAGCGCCAGATCGGCCATCCGGGTTTGCCACCCAGCGCTGGATTGAAACGAACTGCCTGCCATACCGCGCGCCTTTGTTGCTGCGCGGCGTTGGCGCGGTGCTGGGCTGGCTGTCAATCGGTTTGCGCCGCAGACTGCACCAATCCGGCACAGTCGGTAATCGCGGGTTCAAGCGGCGGCGAACCGGCCTTCGAATATCACCCCGATCACGCGCAGATCACGCAGTCCGACCGATCCGACCGCCGAAGGATCCTTGTCGAGCGCGGTGAAATCGGCGCGTTTGCCTACGGCGATCGACCCGATCATGGCGTCCATGCCAATCACCTGGGCCGCCTCGATGGTGATCGCGCGCAGTGCCTTGTCCAAGGTTAGCCGCTCGTTCGGCGCCATCACATGGCCCTCCAGCGTGATCCGGTTAGCCGCGATCCACGCCAGGTACAGCGGGTTGAGCGGGGCCATATTAAAATCACTGTGCAAGCCCAGCGGAACATCAAGCCGTTCGAGCGAACCGAGACGATTGATATTTTCGGCCCGCCCCGGGCCCAGCCCGTTCCGGGTGTAGGCATCGCCCAGCACGCGGATGTAATTGGGCTGCGCCGAAACCATCAGGCCAAGCTTGGCAATCCGGCGGTTCTGCGCCTCGGTCGAATAGCCCAGGTGTTCAAGTGTCACGGTCTGCGCGCGGCGTACCGCCAGCGGTTCGAGCCCGGCAAGCACAACGTCGAGCCCTTCATCGCCGTTGACATGAATGTGTAACGAAAACCCGGCATTCCAATAACGCGCGAATTGCTTGGTCAGCAGTGCCGGCGGGGTAATCCAGCGGCCCTGGTGACCATCGATATAGCCCGGCGCGTTCATCCGCATATTCTGCGCAAAGAATGCCCCGTCGGCGAGCAATTTGACCCGTCGGTCGACCCGGATATGCGGTCCGGCGTAGGCCGCGGTGGTCTTGCCCACCCACCCGTCAAGGTCGCTGACTGCATCGAGCCGCGCCGCCATTGGCATAAGCATGATCCGGGACGGGTTACCGGCCCGCTCGAACGCGGTCTTGATCAGACCCGCCTCGGTCTCGAAGTCGGCAAAAACGCCGGTTGCCATGTCAGCAGTGGTGGTCACCCCGCTTTGCCGCATCATCTGCTGCAGCTCGGCCATGCCCTTGATGATCTTGCCCGGTGCCATCAGCACCGGGCGCAATTTGGCCAGCGCTGCGGGCAAAGCGGTTTCGGTGAAAAGTCCGCGCGCATAATCTCCGTGCGACGGATCAGCCCCGACGCTTTTGAGCAACGCGGTAAAATCACCTTGATTGCGAATACCCCAGCGTTCGAGCGCCAGGGTAGAGACGATGATCTCATGGAAGCTGCGCTGCCAGACCACCACCGCTCGCATCGGCCCGATAACGTCAAGCTCGGCGCGAGACAGCGGCCCATGAAACAATTCGTGATAGCCCCAGGTGATATAAGTATCTTCGCTCGACGCGGCGAGCGATTGGCGCAGCCGGTCCCGATACCCGCCAGCGGTGCGCACACCGGGCGAGAACCCGGCTGGTAGCTTCCAATCGTCGGGGGCCAGAAACGGAATGTTGAGCATCACCGCCGCCTGCATCGGATGCAAGTGCGGATCGATCAGTCCGGGCAGCAACACAAAGCTGGCCAGACTGCGGTCAAGCTTAACCTCGCGCCCGGCCGTCCACGGCTCAAGTTCGGCCAGACTGTCACCCAGCGCCACGATCAAGCCATCGGCCACCGCGACGAACCGGCAAGACGGTCGCGCCGCCTCCATCGTCATGAAGCGCCGCGCCTCAAACACGGTAATCGCGCCCGATCCTGCGCTGCGGGCCGGCAACGCCGCGCCAAGCGGCGCAGCGGCGAGCAAGCCCAAAGCCGAACGACGCGCAATGGGCTGATCAAACATCGTGCGGCATTCCTTGCGTCAAGAAAAAGGGGCCCCGGATTTGCATCCGGGACCCCTGTACAGCATCCCTCCCAGGATTGTTTAGAACTTCATGCCTGCAGTCAAGCCGTACCGCCGTGGTTCGAGCGTGAACACGTTGGTGTAGTTGCCCGACGATTGATCGGTCACATAAAGTCCGGTGATCGCATCGTTGTTGGTGATGTTCTGAATCCAGCCACGGATGAACCACTTCTTTCCCGGTCCATCGAGCTGCATCTGGGCGTTTATCTGGCTGAAGCTTGGAACTTCGTTGACCACGCCGTTGAAGATGTTGCCGGTCGATTTGCCGGTGTAAACATAGTCAACCCGCGGGGTCAGCGTCATTTCGCCAAGTGCAGCGGCATACTGTGCGCCGGCCGAGAACTTGTAATCCGGCGCACCGGGCAGCTTGTTGCCCTTGATGTTGACCGGAATACCCGAGCTGAAGACGGTGATCCCGCCGAACGCCGCCGAATTGAGCGACGGTCCGAAGGCGCCCGCAGCCGCTGCGCTGAGCACACCGCAAACGCTGAATGCGCCGGTCGATGCAATCCCGCTGCCGGCCCCGAACCCGGTGGTGGGTTTAAGACCTGCGCCTGCCAGCAGCCCGGGCACGGCGCCCGAGTTGATCACGCTGTTGATCGTGTTTACGAAGGTATTGACCGCAGCGGCATTGCCCGAATTCGAGCCCACCGCGCAGTTGGCGCCATTGGTGATATCCTTGATGATCACCGCATCGGCCCGGCCACCGCCAAAGTCACGCGGGTTGGCAATGAACTTGTCCTGCGACACTTCGGTATGCAGATAGCTGGCACCAATGTTCAAGCTGAATTCCGGCGTTGGACGGAAGATCAGCTCAGCCTCACCGCCATAGATTTTGGCGTTTACGTTGTCGTTGACCGAAGTCCGGGCAACGATGCGCGACAGTTGGAGCCCCTTGTAGTCGTAATAGAACCCGGTGAGATTCAACGTCATCTTGCCGAACTGGTTTTTTGAACCGATTTCGAACGCGTTGACGAATTCTGGGGTAAAGCTTTCTGGTACCGTGAAGATCGGCGAGAGCGGCGGATTGATGCCGCCCGACTTGTACCCGCGCGAGTACGAAGCATAAAGCAGGTTATCCGGCGTGATCGCGTAGTCGAGCACGGCCCGGCCGGTGAATTCACCAAACCGCACGGTGCGGATCTGGAAGCCTTCGCAACCCGCGACCGAGCCAATTGCCCCGACCACACCCGAACCCGGGTTGGCGCAATTTGTGGCTGGATCGGCGTCAAAGCCGGCGCCGTACGGCGTAGCGTAAGCGTTGGTGGCGGAATACGGCACGAGGAAGTTGGCAAGCGTGGTGCGCGCGGTGATCGACTTTTCATCGTGGTTATACCGCAGTCCGAGCGTCAGCTTGAGCTGATCGTTGAACTTCAGATAGCCTTCGCCAAACAAACCGTAAGTCGTGATCCGCAAATCGGGCGAATTGTTCCGATAAGTCGGCGTGCCCAGATAGCTTGGCGGTTTGCCAGTGCTTAGCGAAGTGAACGAACCGAACAGTCCGGCGAAATAATCGATGCCGAACGAGTCTACATAATAGCTGTTTTCGGTCAGATGGAACTTGCCGTAAATGCCGCCCAACAAGAAGTTGAACTTGCCATCCCAATCGGACGAAACGATCGCTTCGGCGGTCCAGCTTGACTGGTACTGGTTCGAGCGATCGAAATCCTGCGGGGTCAGCGAGCAGACCCGGTGGCCGCCAAATGCGCCGGTGCCGGTTTCTTCAGCCTGTGACGTGCAGAGCAGTCCGTTTGGACCATTCGGCGTGATCGCGTTGTACAGCGGCAGGAAATAGGGCGCAGTGCCCGGTCCGATCAAGCTGGCCAGCGCCGCTCCTTGAAGCGTGGTTAGACCATTGGTAAACAACGCCCGGTTCTGAACCGACAGGTTATAATCCTGCGAAGAATCCACCACCACATTCTGGTAGTTGCCTTCCAGCTTCAGCGACAGCCCGTTGCCCAGATCCTGAGCGATCTGCCCCTGCGCAATCCATTCACGCGCGTAATATTGCGGGGTGTTGTCGGTGTTGACGGTGCGGTAATCGGCCGGGTTGACCACGCCAGCGTATGCGTCGGGGCCGTAAATGCTGCCCAGCGCGAATGCGCTGCCCAACGGTGCACCGAACTGCGTGGTCAGGAATTCTTTCGAGGTCAGGACGCCGACAAAGGTGCTGTTCGCATTCGTCGTTTCAAAGTTGCGGCTGCCATTAAGGCAACCCAGAATGCCCGTCGCATCGCGTTGGCACATCTGCTTTTGAATGCGCGCACGATTGTCTTTTTCATGGAAGTACTGGACCATGAAATCGATCGTGGTGCCGCTGGTGGGTTCGATCCGCAGCGATCCGCGCAGGCCGAACATATCGCGGTCATCGTGTTTGGTGTTGTCGTAGATATTCTTGGTATAGCCATCGCGGTTCAGGTAGAATCCGGCCACGCGAACTGCCGCAACATCACCGATCGGCACGTTGATCATGCCCCGACCCTTGACGCTGTTGTAGTTGCCATATTCGGCTTCGACACTGGCTTCGGTGCTGCTGAGCTTTGGCCGCTGAGTGCGGAAGTTGATCACGCCCGAGGTCGCATTGCGGCCAAACAAGGTGCCTTGCGGACCGCGCAGGACTTCAACCTGTGCCAGATCGTAGAATTCGCTTTCAAATAAGCGCGTACCGAACAGCGGCGCATCGTTGATGTGAATAGCGGTGGCGCTGTCGCAGGTTACCCCAACGCACAGATCGCCGATCCCGCGGATGGTGAAGCTGGCTCCGGTAAAGTTACCCTTGGTGAAGGTGATGTTAGGCAGCGACAGCTGAAGATCTGACGTGTTCTTGATTTGCTGCTTGTCGAGCGCTTCGGTGTTGAACGCGCTGATCGCGATCGGCACGTCCTGAAGCTTTTGATTGGTGCGCTGTGCGGTGACGATAATTTCAGTACCGTCCGTCGGCTCAGCCGCGCCGGCAGGCGCGGTCGTAGTCTGCGCGGTGGCAGGAAATGCAATCGCTGCGGCGCAAGCGCTCGCAAGCAGGGTGAGTTTACCCCTCATCAGCCGTCTCTCCTTGAATGCCCGTCCCTTGCTTGGGCGGTTGCGCATACAACTAACCACCGACCGCTGCGCATTACAACCAGTTTTAATCGATTGGTTAGAACTGCGAGAAACCGTAGCGTAAGTGCCACACTTATCGGGCGCATCAGCGGCTAAAAGCGGGACACATCGGCCATTCTGAGCTGTTGCATTGCAGCGCACAGTGGACCACTCTTGGCGCTCGTGATGGGGGGCATCGTGAGCGAACTTTCCGAAAACATCGCGCCCATGCGCTACCGGGCGTTTATCAGTTACAGTCATACCGACGCGCGGTTTGCCGGCTGGCTGCACCGCCACCTTGAAGCATGGTCAGCGCCCGGGCAGCCACGGCTTTCGCCTATTTTTATCGACCGGGCTGAACTTGCAGCCGGCCCCGACCTGCCGGCACAAGTGCGCGCCGCTCTGACCGGATCGGCGGCGTTGATCGTCGTGGCCAGTCCTGCTGCGCGCGCCAGCGGCTGGGTTGCGCAAGAGATTTGCCTGTTCCGCGAACTTAATCCCGGTCGCCCGGTGCTGGCGGCGTTGCTAAGTGGCGAGCCCGGTGCGGCATTTCCCGAACCGCTGCTGGTCCATCATGACCAGACACTCGAGCCGCTCGCCGCCGATTTCCGCGAAGGCCACGATGGCAAGCGGCTGGGCTTGCTCAAAATCGTCGCCGGGCTGACCGCCCAACCGCTTGATCGGCTGGTTCAGCGCGATGCGCAAAGCCGCCAGCGCCGCGTGATGGCCGTCACGGCGGGCGCGATGCTGCTCAGCCTAATACTGGCCGCAGCACTGATCGCGGCGTTGCACGCCCGGACCGAAGCGCAACACCAGCGGGCCGAAGCCGAGGGAATGGTAGAATTCATGCTGACTGATCTGCGCGACAAGCTCAAGGGAGTAGGGCGGCTCGACGTGATGGATACAGTCAATGCGCGGGCGATGGCGTATTACGGTGACCGGGCGGATTTGTCCGACCTGTCGCCCAGCAGCCTGCAGCGCCGCGCCCGCGTAATCGAAGCGATGGGCGAAGACGATGAAAACCGTGCGCGGATTGATCAGGCCTATGCCAAATATGCTGAACTGCACCGTGTTACCGAAGCCTTGCTGGCCAAGCAGCCGAATGATCCTGACCGGATTTTCGATCATGCGCAGGCGGAAAACCGGCTGGCATTGATCGAGACCACCAAAGGAAATCTGGCCGCGGCCTTTCCCCGGTTCAAAAACGCCATGCTGTTGCTTGACCGGCTCGGCAACCTGCCGCTCAAGCCTGAGTGGCTCGGTCTGCGCTCGCTGGTAACTGGAAATCTGTGCGCAATCACGCTCAAGTCAGGCGGCAAACCCCAGGAAGCCGTGCAATTTTGCCGGCAGGCCGTAGCTTTGGCCCAGCGCCAGATGCAGCAACCCGCCACGAACTTGTCTGCGCGCTATGACCTGGCGTTTCACTATCTGTGGCTGGGCGACGCGGCAGCGGCGGCGGGGGATCGGGAACAGGCCAACCGGGCGGGACGCGACGGACTGCACATGTCCGAGCAGTTGGTGGCAAGCGACCGGGACAATATGTTCTGGCTTGAACAACACGCCGAGGTCAGCCTGCATCTGGCCCGGGTAGCGCGCGAGTTGGGCAATGCGGAGGCTGCGCGGCAATTGTCGGCGCAAGCCGGGCTGGATGCCGCCCGGCTGATCGGGCGCGATCCCCAGAACATGTACTGGGGCAAACTTCATCAAAACATCGTCAACTTCACCAAGGAGACCAGGCAATGAGTGACATTCAATCGGGCGCGCTTGCGCATTACGCCATCGACACGGATCATTCCGCCGGCGATCTGGCTGTTTATACCACCGCGACCACGCAGCGCACCAGCACCGCAGCCGATACCTGGGCGGCGATTTGCGCAATCATGGCAAGCCCGCCCAGCCAATTGAGCCATCACGATCCGCGCCCGCCGGTTGAGCCGCCCGCTCCGCCGCGCGCCGCCAATCCGGTCGCCACACCGCTCTCGATCAAGCTGCAAGCGGGCGATTGCACGTATCTGGTCAGCCTTGCCAAAGGAACCCGCGCGGCATTTGGCCCGGGTCACCATCCGATCATGATCCTGCCGCCGACAGCCGGGCGCGCGTTGTTGGACGAAGTCGGACTGGTCTATGTCGATCCAGCCAGCAAGGAAGTGGTATTCATGCCTGCCGACGAGATTCCGGCGCAGTACAAACACGTCCCGGCTGGAGCAGCGCTGACTTTCCGCTGTAACAGTCAGGTTCTGCAGGCCTATTGGAACGATGTAGTGGGCAGCGCAGGGCATCAGATGGCGGTGCAGATTCCGTTTTTCTTTAACCTTTACGATACCAAAACGGGCAAACCGGTGTGGACTTTTGGCGCGCACGCGTTGGCCGAACATGATCACGACAAAGGGCCAGATCGCCAGGATTTCCGCACTCACGGGGGGATCCATCCATCTTCCCCCAGCCAGACATTGTACTTGTAAGACTGCGCCGCGCATCGTGACTGCCGCCACCCTGCCCCAAATCGCCGCGCTGGCCAGAGCCGGCGCGGTCCGGCGTGGCTGGGATCTGTTTGTGGCAGGCGGGCACGATCAGCGCGGCGACGATCCGGCGGCGCTGGCGGTAAAGGGGCGGTTGCTCAAAGGGCAGGCGCGGCTTGCGTCTGGCGCGGAGCAGACCCCGCATTTTGCCGCAGCCGCTGCTGCCTACGCGGCGGCTAACCGCTGCTCTCCAGCACCATACCTGGCAATCAATGCCGCAACCTTGCACCTCCTCGCAGGCGCCATCGATCGCGCCAAGGCAGAAGCTAACGGGGTGCTGAGCCAATTGAGCGACCCAGCCGGAATTGCCGACACGCCGTATTTTCTGGCTGCTACCCGTGCCGAGGCATGGTTGCTGCTGGGCAATCAGACCGCCGCCGAACAGGCCATGACTGCGGCAGCGCGGGCCGATCCCGATGGCTGGGCCGACCGCGCGGCAACGGTGATGCAACTGCGCGAGATTGCGGCGGCGCAGCGCAGCGCGGCTGGCTGGATTGATCGTTTTGCCCCGCCTGTCAGCTGGCATTTTGCCGGTCACATGGGGATCACCAGCGGTGGATCCGGCGAAGTGCAATTGCAGGAAATGCTGGCCGCGCAGCTGGCCGCCACCCCGGTCGGCTTCGGTTGGGGCGCGCTGGCCGCCGGTGCCGACATCGTGATTGCCGAAGCGCTGGTCGCACAGGGCGCTGCGCTGCATGTGGTGCTGCCCTGCCCCCCGTGCCAGTTCGAAGTTCAATCGGTGGCACCGGCTGGGTCTGCGTGGAGCGCGCGGTACACTGCGCTGCTGGCCAAGGCCGCGTCGGTCCGTGTCGCTGCCGATCACGTCACCTCGGCGCACGATCCTTTGGCGACCGCTTTTGCAGGTGAGCTGGCGATTGGCGGTGCGCTTAACAATGCGGCAACGCTGAGCAGCAGCGCTGGCCAGCTGATCGTTACAGACGCGCGCGGCGGCGGCGCAAACACCTCGCGGCAAGCGGCGATGTGGCGAGCCAGCAGCGGACCACAAATTCACCTGACTGTGCCGCGCGACACGGCCACTGCGGCCCTGTTTCCGCCCGAGCAATTTGATCCGGCCCGGCGACTGGGCGTGCATCTGGCGATTACGCATGAAAGGTTACGCACCGCGACAGATCTGCCGTCAGCCGAACTGGCCGCGCTGGCTGCTCCGGTCAGCGCGGCACTGGCTGGGCTGCCACAAGAATGCTTGCGCGCGGCCCCGGGCGGTTGGCAAGCGGTGCTGCCCGACCTCGAACAGGCGCTAGATACGGCCGCGCGGCTAACTGCACTCGGCACGGTTGCGGTGGGCACACATCTCGCAATCGGCCCGGTGCTGCGCGATGACGCAAGCGGCGCGTTGGTTCCCTATGGACCGGCCCCGGCTTTGGCGCAGCAGTTGGCCGCGTTGGCACCGCCCGGGACGGCACTGGCCAGCGATGCGCTGGCGGTGACCATGGCGGCGCGCGGCAGCACTGCATTGCGCGCCGAGATGTATCATCAAGGTTCAGATGAACTGGGCGGCGCCTTGCACGCGCTGCTGTGGCCCTGACTAATAGACCAGTTCTTCCAGCCGATGCGGCGCAATCAGTGCCAGCCCGCCTTCGACCCGCTTTAGAACGCCGCGTCTTTCCAGACCCGAAACAGTCCGTGAAACGGTTTCGCGTGTCGACTGCACGATCACCGCAAGCTCGGACCACACCGGTAGCGGACGGATTACCCCGTCGGGCGCGGCGCGCGCTTGGCGCAGCAGTTCTGCCGCGATCCGTCCGCTCGCGCTGAGCAAGGCCGTCTCCAGCATTCGCTGGCGCATCGCCGCAATCCGGGCCGACAAGTGCCGCGCCAAGGCCAAGGCCACCAGCGGATAGCTTTCCATCAGCCGCACCAGCACGGCGGAAACAAATTTTAGCGCTGCGCCATCGGACAAGGCTTCAACCTGCGTGCCGCTCTCGCCTCCCGACCCGACTATTTCGCCAAAAAATTCCCCCGGCCCTAGCGCGTGCAGCACTATCGCGGCGCCCTCGCGGCCATAGGCCAATTCGGCGGCACGGCCGTGCAGCAGCAAACTGGCCGCGCCGTGATCACCACGCGGCCACAGCACCGTGCCGCGCGCATGACCGGCTGACCGGCCCAGCGCGGCGATCGTCGCGGCCAGCGCTTCCCCGCAACCGAAAGCCTGTTGCACCACCGCGCGCTCGGTCGGCTGCGGGGCAGTTGGTGCACTGATCATCGCAAGCTGACCCGGCGCGAGTTCATGGCGTCCCCCTCAAGTCCAATGCCATCTGTCATCGCCGTCTTTGGCCCGATCGCGCCGCACCAGCGCCGCTCAATCCATCAGCGCCAGCAAGTCTTTCACCGAAGTCGAAGCAAACCCGACTGCGCTGTCCGAAATACCGTATGGGATCAGCAGGTGATCGCCAACTTTCATGGCTCCGCAGGTATAGACCACATTCGGGACGTAGCCGGAACGATCAGCGTTTTCGGCGGTCAACAACGGTTCGCGAGTTCGCGCCAGCACGATGCTGGGGTCCTTGAGATCAAGCAGCGCGCAGCCGACTGCGTACTTGCGCATCGCGCCAACGCCGTGCGTCAGCACCAGCCATCCGGCGTCGGTTTTGATCGGGCTGCCACAATTGCCGATCTGGATGAATTCCCACGGATACTTCGGCCCCATCAGGAACACGCCTTCGTCGTCCCAGGTATCGAGCGAGTTGGACCGCAGCAGAAACAGGTTTTTGCCATCTTGCCGCCCGATCATCACATAGCGGCCGTCAATCTGTTCGGGAAACAGCGCCATTCCCTTGTTGCGGCCGGCTGCGCCATTGATCGGCTCAAGCTGGAACGAGCGAAAATCGCGGGTGCGCAACAATTCGGAGCGGATCGAACTGCCCGAATAAGCAGTGTAAGTGCCCACCCATTCATGGCTGCCATCCGAATGATCGAACTGGACCAGCCGCAAATCCTCCAGCCCGCCACGCTGCTGCTCGGTAATCGGGAAAATCACCGTATTCGACAGATTGCTCTCAGCATGCCGATGCACTGTCACAGCGTCGTCGGCATCGGTCAGCGTTGCATCATCGATCAACGCGGCAGTGGCGAAATGATCCTGCGGCCATAGCTGGAACGTACCATCAGCATGCGCAATGCCTTCGCGAAATGCGATCGACGAGATGTGCCCTTCGCCGACCGCACGCAACGACATCACGAACCGGCATGACCCTTCGAGCATACCGGTCTGATCAGGATGCGGTACAATTGACGGGTTCATCAGGGCGGCGGCAGCGTAAGTATATTCGTGGCAGAAATACGCCCCGATCAGCTGTTTGCGGGCATCGGAAAAATTCGCGTCGTGCAACCCAAGGTTGTCCTCAACCTCGTTGTAGCGCTCACCGAACAACAACTCGGTTTGCCAATGGCGCTGGGCAAAATCCTTGATGACGCGCGCATATTCAGCCTGAACTTCGGGTTCGCTCAGCGCCGAGACATCGCGGACCAGTTGCATGGCCCGCCCCGATGGGGCTGAAGTCGACTGCCAGCCAAGGTGGAAAGGTCGGAGTACGACCCGAGACGGGTCAGCGTGCAGCCGCAGTTCATGGATACGCAGCCTCGCGCCCAAATGATCCTTGGTGTCCAGCAAGCTCAGTCCTTCGTCCGCGAATTTTCGGCTCGGTAACCCCCATCCCGCGCATTGTGAAGTGCGCAAGCTGCAAAGCAAGGATCGATTCGGCACCGCAATTCAAGTTAACCCCGCGCGGAGTTACCCCGTCGCGGCAGCGACCGGTAGCGATATCTGCCAGCATCACACCGCGATCATTGGCACCGAAGAACCAGGCGTACGCCGCCTGCGCATGCGTGATCCAGCGCTGCGCCGGATCGGCCGCATAAGCCGCTGCGCAGGCTTCGATCGCCGCTTGTGCTTCAAGCGGTTGCTGATCGAACGGCAGCTGCTCGTATTCGCGCCCGAACCCTTCTGAGCCGACCGGACGGAACAACCCATTCGCAGAGGTCTGCCGCTGCGCAATCCAGTCAAGCGTGGCCAAACCTTCGCGCAACCAATCGTCGCGGCCAAGCGCTCGGCCCGAGACGATCAGCGCCTGGGCCAGCCGCGGATTGTCATAACCGAGCACCGCTTCGAACCAGCCCCAGTCAGGCCGCCGCGATCGTTGCAGCAACCGGAACAGCAGATCACCACCGCGCGCGAGCAAAGCCTCCGCTCCAGCGTGGCCGCCGGTGGCCTGCTGAACTAACGCCGCGCCCAGCATGCCGAATGCCAACGTGCGCGGCGATTCGGTCCGGTCCAGGGTTGGCAATGCTGTATCGAACCATTGCTGCGCCCATACCTGAAGATCTTCGCAAGGCGAATGGGCGATGGTATCACCCAGCGCCCACAGCGCTCGACCGTTTGAGTCTTCCGATCCGGTCTCTTCGAGCCAGTCCCGCCCAAACGACATGAAATTGCGGAAATGCCCCAGATCCTGGTTCCACGCATGCTGAATGAAACTGGCAAAAGTGCTGCTCCAGCGCTGCCGCTCGGCCGGGCTGATCGCGCCAGCGTGATTCATCACCATCAAGGCGCGGGCATTGTCATCGAGGCAGTAGCCATGCCGCCGATCGGGCACGATCCCGATTGCGTGCTGCAACATCCCGGTGCCGTCGCACATATCGAGAAACCCGCTTAACCCCGGGGTCGCGCTGAGCGGCATATCGCTAAGCGGACGCAAGGCAGCGCGGCGCACCAGCGCAGCAGTAGCAGCCGCAAACTGTGGCCAGATAGTCTGGCGGCCGGCTTGGTAAGCCCAGCGGCGGGTGGCATCTAGCAGCGTGCGATCAGCCAGCAGCGCGATTACCGCGCGGGCAATCGCGTCGCTCGAATTGGGCGCAACCAGCATCCCCACCCCATCTGCCAACAACTCGCGCGCGTGGACGTATGGGGTCGAAACAACCGCCTTGCCAAGCGCGACCGCGTAGCTGAGCGTGCCAGAAGTAGCTTGCTGCAAATTGAAATACGGCGTGACGTAAATATCGCACGCTTCAAGCTGATCAAGCAGTTCGGGGGTATCGAGGAAGCGGTTGTCCCAGACGATGTGGTCGGCCATGCCCAGCTCGCGCGCCATCGCCACCAAGCCCTCGCGGTACGCTTCGCCGTGGCTGGCCACCAGATTGGGGTGCGTGGCACCAACAATCCGGTAGATTGTGTCAGGGAAACGCGCCACGATTTCGGGCAGGGCCGCGATCACCTGTTCAAGTCCTTTGCCCGGACCGAGCAGGCCAAAGGTCATTAGCACATTCTTGCCGTCAAGCTTCAGCTTGGCCTTAAACTCGGCCTCGCGCCCGAACGGCCGATCAGGCGCACCATGCGGGATCACCTCGACCAGTTCGGCCAGCGCGCCATAGCGTGCGATCAGCAGCTCTCGCCCATGCCGCGACATCACCATCACCCGCGATGCGCGGGTCAGCAAATACTCGGTTATCCGCCGCTGGTTCGGCGAAGGTTCGCTCAGCACGGTATGGAAAGTCACGATTAACGGGGCTGCCAGACAATCGGCCAGATCGCAGATCAGTTCGCCGTCAACGCCGCCATAAATCCCGAATTCGTGCTGGAGCCAAACCGCGTCCGCCCCGCTTTCGTTAATCCGGCGGGCGGTTTCAAGGTATGATGCCCGGCTCGACTGATCGATCAGCGTAATCCCCGCAAGGTAATCGCCCGCCCGGGCCACTTCATCCAGCGCATAGACCGAGGTTTCGATGTCGGGTTCGAATTCAGCCAGATGATCAATCAGATCGGCCGTGAAAGTTGCAATTCCGCACTTGCGAGGCGTGTATGTGCCGACCATCGCCAGTCGCAATCGGCGCAATCCACCATCGGCCCGCGCGGCATCGTGCTTTGTGCGACCCGCGAACAGCGGAATGACCGAACCGGACAAAGTGTCCGCAGCGGGTGCGGCAGTATGATGGCAGTCCTGGTACATCGGCTTCCCCGAAAAACGGATCCTGCTCCTCCAATCCATAATCTGGCAGATAGTTCCGCACTTGCACACCCGATTCGATCAACCGAAGAAAATCAGCGACAAATCAACAAACAAGCGACGCTGCAACGCAACATAAATGCGCCAAAACGGCGTAAAATCACATTTGATCGAAAAAATGGTGCCCAGAAGAGGCGATGGGCAGGTATCGTAACGATTTGAAATAAATCGATATTCTTCGAATTCATAAAACTTGTGGCCGCCAGAAGTGGCCGAGTTCTTCTTCACTCGCATGGTGCTGGAGCCGACTTATCCACAATTGGATCAGGCGGGATACAAGCAAATCCAGCGGCGTTTCGCCCCATACCACAATTGGCATTGGGTCAATACCCACAGCGGCGCAATCTGCTGGTGGCGCACCGCCAATTCCGCGAAATTGGGCTTTGGAAAGTAGCTTCGAAGGTTCCATGACTGGCGTAATGCGCATCTGGATACTCTCTGACCTGCATATCGAACAGAGCCTGTGGGATCTGCCCGACCCCGCGCCGGAATATGACGTGCTGGTTGCGCCGGGCGACATCCACGACCCCTTGAGCGAGGGCGTGCGCTGGCTGGCGGAACGCGCCAAGGGGCGGCCGGTCATCTACGTCCCCGGCAATCACGAATGGTATGCCCATCGGCTGCGGTTCACGGTCGAAGAAGAAGCACCGCGCGGCCAGGAGCTTGCCGACGCCCTTGGCGTTCACTTGCTGCAGGAAGCGGTCGCGGTGATCGATGGAGTCCGGTTTCTCGGCACCTCGCTGTGGACGGACTATGC
>JANMCG010000163.1:0-2562 GCA_031361075.1 Novosphingobium sp. | reverse complement strand
AAAACAACCCAGCCATACCGACCCCTTGGGATTTAAAAACGCGCGCGCCAGTTTGAGCTGACGCAATCTTTTGCACAAGTACCCCAGATCACGCTTCGGTGCGGGCAGCGCCAACCGCTCCACGATTTACAGATTGGTGCGGTCGAGAAGACTCGAACTTCCACGGGCTTTCGCCCACAACGACCTCAACGTTGCGCGTCTACCAGTTCCGCCACGACCGCTAAATCATCGGAGCGCGCCAAGCTCGGCGGCGATCCGGGGGGGTTGGAGCGGGCCATTAGCAAAGCACCGCTGGCGGGGCAAGCGCGGAAACCGGAGTTAACTTGTTGCACTGGGCTGTCCCGCCCGGGGACGCTGCCGACCGGGCGCTTGCGGCAAAAGTAAACATCGCGTTCACCATGACAAATGGTTGGTGCGATGTTCCTCTGGGCCGCTCAGGTCTTGGTCCTCGCTGCTCCGGCGGCACCAGTCGCGGCGCGGCAGGCAGGCCATGCGGCGACAATTAGCGCGGTGGCAACGGTTCAAATCGTCCATGCTGAAACCACCCGTGCCGACGCCGGCCCGCGCGCGCTGAAACGCCAGCTCCAGACCGATGCACAAGGCCGCAGCAGCATCGTGTTCGAGTAATTAGCTGCCGGGCTTCCAGCCGAATTCCGCTTTGATCGCGGCTTTGGGGACCGACACCAGCGCCTCGTTGATCGAGACACTTTCACCCGGCGCAAGCACACGCTTCGGCGAATGCAGCTCGGCGTTGAACACGATCCGGCCGCGGGTATCTTTGAGCACCGCCAGGATCGTTGGCACGCTGCGCGCGCTTTGCGAAACATTGGTAACGGTGCCGTTAGCTTCAAAAAACCAGGTCTGATCGGAAAGCGGACGCTGGCCCTGCATCTTGGCCGGGAAATCGAGCTTTAGACCGGGTTGTTCCTCGGCAAACAACGGATGCGCGAACGGCAGCCAGCTGGGCAGACCGAACCACGCGGTGGCACCGATTGCGCCCAGCGCAACCACGGCGAACAGCGCGGCGGCGATTGTCCACATCCGCGCCGGATTGCGCCGCGGGCGGAACAGCGGTTCGTGGGCAAAGCGCGAATAGCCTTCGTCGTAGTCAGGCTCGGGGGCCGGCAGCGGCGCAGCGCCGGACGGGGGCGGCGGGATCGGATCGTCAGGAAAGCTGATCGGCGGCGGCGGAGCGGTTGCAACAGCGGTCGGTTCGGCTTGGTCCGCCGGTTCGCTCCACCGGGCCGGTTCGGCTTGCGCCCAGTCTGACGGGGCAGGGGCGGGCACTTCAGGATCGGCCAGTGATGCGGCGGGTGTTTCTGGCTCCCCTTCATCGGACACTGGAGCAGCAGGCTCTGGAACAACAGGCTCTGGAGCAGCAGGCTCGGCAGCGGCAGGCTGTATGACCGGCGGCTCTGCCCATGCCGGATCGGCGGTGCGCTCGTTCGCCCGGTCCGGCTGCGCGGCGGCCTCGCTTGGCAGCGCAGCGGCGGGTGGCGGGACAGGTTCGGGCGGCAGCGCCAGCTCAGGCCCGTCCTGAAACCAAGAGTGGCGGCACTTGGCGCAGCGCACCGTGCGGCCATCGACGCCGATCGCGCTGTCGGGAACGACATATCGCGTGGCGCAGGCGGGGCAGGCGATAATCATGGTGCACGTGCATTAAGCATGGCAGCCAAGGGCGCGGCAAGGCTTGCCGGGGCCGTGCGGTGCGGCAATCCCCTTTTTTCCACATGGATTGACGGCTATAGGCCCAAAAACGCCACGCTATTGTTCATGCACGAGCCTGCGGGCCTTGCGCATTACCCTCGAACTGGACCAATCCAGATCACGATGACTAACGCAGCCGAAGGGGAAATTGTCCAGTTCGACAACGTCGGGCTGCGCTATGGCAGCGACCGCGAGGTGCTGAGCGATGTTTCGTTCACGCTGTTCCCGGGCAGTTTCTAATTCCTCACCGGGGCAAGCGGCGCAGGCAAAACCTCGCTGCTTAAGCTGCTCTATCTGGCCCAGCGCCCGTCGCGCGGGATGATCCGGATGTTCGGGACCGACGCGATCACCCTGCCGCGTGACCGGTTGCCGGGGTTCCGGCGCCGGTTCGGGGTGGTGTTTCAGGATTTCCGGCTGGTCGCGCACCTTTCGGCGTTCGATAACGTCGCGCTGCCGTTGCGGGTGTCCGGGGTGAGCGAGCGCGATCTGGCCAAGCCGGTCGCCGACATGCTTGAATGGGTCGGGCTGACCGAACGAATGCACGCACAGCCCGCGCAGCTGTCTGGCGGCGAGCAGCAGCGCGTGGCGATCGCCCGCGCGGTGATCCACCGTCCCGAACTGCTGATCGCCGATGAACCGACCGGCAACGTCGATCCCGAAATGGCGGTCAAGCTGCTGCGGCTGTTTGAAGCGCTTAACCGGTTGGGAACCACAGTGGTGGTCGCCACGCATGACGTTCACCTGCTTAAGAAAGTGCCCGAATCGTTGATCATGCGGCTCGATAAGGGGCGGCTGTCCGATCCCACCGGCGCGCTGCGCTATCCGCCGCGCCCCCGTCCGCGCGCGGTTTCGGTG
>JANMCG010000152.1:0-22405 GCA_031361075.1 Novosphingobium sp. | reverse complement strand
AAGCCCGGCAAGCCGCGCTCCAAAAAAGTTACTGCCCAAATTCCTGCGAGCAGGAAACCAGCCGCCAAGAAACCAGCCGCCCCGAAACCAGCAAGCCCGGCCAACCCCCGCGCGAATGCAAAAGAATCGCCTCTGAAATCCCCGCTATCGAGCAGACGCAGGCCCCGCTGCTCGATCATCTGGTGGAACTGCGCGCGCGGCTGCTGCGGGCGATTGCGGCGGTGGTGGTGGCGTTCGGGGCCTGTCTCTATTTTGCCGGCGACATTTTCGGCTTCCTGATCCGCCCGCTGACCGCCGCATTCCCGCCGGGGCAGGGCAAGCTGGTTTACACCAAGCTTTACGAGGCGTTTTTTGTCGAGATCAAGGTGGCGCTGTTTGCGGCGTTCTTCATCAGCTTTCCAGTGATCGCCAACCAGTTGTGGTCCTTCGTCGCGCCGGGGCTTTATGCCAAGGAGAAGAAGGCCTTCCTGCCTTTCCTGATCGCGACCCCGGTGCTGTTCACGATGGGTGCGGCGCTGGCGTACTATGTGGTTATGCCCACCGCGTTCAAGTGGATGCTTGGCTTTCAGGGCGAGAAGGGCGGTCTCAACATCGAGGCGCTGCCAGCCGCCGGCGATTACCTGGGGCTGGTGATGCAATTCATCCTCGCCTTCGGGATTAGCTTTCTGCTGCCGGTACTGTTGTTGCTGCTCAACCGCGCCGGGATCGTCAGCCGGACCAAGCTCATCAGCCTGCGCCGCTATGTCATCGTGGCGCTGACCGGTTTTGCGGCAGTGATCACCCCGCCCGACCTGATGAGCCAGATTATGCTGCTGGTGCCGCTGCTGCTGCTGTTCGAAGGTTCGCTGCTGGTGATGTGGCTGGGCGAACGCCGCGATGCCAAGGCAGCAGAAACCGCAACAGGCGTGCCGGAAGTTTTGCCTTAAACCGGTATCCAGCACAGCTCAGTCGGCATCCCGGCGTAGGCCGACACCCAGCGTAAAGAATACTGCCGCCGCACGTCTTGCCGGGTCTGAGTTCCGGCCTGCGCTGGAATGCCGGATAATGCAGTTACCGAACTGGCTGCCTTAGCCGCCCGGCTTTTTGGCGGTCTTGGCATCCCACACCTGCACCCCGCCGACGAACACCCGGCTGACCTTGGTCTGGGCCAATTCGCCCGGGCTGGCGAGCAGCGGGTCGCGGTCGATCAGGATGAAGTCGGCCCGTTCGCCCGCGACCAGTCGCCCGAACCGGCCCTCGGCAAATCCGGCGTATGCGCCGCCCGCTGTATAGGCCGCCAAGGCATCTTCGCGGCTGACGCGTTCCTGCGGTTGCCACCCGCCTTGCGGTTCGCCGTCCGGGCCTTGGCGGCTGATCGCGGCGGCCATCCCGGCAAACGGATCGGACAGTTCAACCGGCGCGTCCGAGCCGAAGGCCAGCTTGCCCCCGGCAGCCTTGATCGAATGCCACGCATAAGCGCCCGCCAGCCGGTTCGGTCCGAGGCGTTTTTCGGCCATCAAGCGGTCCGAAGTCTCGTGCACCGGCTGCATCGAGGCGATGATGCCATGCTTGCCGAACCGCGCAATATCCGCCGGATCGACGATCTGCGCGTGTTCGATCCGCCAGCGCCGATCACCGCCGTATGTGGGGGCGAGGTCTTCGATTGCGCTCAACACTGACGCATTGGCCTCATCGCCGATCGCGTGAACCGCGACTTGAAAATGATCGAGCGCGGCGCGGCTCATCAGGTTTTTCAATTGCGTGTCGGTGGTGATCCGCAGGCCCTTGGTGGCGGGCAGATCGCTGTAAGCCGCCTTGAGGCTCGCCCCGCGCGAACCCAGCGCACCATCGGCGTACAGCTTTACCCCGTTCAGTCGCAACCGGTCATCGTACAGCCACGGGGTCGGCCCGGTGCCGCCGATCAGCACCATGTTGTCGACCCCGAAGGCGTAAGCCATCACCCGCATCCGCAACCGCCCAAGGTCGCCTGCGCGGCGATAGGTTTGCCAGTCTTCGATGCTGGTGCCCATGTCAGTGGTGGCGGTGACGCCGCGGCTGAAAAAGATCTCCTGCGCCAGCGCGAAGGCATAATCGCGGTCTTCGGGGCGCGGCGGCGGAATGACTTTCGCCACCAGGCCCTTGGCATTGTCGATCAGCACCCCGGCGGGTTTGCCGCCTGGGGCGAGGCGTTCGATCTTGCCGCCGGCCGGGTCCTTGGTCGCGGCGGTAACGCCCGCTGCGGCCAGCGCGCGGGCGTTGGCCCAGCCGGCGTGGCCATCGACCCGGTCAAGCCAGACCGGACGGTCCGCCACCACCGCGTCAAGATCTGCTGCGGTCGGATAGCGGCGCTCGGCCCACAATTCCTGATTCCAGCCGCGCCCCAGAATCCACGGGCGATCGGGGTGCGCTTTGGCGTAAGCGGCGATCTTGGTCAGCGCCTCGGCCAGCGAGCGCGTGTCGGACAGATCGAGCGTCATTGCCGCGAAGCCGACTTCCATCACATGCGCATGGCTATCGATTAGCCCGGGCATCACAAACTGGCCTTTGCCGTCGATCAGAAACGCCGTGCGCGGGCGCTTGTCGCTGCGGTGAAGGACTTTGCTGACCCGGCCATCGTCGCCGATCACCAGCGCGCTGAAATGATCGACTGCGTTTTTGGCGTCGAGCGTCACCCCGTCGATATTGTCGAGCAGGGTATCGGCACCAGCGGGCGCGGCGCATGCCAGCAGCGCGGTGCATGCCAACAGCGCGGCGCGCATCACGCGGCCCCCCGGCGCGGCAAGCGGCGGACCAGCGCCGACGTATCCTGACGCCCGCCGCCCAGCGCCTGCACTTCGGCATAAAACTGATCGATCAGCGCCGCGGTGGGCAGCGCCACCCCCAGCGAACGTCCTTCTTCGAGCGCCAACCCCATATCCTTTCGCATCCAATCCACTGCAAAGCCGAAATCGAAGCTGTCCTCGCACATCGTTTTCCAGCGGTTGTCCATTTGCCACGATTGCGACGCCCCGCCCGAGATCGCCTGATAGACTTTCTCAAGATCGAGATGCGCGGCCTCGGCAAAGCGCAATGCTTCAGACAACGTCGCGAGAATCCCCGAGAATGCGATTTGATTAACCATTTTGGTTGTCTGACCTGCACCTGCCTTGCCAACATGGACAATGCGCTTGGTATAGGCTGCCATCACCGGGCTTGCCGCGGCGATGGCATCGGCGCGGCCGCCGCACATCACGGTCAGCTGGCCGTTCTCGGCTCCGGCTTGCCCGCCGGTTACCGGCGCATCGACGCAGTGCACATGCAGATCGCGCGCCTCGACCGCGATTTGCCGCGCGATCCGCGCCGATACGGTGGTGTGATCGATGAAGGTCGCGCCGGCGCGGATGGTGGAAAACACGCCGGTCGGCCCAAGCACCACGTCGGCCAGATCATCATCGTTGCCGACACAAGTCAGCACCACGTCGGCCCCGGCGGCAGCCTCGGCCGGACTGGCGACCTGGCGCACGGTCAGCCCCGGATTGGCGGCGCGCCATTTTTCGGCGCGCGCCGGGGTGCGGTTGAACACGGTCAGGTGATGCCCGGCAGCGCCGATGTGCCGCGCAATCGCGCCGCCCATCACGCCCAGGCCCAGAAACGATACATTGAGGGGTGTGGTCATTGGCCGCCTTGTAACCGCTTTGCTGCCACCTGCTAGCTGCATATTTTGCACACCGATTATCCATTTGCCTTGCGCCGCAGCGTCACTATCGCAGCCAGCCATGATGACCCTGCTTTCGCCGCGCCTGCTCCGCCCGTTGTTCTGGCTGCTCGCTGCGTTCGCGCTGACAATGGCGCTGTTGCCCAAGCCGCCGAGCCTTCCGATCGACCGGTTTGGCGACAAGTTCGAGCATATGCTGGCTTTCGCCGTGCTCGCCGGGGTGGCCAATCTGGCGTGGAGCCGGATCGCAGCGTGGCGGATCGCGCTGTGGCTATCGGCGTTCGGCGCGTTGATCGAAGTGCTGCAAATGATCGCCGCGCTGCACCGCGATGCCGATCTGCGCGATTGGGTTGCGGATACTGCGGCTATTTTGGTGGCAACGCTGATCGCGCGGCTGCTGCTGCGCATGACGCGGAGCGCCTAGGCGGCGGCTTGGGCTTTGCAAGCCGTGCGCTATCGCCTAGGGCCCACGGCGTTATGAATGTGCCTGCCAACCCCGCCGCCGCACTGCTGACCCTGGCCGATGTGCGCGCCGCCGCTGCGCGGATCGAAGGCGCGGTGGTGATGACCGCGATGGATTACAGCCGGACCCTGTCGCAGATCACCGGCGCGGACATCTGGCTCAAATTCGAGAACCTGCAATTCACCGCCGCCTTCAAGGAACGCGGCGCGCTTAACGCGATGCTGCTGCTTGGCGGGGACAAGTGCAATCGCGGCGTGATCGCGGCGTCGGCTGGCAATCATGCGCAAGGGCTGGCTTATCACGGCACCCGGCTGGGTATCCCCGTAACCATCGTGATGCCGCGCAACACCCCGACGGTGAAGGTGATGCAAACCGAAGTGCTGGGCGGCACCGTGGTGCTTCACGGTGAAAGTTTTGACGAGGCTTACGCGCACGCGCGCGTGCTGGAGGATGAGCTGGGGCTAACCTTCGTGCACCCGTTCGACGATCCGCATGTCGCTGCCGGGCAAGGCACCGTTGCGCTCGAAATGCTCGAACAAGTCCCCGAGCTCGATATGCTGGTGATCCCGATCGGCGGCGGCGGGCTGGCTTCGGGGATGGGCACGGCGGCGCGTGCGCTCAAGCCCGAGATCGGCCTGATCGGGGTTGAAGCGCAGCTGTTCCCGTCAATGTACAACCGGCTCAAGCACGCTGACTTGCCGTGCGGCGGCGATACACTGGCCGAAGGGATTGCGGTCAAGGAACCCGGCCCGTTCACCTCAAAAGTGCTTGACGGGATGCTCGACGATATTTTGCTGGTGACCGAAGCCCAGCTTGAAAGCGCGGTGTCGCTGCTGTTGCAGATCGAAAAGACCGTGGCCGAAGGCGCAGGCGCGGCGGGCCTGGCCGCGGTGCTGGCCTATCCGGAGCGGTTCAAGGGCCGCAAGGTCGGAATTCCGGTCTGCGGCGGCAATATCGATACGCGGCTGCTCGCCAATGTCCTGCTGCGCGATCTGGCCCGTTCGGGGCGGCTAGCGCGGCTGCGGCTGACCTTGCAGGACCGCCCCGGCGCGCTGTTCAAAGTGATGAAGCAGTTCGACGCGCACAACGTCAACATCATCGAAATCTATCATCAGCGGATTTTCACCCACTTGCCCGCCAAGGGCCTGACGGCTGACATCGAATGCGAAGCGCGCGATAAAGAACAACTCGATGCGCTGGTGGCCAGCCTGCGCGGCGCGGGATACGAGGTCGACTCAGTCGAACTTGGGTAACGCGCGGCCAAGTCGGCCTGTGCAAAATAACCTCTTGTTTACCATGTTTCGTGGTTAAAAGACTTTCAAGACGCGCTGCGGCTCTGCATAGTGCGGGTTCTGGTCGCTGTTAGGGATATTGGCGCGTTGTGACGGCTCCTGTGCGCTTTCCCCGGTTTTTCGTGACGAGCCCTGCGCCGTGCCCCT
The DNA here is from genome assembly GCA_031361075.1 of Novosphingobium sp. Taxonomy (GTDB): domain Bacteria; phylum Pseudomonadota; class Alphaproteobacteria; order Sphingomonadales; family Sphingomonadaceae; genus Novosphingobium. The sequence goes on along the minus strand of JANMCG010000152.1, from coordinate 16,830 downwards.
ATTTGCCGGGCCGCAGCGAGCGCAAGGTGTTCACCGAGCTTAAGGGCCCGCATTCGGGCGAATTGAACGATGCGCTCGGGCGGATCGGGTTCCGCCGCAGCCAGACGGTTTCGTACCGTCCATCGTGCCTTGATTGCGCGGCGTGCATTTCGGTGCGGGTGGTCGCGGGCGAATTTCGGCCGTCTTCGACGCAAAAGCGCGACCTCAGGCGCAACAGCGATCTGGTCACGACGCTGTGCCGCCCGTGGTCAACCGCCGAGCAGTTCGATCTGCTGCAGCGCTATCTGGGCGAGCGTCACCCCGGCGGCGGGATGGCCACGATGGACGAGGTCGACTTTGCCGACATGGTCGAACACACCCCGGTCGACAGCTGGGTGGTCGAGTACCGCGAGCCGACGGTCGATGGCGTGCCAGGCCGACTGGTCGGCGCGTGCCTGACGGACCGGCAAGGCGACGGGTTGTCGATGGTGTACAGCTTTTACGAGCCCGAGGCGCCGGGCCGCTCGGGGCTTGGCAATTACATCATCCTCGATCACATCCGCCGCGCTGCCGAGGAAGGCTTGCCATACGTGTACCTGGGCTACTGGGTCGAAGGATCGGTGCGGATGCAGTACAAGATCCGCTATCGCCCGCTTGAACGCCTGACCCGCGACGGCTGGGAGCGCTATGCCGAAGCGCATCAGGATCACCTGATCGCCGGCGCCGCCGCGCTTCGCCGCGAAACCGCGCTGCCGCTTGACGGCAGCACCAAAGATGGCGCGCACGGGGTGCAGGGTCAGTATATCGTGGCTGGACCGGGTTAAGCCGCGTTTTACCGCGGGCTAATCCGGCGGGTGCCGATCGTGGCGTCGCCGCCAATTCAGGCCGTGCGATGTTGCCAGGATCAGACTGCCCGCCACGGTGAACGGCGTCTCAAGCGGCCCGTCCAGCAAGATCAGCGCGCCAGCGCCGAGCAGCGCCAGGCCGGTTGACCCGATCAGCAGCGGCAGCACCCAGCGATGGCTGCGAAAGCCCAGCAGCAGCGACAGCCCCGACAGCGGCAACGCCAAGCCCAGCAGCCAGACGTGCAGAGCGCCGGGCAGCGGGATGATCGCGGCGACAGCGGGCAGCGCCGCCAGCAGCACGGGCAACCCGGTGCAATGCACCAGGGACAGCGCCGAGGCTCCGAGCGCGGCCTGCTCTAACCAGTTGGCGGTGCTGCTGGTTGCCGGGTCTGTTCGGTACGTCATCCTGGTTCTCCGCGCAGCACGCGCTGATTGCGTGGCGGCGCGCCGCCGATCACTGACCGGACGGCGCGCCGCTGCTCAGAAGCTCTTGCGCAATCCGGCGAAGAACCCGCGCCGCGCCCCGTATTGCGGCGCGCCGACGCCAACCCCCGAACCGTCGCGCAGCAGGTAGGTTTTGTCAGCGATGTTGGTGATGTTGAAGCTGATCGCCAAACCCCTGAGCACGCCCGGGCCGTCGATATTCTGCACGATCCCGATGTTGGCGGTGACGTAGCTTGGCAGCTTGCCGCCGTTTGGCACGATCCCGGCCGGATCGCCCGCGCGCAAGCCATCACCGTACAGCAATTCGACCGAAGGAACCAGTTTGCCGAGCCCGTCGTGGATCGTCACACTTGCCCCGGCCGACGCGGTCCAGCGCTGTGAATGATCGGTGAAGATATAGTTGTTGGCAATATACGCCAGCTCGTCAGGCGCGAAAAAGTACTGGCTCGAGACGACGTTCTTGCCCTTTTCCACGCCGCGCGCGACGTTGGCATAAAGATCGAACGGGCCGCGGGTGTAGCTGGTGCTGAGCTCGACCCCCCAGGCATAGCCCTGGCCATAGTTGAACGGCGACAAGACCAGCGACGGACCGAACTGCCCTTCATCGAGCAGGTTGCGCTTGATCTTGTAATAGGCATCGATCCCGACCTTGAATCCCGGCGCGATCACCTGCTGCGCGCCAATATCGAAATAATGCTCGCGTTCGGCGCGGACCGGATCGGCGACCAGGCTGCCGGCGTCTTTGGTGGTGCCGGTGAACAGCGCCAGGCTCGGCGCCGAAACCAGCTCTTGCGGCGGCGGGGTGAAGTTGCGGGCATAGCCCAGATGGAAGGTCGTCCCGGCCTGGGGCTGCCAAACCAGATTGGCGCGCGGGCTTAATTGCTGTTCGCGCGTGTAAGCCCGCACCACATCGAACCGCGCGCCGTAATTCAACGTCAGCGTCGGGGTCAGCGACCATTCGTCCTGCAGATAGACCCCGTAAAGCTGGCCGGACCGGCCGCCGATATCGTTAATCGTCAGCGGCCGATCGGAAGTCTGGGCGCCATTGCCATCGACCGGGAACACTTGCGAGATCACGTTCGAGCGGGTGCGCTCGTTCTGAAAAAACACCCCAAACCGCAGTGTATGGCTGTCTGATACCTTGTAGCTACCGTCGGCCTGCACCCCGGCGGTCAGGCTTGACAGCCGGGATTTGTCGGCCACCCCGGCCAGGATCAGATCGCCGCCACTGGGATCGGGGGTAAACAGTGTTTGCGAATACCGCACGAACGGCGCGATCTGAAAGTCGAGCGCGTCGCCAGCATACTGGTACGCCAAGACTCCGTAGTGCGTGATCTCGCGCTGGTTCTGATCGAGTTTCGCCGAATCGAAACTGGTTTGGCCGTTCAGCGTGAAGGCCGGCGCCTGGCCCGGGTTGTTCGGAATCTGGAAATAGCCAATCGAGGTCCCGCCAAACGCGGTCAGGCGGCTACTGTCGGACAGAATGCTGGAGACATAACCAAACCCGCGATACTGCCGGGTATGATCGTGGATCGCATCGCGCGCGGACGTGGTGTTCTCCACGCCAAGATCATTTTCAAGATAGCTGCCCGAGGCGAAATAATTGAGCCCGCCGCTCGACCCGTGAATGCTGGCGCTTGGCTGGATCGTGCCGCGACTGCCGCCATAGATGCTGATGTCGCCGCCGTTATCGAACGCCCCGCCGCGGGTCCGCAGATTGATCACCCCCGATGTGCGATAGCCATATTGCGCGGGCAGGGTGCCGGTCAGCAGATCGATCGATTCGGCGATATGCGGATCGAACGTCGAGCCAAAGCCCGAGATGCTTTCGGGCACGATCACCCCGTTCAGTCGGTATTGCAGATTGGCGTGCTCGTTTCGAACGTGGATCGCGCCATAGCTGTCCGCGGTGACTCCCGGGGCCTGCACCAGCAGCTGCGCCAGGCTGCGATCAAGCCCGCCGGGCTGTTTTTCCAGCGACTTGCGATCAAGCGTATAATCGCTCGCGCCCAGTGCGGGCAGAATGTTGTCGCGCGCCCTGTCGAGCCGGGTGGCGGTAACGACGATGTCAGTGGTTTGGGTGCTGGCCGGCTGCGAGCTGGTCGGCTGTGAGCTGGGGGGCGGTGAACTGGCAGGCGTGGTTTGAGCCGCAGCGATGGAAGGAATTACGGCGCCAGTGGCCGCAGTGAGCAACAGAAAATAGCGCATGATAGGATAGCTCCGAGAACCTGGCGGCGGGCCGCACTGCTGCAGCGCCGACGCCGATCGAGCGGGCGCTTGTGCGCCCGGCTTCGCGTTGATCGCGTTAGGCGGAGAGCAGGAGCGGGGGAGCGCGGCTGTGCCAGGCGTGCGAGCGGCCAGCAACCGCAGCGCCCAGCGCAAAGGCCGGGGGCGAGAGGAGAGCGGTTGCCGCCGGTGCGATAGGCATGACCGCGTCGGGCAGCAGGAAGACGCCCGCGTGCGCAATCTCCTGACAGATCGCGCAGGTGGTCGGCGGAGCGGCCGGCGCATCGTCTCCGGCGAGCAGCGGTCCGTCAGACTGACTGGCCGAGGTGCTCGCGGCCAGGGAGGCGTGCAGGTGGACGTGCGAGTGAACGACGTAGCTTTGCCACACAAATGCCAACAGCGCGGCAAGCAGCGTCACGCGCCGCAAGCCGGCATTGCCCGTACGCGGACGCATTGCTGCAATGGTGGCGGGTGCGTTCAAAGATCAATACGCCTGCGGTTAGCGGGTTTCATGTTGCAATGTATCATTGCTGCATTGCAGCGACAAGCGGCAACTTGCCCAAACCGGTGCAGCCAAGCTGCGTTCAGCGCGTTCGGCGCACTATCCGGCGGCCCGCGTCACCGCCAAACCCCCTCCCCGCGCAGGCGGGAAGGGGGCTGGATCATCATCTTAGCGAAGGCTCAAATCAGGCTGGAAGGCCCGAGATCGCCTTGATCTCCATAAAGTCTTTCAGCCCGAACAGGCCACCTTCGCGGCCATTGCCGCTTTGTTTGTAGCCGCCGAACGGTGCGCCGGGGGCTGGGCCCCAATTGTTGATCGCAACCATGCCGGCCTCAAGCAACGGGGCCACTTCTGCCGCCTTTGCCGGATCGCCCGAAATCACCGCCGACAGCCCGTACGAGGTGTCGTTGGCAATTTCGATGCCCTGCTCAAGGCTGTCGTAAGGCATCAGCGTAGCGACCGGGCCAAAGGTTTCTTCCTTGGCGATGCGCATGTCGGGCGTCACATCGGCAAACACCGTCGGCTTGATGAAATAGCCGCGGTTAAGATCAGCCGGACGGTCGGTTCCGCCGGTCACCAAAGTTGCGCCTTCGTCGATCGCCGACTGGATCAGTTCCTGGATTTTGTCGAACTGGGCCTTGTTGACCACCGGGCCGATGTGCATTCCTTCAGCCAGCGGATCGCCTACCTTGGTGCCTTCGAACATCGCCTTGGCAAAGGCGGCGGCTTCGGCCTGGCGTTCGCGCGGGACGAGCACGCGGGTCGGCGCGATGCAGCTTTGCCCCGAATTGACCAGCACGCCTTGCAGCGTGGGCGGCAGCGAAGTAGCGAAATCGGCGTCAGGCAGCACCAGATTGGGCGACTTTCCGCCCAGTTCCTGATGCACCCGCTTGACCGTGGGCGCCGCCGCAACTGCCACCAGAATCCCGGCACGGGTCGATCCGGTGAAGCTGACCATGTCGATCCCGGGGTGCGACGAAATTGCGTTGCCAACGCCCGGGCCATCGCCTTGGATCAGGTTGAATACCCCTGGCGGCACGCCCGCGGCGTCAAGGATTTCAGCAAAGATCGCCGCGTTGCTCGGGCATTCTTCCGATGGTTTGAGGATCATCGTGTTGCCCGCGGCTAGCGACGGGGCAACTTTCAGGGCGATCTGGTTGAGCGGCCAGTTCCACGGGGTGATCATGCCGACCACGCCGATCGGCTCATAGACCACTGTGTTGGCGCCATGCTGCTCGCTGAAGGTGAAGTTCTTGAGCGCTTCCATCGTGCCCATGAACCCACCGATACCCGCGCCAACTTGCGCCATTTCGGCAAAGCTGACCGGCGCGCCCATTTCCTCGGCCATCGATTGGGCAAGGTCCTTGGCGCGCTTTTTGTATTCGACGATGATCCGTTCCATCAGCGCGAGGCGTTCCTCGCGGGTGGTCTTGCGGAAGGTCTTATACGCCCGGCGTGCGGCTTCCACCGCCAGGTCCACGTCAGCCTTGGTGCCCAGCGTGATCGCGGTCACCGCTTCTTCGGTGCCAGGGCTGATTACCTCGTGGCGGGTGCCGCCAAGGCTATCGACCCATTTGCCGTCGATGTAGTTCTGAAGCCTCTCGCGCATATCGAATCTCCTTTAAGGGATCGGTTAAACGCGCGGACCATCTAGGCCGCGCGGAAAGATTGCAAGATGCAATCGACCAGCCGGGGTGTGCGGCTGTCGCATAACCGTGCGGCTCAGAACTTTTTGAGCACCGCATCGATTGGCAACACGCCGCCGTTGCTGGCGATCAAGCCCGCGCCAGCCAGCTTGGCTGAAGCTCCGTCATCCGAAGTGACGGTAAATCCCGCATCCGTGCGCGCGAAACTGACGGTGCCCGTGCCCATGGTGCGCATTGAAATCGGCTTGCCTTCATTAGCATCGATCGCTTTGCCGATATCACCGGTGGTCAGCATGCCGGGGATCACGTGCGCGCGCAGCACTGCGGCCAACGCAGCTTGCTGTTCGGGGGCGGCCAGCGCGGCGGCCTTGCCGCCCAACGCGGCAAACGCGGCGTCGTTCGGCGCGAGCAGGGTGTAATCACCCTTGCCTGAGAACACACCGTCAAGCCCGGTCGATTTAAGCCCCGCAGCGAGCGCTTTGAACTGGCTGTCACTGGCCAGCATCTCGGCCAGCGATTTATCCGACTTATCCGTTTGGGCCATTCCGGCAGAACCGTCAGCCGGCGTCGCAGCGGGTTTGGAACACGCCGGCAGTGCGAACAGCGCGGCGGCGGCGAAGAGAGGTGCAAGGCGCATCGTAAGTTCGCTCCGGTTTCGCAAATCAGCTCAGCAACTGAATCGCGGCGAGGATCAACTGGGTCTTGGGATCGGTTTTGTACACATATCCGTCGTTATAGCGGTAAGCGGCGTCGGGCCCATCGGCGTACTGGTCTCGGTACTGGTACGGCACGTTATAGGCATCGTAGCCCGCCGGAATGCGCTGACCAACAGCGAAAGTATCGCCGGTGAGCAGCGCCGCGACGGTTTGAATGGCGCTGGTCGCGGGATCGACCCGGTAAATCGCGCCATCGAAATAGCGGTAGTCATCGCCCAGGCCATAATAGTCGGAATAATAGGGCGAAAGCGGCGTTGGCTGCCAGCCAGTCGGCCACGGATTGCCGGGAGCGAGTGCGCCGCCCAGCAGCGGGTAATAATCGCTGATCGCGCCGCCTGACGACAGCCGCACCAGATTGCCATCGTAATAGCGGTAGCCCGACAGATTGTTAAGCCCGCGCAATCCCCACCAATTGGCGTCATAGCGGTCATAATTGCCATAGCCGCGCTGCCTGGCCTGGCCCGGCGGCAAGCAGCCGTTATTCTTTTTGGCCAGCCCCGGCGGGCACCCGCTGATCAGCCCGCGCGCATCATAACCGCTCCACAAGCTGCGCGGCGCATTGCCGCGATCATCGCCGCTACGGCGGTATTGATCGGTGCCATCGCGCCATTCGGTGCGCCCGGCATCACGCCCCTGCGCCACACCAGCACGGTGGCCTTGCTCGCGTTCGTTCTTGTTGGCTTTGCCCCGATCATCTTGCATCCGATCGCGCTGGATCTGCCCGCGCTGGCCGGCATCACCGCCGTTGCCGCGCTGTTCACGCATGGCCTGACCCACGCTTTGCCCGGCACCCCGGTCTGTTTCACGCTGGCCTGCGCCATCATGTTTGCCCCCGCCATCATGTTTACCTCCACCGTTCCCCCCACCGTTCCCGCCACGCTCACCGGGCGCTTCCTGACCACCGCCGTTGCCGCGACCATTGCCGCCGCCGTTGCCTTTACCGCCGCCCGGATCGGCCTGCAGTGCGGTGGCGGCGAGTGCGGCGAGCGCGATCGTGCTCAGCAATTTACGCATCGAAATCTCCTGTGTTGCCGAACCAACGCGCCGGAGCGCGGGTCAGTTCCCGGCGGGGGTGCGATACAGCGCCGCTTCGGCAGCGCGGCGGCGCACCAGTCCGGGCAGCCGCTTATCCCCGGCCCGGACCCACCGGGCGAATTCGTCAGCGGCCTCGGCGCAGCGTCCGGCATTATGCAGCCGGGTCAGCGTGGCCCGGGCGATTGCCCCGGTGTTGTAGTGGAAACTGACCAGCGCATCGAACTGGCTTTGCGTGGTTGGCGCGCCGCCCAGCGCGCGGATGACCCCGCGCGCAAACCGCGCCAGATCGCGCGCCAGCCGTGCATCGCACAGGTCTTGCGTCCAAGCCGTGCCGGGCCCAATCCCCGCGCCCGTAGCGCCCCAGCCAATCGTCCACGGCGCGCCGCCGGTGCCCGGATCGGGGTAAGCTTCGAACAATCCATCGCGGCGTTTTCTGGCGCAGCCTTCGAACCGCTTGATCAGCGCGATACCGGCGGGGCTGACCGCGGTGGGCGATTTGCCGGCAATACGGGCGGGAATTCCGACGGGAATGATGGGATCGACCATTTCGTCAGCAGGCGCGGCACGCGGCGGCTTGCCGGCCAGTTCCGTGCGCGCCTTCATCCGCCGCAGCGCATCAAAAAAGTCGAGCGAAAATTCCATGTGCAGCCTCGCGGGGGTTGTTGAGGCGGGAGTATTAGGCAGGGCCGGGGCGAGTAGGAAAATGGTTTGTGTGGGGGGTTAGGGGGAGCGAGGCGGCAGGCGTCGGATCGTGGCGCGGCTGGAACGCCAGCCAGATCCGCTCCGACGGGGCGAGGCTAGCACGATCCGCCGCTGCGCTGCTCCAACCTCCGCAAAAAAGGCGCCCCGGTTGCCCGGAGCGCCTTGCTTGGTCGTAACGCAGACCTGAAAAAATCAGGCGCTGTAATACATGTCGAATTCGACCGCCGATGGGGTGGTTTCCCAGCGCATCACTTCGGGCCACTTGAGCTCGATGTACGCTTCGATCTGGTCTTTGGTGAAGACCCCGCCCTGGATCAAGAAGTCGTGATCGGCTTCGAGGCAATCGAGCGCTTCGCGCAAGGAACCGCACACGGTCGGCACTTCGGCGAGTTCAGCCGGGGGCAGATCGTAGAGGTTCTTGTCCATCGCCTCGCCCGGGTGGATCTTGTTCTTGATCCCGTCGAGCCCGGCCATCAGCAGCGCGGCATAGCACAGATACGGGTTGGCCATCGCGTCGGGGAAGCGGAATTCCACCCGCTTGGCCTTGTCACCGGTGCCATAGGGAATGCGGCACGAGGCCGAACGGTTGCGCGCCGAATAGGCCAGCAGCACCGGCGCTTCATAACCCGGGACCAGCCGCTTGTAGCTGTTGGTGGTGGGGTTGGTGAAGGCATTAAGCGCCTTGGCGTGCTTGATCACCCCGCCGATGAAATACAGGCACATATCCGAAAGGCCCGCGTAGCCGTTGCCCGCGAACAGCGGCTTGCCGCCGTCCCAGATTGAAATGTGCGTGTGCATGCCCGACCCGTTATCGGTCTTGATCGGCTTGGGCATGAAGGTGGCGGTCTTGCCGTAAGCCTGCGCCACCTGCTGCACGACGTATTTGTACACCTGCATCCGGTCAGCGGTCTGGACCAGCGTGCCATACGTCAGCCCCAGTTCGTGCTGCGCCGAGGCAACCTCGTGGTGGTGCTTGTCGCACGGCAGGCCCATTTCGATCATGGTCGAGACCATTTCGCCGCGGATATCGACGCATGAATCGACCGGGGCGACCGGGAAGTAGCCGCCCTTGGCGCGCGGGCGGTGGCCCAGATTGCCGCTGCCGGTTTCCGACATATAATCGCGGTTGCCGTTGGTTGGCAGTTCGATGTCGTCGATCTTGAAGCCGTTGCCGTCATAGCCATCGTAGAACCGGACATCATCGAACAGGAAAAACTCGGCTTCGGGGCCAACGTAAACGGTGTCGCCCACGCCGGTCGATTTGACGAAGGCTTCGGCGCGCTTGGCGGTGCTGCGCGGGTCGCGCGCATAAAGATCACCGGTCGAAGGCTCAACGATGTCGCAGCAGATGATCATCATCGGGGTGGCGCTGAACGGATCGATATAGACCGCATCAAGATCAGGCTTGAGGATCATGTCGCTTTCGTTGATCGCCTTCCAGCCCTCGATCGAAGAGCCGTCGAACATCAGACCATCTTCCAGCTCGTCGTCGCCGATCAGCCCGGCAACCATGGTCAGGTGCTGCCACTTGCCCTTGGGGTCGGTGAACCGCAGATCGACCCATTCAATCTCTTCGTCCTTGATCCGCTTCAAAATGTCTTTTGCCTTGGCCATGTCGTCTTTCTCCGAAATCCCCCTTCCGCTTGCGGGAGGGGCTAGGGGTGAGTGTGTCTGTCTGTCTGTCTGGAGCTGGTCCGGCCCGAAAACTGGCCCACCCCCGGCCCCTCCCGAATGCGGGAGGGGGGATGCTAAATTGCGTCGTTGTCGCGCTCGCCGGTGCGGATGCGCAGCGCGCTTTCCACGTTCATCACGAAAATCTTGCCATCGCCAATCCGCCCGGTTTGCGCCGCCGCCGCGATCGCTTCGACCACCCGCTCGGCCAGGTCATCGGGGACCACCACCTCAAGCTTTACCTTGGGCAGAAAATCGACCACGTATTCGGCGCCGCGATACAGCTCGGTATGGCCCTTCTGGCGGCCAAAGCCCTTAGCCTCGGTTACGGTAATCCCCGATACGCCCACTTCGTGCAGCGCTTCCTTCACCTCGTCGAGCTTGAAGGGTTTTATGATCGCTTCGATCTTCTTCACGATGTGTTCCCCGCGCAGCAAGCCCAGACCGCTTGCGCTGAACGGCAAGGCGGCCCGGTCTGTTCAACCCTCGCGCGATCCTCAGCTATCCAAGAATCGTGCCAACGGCATTGCTAGGCCCTAGGCCAACTGCGCGGCGGCGAAAAGGGCGGAATCGCAAGATTTGAATTGGCTCGCGTCCCGCTGCGCAACAAAGGCGTAGCATCGCGGACCGATCCTTGCCTAAATTTTTGGCAACGACTGCCTAATTTTCAGGCATGTCTTCCGCGGCCCGGGCCGGACTACAGCGCCAGTCCCGCGGTTTCGTCCAACCCGGCCATCAGGTTAAGGCTTTGCACCGCGGCACCGCTGGCGCCTTTACCAAGATTGTCGAGCACCGCGACCAGCCGCGCCTGATTGCCATCGCGCGCGCCGAACACGTACAGGTCAAGCCGGTCGCTGGGCGCAGCCGAGCGCCGCAGCAGCAATTCGTCGGGGGTGTCTGCGTGAACCCGCACCACCGCACTGTCGCGGTAGAAATCCACCAGCAGATCGCGCAGCCCGTCCGTTGGCGCGGCGCGCTCCATCTGCGCGAGATGCAGCGGCACCTCGACCACCATGCCGCGGTGCGCCGGGATCACCGCAGGCGCAAACACCGGCGGATGCGCCAGGCCCGCATAGTGCTGCATTTCAGGGACATGTTTGTGCCCCAGCGCCAGCCCGTAATCGCGGTAAGCCAGATCGGGATCGCCCTCGAACCGCGCGATCATCGCCTTGCCGCCGCCCGAATAGCCCGACACCGCGTGGCACACATAAGGCCAGTTCGCGGGCAGCAAGCCGTGCCGAACCAGCGGAGCGACCAGCGCGAGGAACCCGGTCGGGTAACACCCCGGGTTGGTGACGCGCGCCGCACTCGCCACCTTGCCGCGGCCGATCAGTTCGGGAAAACCGTAAGTCCAGCCAGGCGCGGTGCGGTGTGCCGAACTGGCATCGATTATCCGCACCGTGCTGCCCGCCGCCAGGGCGACCGCCTCAATCGCGGCATCATCAGGCAGGCACAGCACGGCAAAATCGGCGGACTGATAGGCTTCGCGCCGCGCCTGGGTGCTTTTGCGCTGTGCTTCGTCCAGCACCAGCAGTTCAAATTCGCTGCGCCCGGCCATCCGTTCGATGATTTCGAGCCCGGTGGTCCCCGCCGCGCCGTCGATGAACAGTGTGTGCCTCACGGCTCCAGCGCTTCGAGCGGCACATACCCAACGAACCCAGCTTCGCCGACTTGCCCCCAGGCCCACCCGCCGGAGATGTCGAGCACGTTGAACAAGGTTCCGCCGGACAGCGTATCGCGCACTTCCGCGGCTGCCTCGCCCGTCACGCGTAGCGCCGCGCCGGCAGCAATCACCGTGCGCGGCATCGGCACGGCATAGTGCGGTACGAACACACGCCCTGCCAGCCGGACATGCGCCAGATCGCCGCGCACCGGCCAGTGCGGCGCATCGAGCTTCTCGGCCGGGCCGGACAAAGTATGCTGGCCCGTTGGCGGGGCGCTGGCGGTCAAGGTTACGTTTCCCCCGAATTGAAAGAGCGGGCGATTAGCGCCGCTGCGCCCGTCTAGCAAGTTATGCCTCACTGCGCGCCGCACCGCTCTGCCGCACCGCTCGCCGCCACTTAGCGCAGCATCCGGTACTGCGACCAGACTTGCCCCAGCCGCGCGCGTCCGGCTTCGCGCAGTGCGGCAATGCGCAGCGTCGTCTGTTCGATCTGGTTGGCTCCGGGCGCCGCGGGCCGGACCCACGTTGCCCAGGCGCCGATATTGTTAGTGCCATAAGCGACCCAGGCATAGCCAGCCTCGCCCCACTGCGCGCCCCGGCTGTTGCGCACGCGCCAGGCCCCGCGCCGATCGTCCCAGCCGATGATTACCACGGCATGATCGATCCCGCCGCTGGCCATTTCGTTGAACACCCCGCCGGTATAGGCCGCAAACGCCGGGGTGGCATAGATCCCCGCGATGATCGGCCCGCGCTCGGCCAGGGCTTGTTTGAGCGTCGCCACCGACGGCGGAGTGTTGGCGGTGTTGATAAAGCCCCACGCCGCCACTTTGTATGGGCTGGCCGGGTTCGCGCGGCAGCTTCCGGCCTTTGCGGTATAGGGCTGCGTGGTTTCGGCGCCGATCGGCGTGGCGCTCATCAAGGCCAGGGCATCGCCCCAGAACCCGCCGGCGCAGCTGTTGCCGCGGCCGGTGCAGGTCAGCACCTGCTGTTCGGACGCATCGACCCGGATGCCATAGCGCAAAGCGTAAGTGCCCTCCCAGGCGCCCAGCGTGGCAAACACCCAGCAGCTTGAGCAGCGGCCCTGATTGCGGATCGGGGTCATGAATTGCTGATAGCTGCAGCTAGCCGCGGCGGCATCGCAGGTGTAGCGGGCCGGACCGGCGGCGTAGCGTTCGATCGCCGCCGCCGACACCCGGTGATTGAAGGCCAGCAACCGCTGCGCCGCGCGGTTCCAGCCTTGCGTCACAGCCTCGCGATTGGCCGTCTGCGGGGACGGTTCGCTTTCGCTCAGCGGCGTTTCGAACGCTTCGGTCAGCCCGGGCGTGAAGGTCCAGTTTTGCAAGCGGCCAAGATCGCGCATGGCATAGGTCCGCTGCTGCGTTGCCGCAGGAGCCTGCGCCAGCCGCGGACCGCCCGCAGCCAGCGGGGTCCGGTCCAGCGCCGCCGCCGGACCCAATCCGGTGGTCAGCCCCAATGCCGCCGCAAGCGCTGCAGCCACGATTCTCCGGGTCCAGGTGGTGAAAGTCATCAATGCCCCGCACAGCTTGGGTGCGGTCAATCGAGTCGATCAGGCCATCCTGATGCAGTCGGACCGCCGGGGCATTAAGTTCATATAAACGTTAAAATTGAGCTAGTCTCGAGCCAGATTTGGGCATCCAGTCACGAATAGCGCGCCTGCAGCATCCGCCACGCCGCCCTCAGCCCCAGCGCCTCGCCGCCTTTTGGGCGGCCGGGCTTGGCGGCGGGGCGCCAGGCGAAGGTATCGAAGTGCGCCCAATCCACGCCTTCGGGCGCGAACCGGTCAAGAAACAATCCCGCGACCGAGGCCCCGGCAAAGCCATTGGTGCCGCTGTTATTAAGGTCGGCGATGTCACTTTTAAGGTATTCGCGGTAGCTGTCAGGCAGCGGCAGCCGCCAGCACGGATCATCAGCGGCAAGCCCGGCGGCGAGCAGCTCGCTGGCGGTCTCGTCACGCCGTGCCATCAGCGCAGGCAAGTCTGGCCCCAGCGCCACCCGCGCCGCGCCGGTCAGGGTGGCAAAATCGATGATCAGGTCCGGGCCTTCCTCGCCCGAGCGGGTCAGCGCATCGCCCAGCACCAGACGCCCTTCGGCATCGGTGTTGCCGATCTCGACCGAGATTCCAGCGCGGCTGGACAGCACGTCGCCGGGGCGGAAGGCGTTGCCCGCGATGGCGTTTTCAACCGCCGGGATCAGCAGGTGCAGGTGCACTTTCAAATGCGCCTGCATGATCAGTTGCGCCAACCCCAGCGCATGCGCTGCGCCGCCCATATCTTTTTTCATCAACAGCATGCCGGACGATGGCTTGATATCGAGCCCGCCCGAATCAAAACACACCCCTTTGCCGACGATGGCGATTTTCGGGTGCTTGGGATTGCCCCACGACAGCTCGATCAGCCGCGGCGCATGGCTGCGCGCCGCCGCACGGCCGACCGCGTGGATCATTGGATAGCCGCGTTCAAGCGCGTCGCCGCTGGTGACGGTCAGCACCGCGCGATAGGTTTTTGCCAGCCGCTGCGCTTCGGCCTCAAGCTGAGCGGGGCCCATATCTTCGGCCGGAGTGTTGACCAGGTCGCGCACCAGATTGGTCGCGGCGGCTTCGGCCAGCGCTGGATCGATTGCCTTGACCGCGCTGGTCAGCAGCACCCGCGGTCCCTCGGGCGCGGGATCCTTGCGATAGCGATCGAACCGGTATTGCGCGGTGACCCAGCCGAGCAGCGCCGCGCCCGGCTCGCCGCTGGCTAGGCGGTAAGTTCCGGCCGGCAGCACTTCTGCCAGCTTTGCCAGACACCACGACGACAAGCTGGCCGGATTGGCCACTCCGGCAACCACAAACCAGCCATCGCCATCGGGGACGATCGCATGGGCATAGCCCTCGCCGCAAAATTTCTGCGCGGTCAGTGCTGTGCGCTGCCCGGCTGACAGCGTCTGGATGAACGGCTCCAGCCCCAACTTGTCGATCAAGTGGACCGGGATGGCGGGCTGGCCCTTGTCAGGCTGGATCAATGCGTGTTTGTCGCTCATATGCCCAATGCCATAAACCCACCGCGCCCGATCAAGCGAGCGGAAAAGAGCTTCGGCGCTTGCGCTGTCATTGTGCTGCTGGCGTTGGCGGCCTGTTCGCCCGCTGCACCCGATCAGGCGGTGAACCGGCAAAACGCGGCGGCTACCGGTTCATCTGCCGCTGCTGCTGATGCTGGCGCTGCGACCGCCGCGGCGCCGGCTGTTCTGCCGGCCACAGCGGTTGCGGTGGAACACAGCACGCCGTTGTACGAATTCGACTATGCTTATCCCGCGCAAGCTGCCGCGATCGCCGGGCTGGCGGGCTGGCTTAACGCTGATTTGGCCCGGCAAAAGCACCAGCTGATCGAACAAGCGCGCGCCGGTCAGGCCGAGGCGGCCAGCAGCGGGTTTGATTATCACCCCTATGCCAAAGGCGCCAGATGGGCGGTGGTGGCCGACTTGCCGGGTTGGCTCAGTCTGTCGGCGCAGCGTTATGAATTTAGCGGCGGCGCGCACCCCAATTCGTGGAACGAGGGCCTGCTGTGGGATAAGCTAGCGGGGCGGCGGCTGAAATCCACCGATCTGTTCACCACGCCTGCTGCGCTGTCCGCTGCGATCCGCACGCCGTTCTGTGCCGCGCTTAACCGACAGCGCGCGGCCAAGCGCGGTGGCCCGGTGGAAAGCGGAACCAGCAACCTGTTTGTCGACTGTATCGATCCGGTCGCCTCGGCGGTTATTCTGGGTTCGTCGGACAAGGCACACTTCACCCGGATCGGAGTGCTGGTCGATCCCTACGAAGCCGGACCTTATGCCGAAGGCGAATACGAAGTGACCTTGCCGGTGACGCCAGCCGTGCTGCGCGCGGTCAAACCGCAGTACCGCAGTGTCTTTGTCGCAGCGCGCTGAGCCGCGAACGCCGCCCTCTCGCAATTTGCGCGAAACGGGGCTATATGACGCTCTATGAACCTCTATCAGACCGTTACCGACGATGAGACGCTGCTGCGCGACGGCACGATCAAGCTGCATGGCCCCGCCGCTTTCGAAGGCATGCGGAAAGCAGGCCGGCTTGCCGCCGAAATCCTTGATGCACTGGTCGATCATGTCGCCCCCGGGGTCGCCACCGGCGCGCTCGACGATATCGTGCGCGAGATGACGATTGCCGGCGGCGCGGTGCCGGCCACGCTGGGTTACCGGGGCTATGCCCACAGTTGCTGCATTTCGATCAACCACGTGGTCTGCCACGGAATTCCGTCGGACAAGACGCTTAAGGACGGTGACATTGTCAATATCGATGTCACCCCGCTGCTGGATGGCTGGCACGGCGATACCAGCCGGATGTATCTGGTCGGCGACGTGCCGCTGAAGGCCCGGCGGCTGATCGATGTAACCTATGAATGCCTGATGCTGGGGATTGAGCAAGCGCGCCCCGGGGCGCGGCTGGGCGATATCGGCGCGGCGATCCAGCATCATGCCGAACGACAGCGTTATGGCGTGGTGCGCGAATTTTGCGGCCACGGGCTGGGACGGCTGTTCCACGACGCGCCCGAAGTGGTCCACGCCGCGCGCGCCGGGACCGGGCCAGAGCTGAAACCGGGGATGTTCTTCACGATCGAGCCGATGATCAATCTGGGCAAGGCCGGGGTGAAGCTGCTCGAAGACGGGTGGACGGCGGTGACCCGCGATCGCTCATTGTCGGCGCAGTTCGAACACTCGATCGGGATCACCGAAACGGGCTGTGAGATCTTTACGGCAAGTCCCAAGGGGCTGAACCAGCCGCCTTATTGAGTTGTTCTCCAGCTGCGCAATCTGGCTAAGGACTTTCCTACAGCGGCGATTGGTGCCACTCGATCATAGCCGGACCCGGATAGCTTTCCGAAGCGCTTGAAAATCGCTGGTTATTCACCTAAGATATTGGTTTTACATCATAATATGTAAAGCGGATCGTGGTCTGAGCCGCCACTCAGCCTGCTTTCAACAGCTTTGTGTTGCCGCTAGGCCGGTTTGTGGACGGTCTCTGCACCGCGTTGCTGTGCAGCGCTTAACCCCGCCCGCTCCGGATTGCTGCTCCAGCCGCAAATGGCGTGATCGCCAGAAGCACCAAGCTCACCGCTGCGGTAAGCGCCAATCCCGCTTCGCCGCCGGTCGAGAGACTGCCTGCACCGAACACCAGCAGCGGGACGGCGAGCGGGATGACCAGCAAGCCGCCCAAAGCTGCTCCGCCGCGCAGGCCTGCGGTGATTGCCGCGACCAGAACGCCCAGTGCCGCCAGCCCCGGAGTGCCCGCGAGCAAGCCCCATTCGATCAGCCAAAATTGCGCCCCATCGATCCCGGCCAAGGCCGAGGCGGGTAGCGCGGCGAGCATCAGCGGCGGGCCGAAGCT
>JANMCG010000072.1:0-2245 GCA_031361075.1 Novosphingobium sp. | reverse complement strand
GGATGAACTCGACCGCGGCGGCGAGCTTGTGGTGGCGAGTTCCGGGGTAGCCGAGCAAGGCTGCGCTCGCCAACGTCAGCATCGGGCGCATGCGCTTGCCGCCGCCCGCGATCAGATGCCCGGCCAGCTCGGGGATGAGCGCAACCTCGGATTGCATCCGCTCCAGGATGACCGCGTTGACCCCGTTCATGTCGGCGGCGACGAGCGCAACCAACGGGTCGAGCGAGGGCTCGCCTGAGGGATGAAGCGGGTGAACGGTCGCGGTCACGGCGCCGCTACTAGCGGGGAAGTCGAGCTTTTCCTAGCGGGTCGCCGGACGTCGACCGTTTCGGCTGGCGGCCGGTGACCGGCGCGGGACTGGTTTACCCGACCGGTGGCGCGGCACTTCTCTACCGCTTCACCGCCCGTTTTGGCACGGTCTTTTGACCAGCTCAGAAATGTTGCTGCTATTTCAATATATTCAGCTACTTCGGCGCTTAAGCTGCGGCATTGCCTCCGCTCAGTTGGAGAAGGGCGTTTTGGTTAGGAAGGCACTCTTACTGATCATTGCCGCCGCGGTGCTCCCGCTGGTGACCTTCTTCCTGTTGCAAAGCGCGTTTGCGGCGCGTGAGCAGCGGCAAAAGGCCGAGGATCAGACACTTGCGCAGGCGCGGGTCGCGCTCAGTGCTAGCGACGCGCTATTGGGGCGTTCGATCGGCGCACTCGACGCGCTTAGCACCGTTCGCGGGCTTCAGCAGGGTGACATTCCGGAAGCTTATAATCGGGCCCGGCAAGTTGCCGCTCTGCAGCCGCACTGGGTCAGCGTCGTCATGACGCGCCAAGCCGATGGAGCCGAGCTGTTCGATCTGCGCAAGCCGCTTGGCCCGCCGGGGCCGGGGTCAATGGCGCGGCAGATGAATGCGACCGGACTGGAGTTCGGGCCCGTCGTTCGCGGCGGCCGCGGATGTCCGTGCGTTGCCTTGAGCCGGAGGGCATCCGGCAAGAGCGGTCCCTATATCGTGACCGCGCTGATTTCGACGACACCGTTCGTCGCGTTGCTCCCCGCTGCGGACACCCGCTACGGCGTCAGCGCGCTGGTCGATTCACAAGGCATTTTCATTGCGCGCTCGGTCAACAATAAAGAGCGCGTCGGTCATCCGGCATCGCGCTTTGTCCGGGCGGCGGTCGAAAGTCCGGCGGGCAATGGTTTCTACCCGGGCGTGACGCTTGAGGGGTTCGAAAATTACAGCGCTTTCGCGCGCTCCGAACTGAGTGGCTGGTCGGCGCATGTCGCCTTGGCAAGCACGGTCATCGATTCTCCGACCCGCCAGGCTTTGGGTTCGATAACCATCGCAGCGCTGCTGTCGCTGGCATTAGCGGCGGTGCTCGTGATTTTCGGCATCCGCTATCTTGCTGAAACACGGCGCGTGACCGAGCGGATGCAGCACGCCCAGAAGCTCGAAGCGCTTGGTCAGCTGACCGGTGGCATCGCTCATGATTTCAACAATCTGCTAACCCCGATCGTCGGTGCTCTCGACATCCTCTCCCAGCGCAAGGACCTCGATGAACGGGCACGGCGAATGGCCAAAGGCGGGCTTGCCTCGGCCAAGCGGGCGGCCAAATTGACCGGCCAATTGCTCGCTTTTTCGCGACGTCAGAAGCTGAGCCTTCAGCCGCTCGACATGTGCACCATGCTTGCTGACATCGAGCCGCTTTTGCAGCAATCCGCAGGCGCAAATCGCCTCAGGCTCAACATTGCGCCAGAGTCGTGCTGGGTCACCACCGACCCGACCCAGCTCGAGCTGGCCTTGCTCAACCAGGTGATCAACGCCCGTGATGCCTCGGCCGATGGCGGTATCATCGAAGTCTCAGTTCAGGAGGGCCGGATCCGGGATCGCGAAGCATGGGCGCTGATTGTCAGCGACCACGGCGCCGGAATGCCCCCGGAAGTCCGGGCGCGGGCGTTCGAGCCCTTTTTCACGACCAAGGGCCAAGGCCAGGGCACCGGCCTCGGCCTGGCCCAGGTCTTCGCCTTCGCCCAGCAGTCGAACGGTGATGTCCAGATCGACAGCGAGCCTGGCGAGGGCACGCAAGTGACGTTGTTGCTTCCCTCGAGCGAAATGCCTGCCGATGCCGAACACGCCGCGGTCGAGCCGCCGACTCTGGCTTCAGGACCGCTGAAACTGCTGGTTATCGATGACGATGCGGAAGTTCTGGCGGCGATCGTGGCAGTGCTCCAGGAGGACGGCCACGATGTCGACACTGC
>JANMCG010000064.1:0-5974 GCA_031361075.1 Novosphingobium sp. | reverse complement strand
CAAGGAGACGTGCAATGAATTGGGCTGATGCAATCCGTCTGGCCAAAGGCGGCGACAATCCCCCGCCGCGCCGTGATGTCCGCAGCGAAGACGAATGGCGCGCGCAGCTCAGCCCCGACCAGTATCAGGTTATGCGGCTCAAAGGCACCGAGCGCGCCTTTTCGGACGAGATGTGCAGCTTGTTTCAGCCCGGCCAATACGCCTGCGCCGGGTGCGGGACCGAGCTGTTCGACAGTGCCAGCAAATTCGAAAGCGGTACCGGCTGGCCCAGCTTTGGCGAACCGGTGGCTGACGGTGTGGTGGGCTACCACCTCGATACCAGCCACGGGATGCAACGGGTCGAGGCGGTCTGCAACGTCTGTGACGCGCATCTGGGACACGTGTTCCCTGATGGCCCAGCCCCCAGCGGGCTGCGCTATTGCATGAACGCTGTGTCGCTGGAGAAGGTTGCTGACGCCTGACGTGGCCGATTGGCAGTTTGACAACAGCTTGATCGCCGCGCTGCCGGGGATGTTCGCCCCGGCGCAGGCGGAGCCGCCCAAGGCCCCGCAGCTGACGATTTTCAACGACGCGCTTGCAGCTGATCTGGGCATCCCCGGTCGCGCGGCGAGCGAGGCTCAGCTGGCGCTGAGCGAGGCTCAGCTGGCGCAGTGGCTATCGGGCGCAGAGCCCATCCCGGGCAGCGAGCCGGCGGCATTGGCCTATGCCGGGCATCAGTTTGGCCAGTTCAATCCGCAAATGGGTGACGGCCGCGCGCTGCTGCTGGGCGAGGTGATTGCGCCGGGCGGCGCGCGGTTCGACCTGCAATTCAAAGGTTCAGGCCGCACGCCCTATTCGCGCGGCGGCGACGGAATGTGCACGCTGGGCGCGGCCTTGCGCGAATACCTGATGTCCGAAGCGATGGCAGCGCTCGGCATACCGACCACTCGCAGCCTTGCAGTAGCCACCACCGGCAGCGCGATCTGGCGCGAACAACCGCACCCCGCCGCAGTGCTGACGCGGGTCGCGGCCAGCCATTTGCGGATCGGCAGCTTTGAATTTGCAGCGGCGCATTTGGGGATCGAGGCGGTGCAGCGTCTGACCGAATACGCGCTGAACCGGCATTATCCAGTCTTGCTGACTGCGCGCAATCGCCCGCTTGCGCTGCTTGAGGCGGTGGCCGAGGCACAGGCACGGCTCGTCGCCAAATGGATGGCGCGGGGGTTCGTCCACGGTGTGATGAACACCGACAATGTAACGATATCGGGTGAGACGATCGATTACGGTCCTTGCGCGTTTCTGGATGCGTACAGCGCGGCTGAAGTGTTCAGCTCAATCGACCGGCAAGGCCGATATGCCTATGGGCAGCAGCCGGTGGTGTGCCGCTGGAACCTGTATCAGCTAGCTTCGGCACTGATCGAAGCGATCGCGGACGTTGATGAAGCAGACGCCCAAGCGGCGCGGTTGCTGCTTGAAAACTGGCCGATCCGGTATCGCACGCACTGGCTGGCCGAGCTGAACCAAAAGCTGGGGCTGGGCCACCAGCAGGCTGACGATGCGGCGCTGGGGCAGGATCTGTTCGTGCTGCTGGAAGGACAGCAAGCCGATTTCACCATGCTGTTCCGCGCGCTGTCAGCCAGCCTGGCGCATGGCTACGATTTGGTGGCAGAACAATTGCTCGATCCCGCAGCGTTGCAACCCTGGTATGCGCGCTGGCAAGCGCGGCTGGCGCTCGAACCTGCCGATCCAGCCGCGCGCGCGGCGGAAATGGAGCGGGTCAATCCGCTGTATATCGCGCGCAATCATCTGCTCGACGCGGCGCTTAGCAGCGCCGAGGCGGGCGACCTCGCGCCATTTACCGCGCTGCTCGCCGCAGTCAGCGCACCCTATGCCGCGCAGCCCGGCCGGGAACGCTTTGCAGCGGTTGCACCAGCCGGCCGCGCGCACCACGTAACCTTTTGCGGAACTTGAACGTATCTAGCGTTGAAGGAGTTTTTCACATGCTCAAGAAGTTGATTTTGACGGGCGGTGCCGCACTGTTGGTGGCCGCGCCGCTGACCGCCCCGGCGGCGGCGCAGACCGGCGCGCGCAGCGAAACCATCGTGTTGGCTGGCGGATGCTTCTGGGGGATGGAAGGCACGTTCGAGCATGTCAAAGGCGTGACCGGGGTGACCGCCGGCTATGCCGGTGGCAGTGCTGCCGATGCCAATTACGACGCGGTCAGCACCGAGCGCACCGGCCACGCCGAAGCGATCAGGATCACGTTCGATCCGGCCAGGATTTCGCTTGGCGATATCATGAAGGTCTATTTCACCGTAGCGCACGATCCGACGCAGGTGAACGGCCAGTATCCCGATTCGGGCCCGAGCTACCGCAGCGCAATCTTTCCGCAAAACCCCGCACAAAAAGTGTTCGCCGCTGCTTATGTGAAGTCGCTTAACGCCAGCCGCTCGTTCAAGGGCCGGGTCGCCACCAAGATCGAAAGCGGCGGATTTTATCCCGCCGAAGCCTATCACCAGGACTTCATGCGCAAGAATCCCAGCCACGGCTATATCGTGCGATACGATGTGCCGCGGATCAATAAGCTGAAGGCGACATATCCCGGGCTTTACCGCGACTGGTGAAGGGTCTCCCACCCCGCCTTGATCGCCGCGTCGAGCCGGGGATCCCACCGCGCGTAATCGCACTTGGCGAGCAGCGCGGCGGGCGGGAATAACACCGGGCTGGTCTGGTAATCGGGCGGCATCAGCGCCTTGGCCGCCAGATTGGGGGTCGGGTACAGGATCGTTTGCAGCACCCGCATCCCGGCCTGGCTTTGCAGCAGATATTCGATGAAGCGATGCGCGTTGCCGGCATTGGCTGCCTGCGCTGGGATACATAGCCCGTCGCAGGTCAGTTCGCTGCCCTCGGCCGGCATCACGAAGCCCAAATCGGGGTCCTCGAGCATGACTTGGGCCATATCGCCGTTGTATTCGGCAACCAGATCGACCTGCTTGTTCAACAGCAAATCCTGCCCGTCATCGCGGTGGAACGCCTTGATCCGGGGCAACTGACGCTGCAGCAATGTCGTCAGCAGCGGCACATCGTCAGGCGCAATTTCGTTCGGTCGTTTGCCCAGCGTCCGCGCGACGATCCGGTACAATTTGGCAGCGTCGGCGGGCAATGCGATCCGCCCCGCAAAGGCGGGATTATCAAACAAGTCCTGCCAGCCCTTCGGTGCGACCGGCACCCTGGATTTGCGATAGCCGATCCCTTGCACTTGCCAGGTGTAGGGCACCGAATATCTGAGCCCGCGATCGTAAGCCGGATCGGCAAAGCTGGGGGCGATATTGCGCAAATCGGGCAACCGCGCATGGCTCAGCGGGGCCAGCAAGCGCGCCTTCACCAGCCGCTCGGTCATCCGGTTTGAGGCGATCAGCACGTCGGGCACGCTGGCCGCGTCGCTCAGCTGCTTGAACAGTGCATCCTCGCTGGCGATCACGCTCAGCGAAACGTCGATGCCCGAGGCGTCCTTGAAGTCGTCGAGCGTGGTTTCGCCCAGATAGCTTTCCCAGTTGGCAAAGTTAAGGCTGTCTTGTTCGCCGCACCCGGCCAGCGGCGCCAGCGTCAACCCGATTGCAGCTGTGCTCAGCCCCTGCAGCGCACGGCGGCGGGTGATTGCAAAGCGCGGCGCGGCTTGGTCCATCGCGCGGTTCTATCCTGCCCGCCCACGCTGGCAAGCCGCCAGCGCTGCGCTTGTTGTGGATGCAGCCGGCGGCAACCGATTGCAGCGCGCGATGCAATGCCATAGACTTGCCGGATGGAGCAGCCGCTGGCCACCGACGACGATCTGGATATTTCGGTGCCGCGCCGGACCAAGCTGGGCGTCGCGGCGCTGGTGGTGCTGCTGCAAGTGCTGCTGGTGGCGGCGCTGGTGCGCGCGTTCACCCCCGATTTTGCCGCCAGCGTGGTCAAGCAAGTGCTCTCGACCTTCAGCGTTACCGTTACCACGCCCCCCATGCCCGACCCGCCGCCGCCGCCCAAAGCGCCCGAGCCGGCCGGCAAAAGCGGCGCGGAAGGCAAAAAAGCCGTACCGCGCGCGGTGATCGCGCGGCCTGCCAAGCTGACACTTTCGAAATTGCCCGCGCCGCGCGCATCAAGCACCGGCAACGCCGATACCTCGGGCGCAGGCTCCGCTGGCAGCGGCACAGGTGCCGGCGGGCCGGGCAGCGGGACCGGCAGCGGAGCGGGCGGAAGCGGGCAGGGCGGCGGCGCGGTGACCAAAGCGGTCAAGACCGCGGGCGACATCAATTCTGCGCGCGACTATCCGATTGCAACCCGCGACCTCAGGATTGGTGACTATGTGATCGTCGCGGTCACTGTGGGCACCGACGGCCGCCCGACCGGGTGCCGCGTTGCCCGGCCTAGCCAGGACGCGCAGGCCAATGCGATCACCTGCCAACTGGCGCTCACCCGCTTCCGGTTCAAACCTGCCACCGATGCCAGCGGCAAACCGGTGGTCTCGGTGTTTGGCTGGAAACAGAGCTGGTTTTATTGACGCGGCGGCAGCGGCGTCCATAATCGCCATAGATCGCTGATCCGGAGAGAACCAATGGCCACCACGCACCCCGTCCCGCCCGAATGGGCGCAGCGCGCTTACGTCGATGCGGCTGGTTATGCGGCGAAGTACACCGCCGCGCTTGAGCAACCCGAGGCGTTCTGGCGGACAGAAAGCGCGCGGATCGACTGGATCAAGCCGTGGACCAAGCTCAGCCAATGCTCGTTCGATGAAGCCGACTTCGGGATCGAGTGGTTTTCAGACGGCACGCTCAATGTTTCGGCCAATTGCCTCGACCGGCACCTGGAAACCCGCGGCGATCAGGTGGCGATCATCTGGGAAGGCGACGACGCCGCCCAGCAGCGCAAGCTGACCTACCGCGAATTGCACGGTGAAGTCTGCCGGATGGCCAATGCACTCAAGGCCTTGGGGGCCAAACGCGGCGACCGGGTGACGATCTACCTGCCGATGATCCCCGAAGCGGCGATGGCGATGCTCGCCTGCACCCGGATCGGCGCGATCCATTCGATCGTCTTTGGCGGCTTCAGTCCCGAAGCGCTCGCGGGCCGCATTCAGGACTGCGATTCGAACCTGGTGATCACTGCGGATGGCGGGATGCGCGGCGGCAAGCTGGTGCCGCTCAAGGCCAATGTCGATGCTGCATTGGTGCAATGCCCATCGGTCGATGCGGTGCTGATGGTGCGCCACATCGGCAACGATAGCGGCTTCGTCGATGGCCGCGACCATTGGTGGCACGCAATGCGCGATGCAGTTTCGCCCGATTGCCCGCCGGAGGAAATGGGCGCGGAGGACCCGCTGTTTATCCTCTACACCTCGGGCAGTACCGGCCAGCCCAAGGGCGTGCTCCACACCACCGGCGGCTACCTCACGTGGGCGGCCATGACGCACCATTACGTGTTCGATTACCGCCCGGGCGAGATTTACTGGTGCGCCGCCGATGTCGGCTGGGTCACCGGGCACAGCTACGTCGTCTACGGGCCATTGGCGAACGGCGCGACCACGCTGATGTTCGAAGGCGTGCCCAATTACCCCACCCACAGCCGCTTCTGGGAGATAGTCGACCGCCATCAGGTGGAGATTTTCTACGGCGCGCCGACTGCGCTGCGGGCCTTGATGCGCGAAGGCGATAGCTGGGTTACGGCCACCAGCCGCAAGTCGCTCCGCCTGCTCGGCTCGGTCGGCGAACCGATCAATCCCGAGGCGTGGGAGTGGTACTGGCGGGTGGTCGGCGCTGGCCGCTGCCCGATTGTCGATACCTATTGGCAGACCGAAACCGGCGCTTGCATGATGACCCCGTTGCCCGGAGCCCATGCACTCAAACCCGGCGCGGCGAGCTTCCCGATGTTCGGCGTGGTGCCCCAAATCGTCGATGGCGAGGGCGCGGTGCTGGAAGGACCGGCCGAGGGCAATCTGTGCATCACACAAAGCTGGCCGGGG
>JANMCG010000032.1:0-16009 GCA_031361075.1 Novosphingobium sp. | reverse complement strand
CCGCTAGCCCGCACTCCGGCGAGGGCAAGTTGCAGATCGAGGTCGCGCCAAAGGCGATCGGGATAGTCGTTGAAGACCGGCGGGAAGGGGCCCTTTCGGCGGGCGAGGCAGGCTTTGTCACGGGCATCGCAGGGCTTCAGGTCGGCACGCTCTGCCCGCAACATTTGAGCTATCGCAAGGCTTGGCTCGGCGTACCTGCGGGCCTTGGCGAGGAGCGCGGGCGAGCCATAGAAGTCAGCCGCGCGTGCATATTCCATTGCGACGAAGCGATAGGAATGGGCAAGCTCCATGTCCCGCGGCACTTCGATTGCAAGTTTCGGGCGGAGCAGTGCGCCACCAGTTGCCTGGCGCTCGAGATAAGCCAGCGCGGCGGTCGCGCTGGCTTCGTTGCCATAAGCCAAATGCCAATTGATCAGCGATTGGCGAATAAGTTGCCATGCCGCGCAGCCTCCGGCTTCGAGCTGCCTGCTAAAGCTTGCCGGCACCGGTATGTCGCGAATTCTTTTCAGATCCTCGACTGTGCCCGCCCAGCCATGCGCGACAGACAGGCAAATCTGCCCTTCCTCTTTGGCTGCCTTGGTTTGAGCCGAGGCCGAATGTGGCAGACTAAGAAAACCGGCAGATGCAATTGCCAGAAAGATTGCGATCCGCATGACTTGGCCTACCGCAGCGCGCTCAGCTGCGGCCGCACTTCTTCGTCGCCATCCTCGACTACCGCTTTTCCCACATCGGCGACATCCCGCCATTCCAAATCCATCGGACCGAGCACGCGGCCGTCGTGGGCGTGGATGCCGATCAACGCAATCGGCTGTCCGTCGCGTTCGTCGCACAGCACCGGGTTCGACGGAATGCCTTCGCCGTATTTCTCGCCCCACTGGCGCAGCGCGAGCATCGCGGGGAGCAGGTCAAGGCCCTTGGCGGTCAGGCGGTATTCGATTTTGCGGCGATCTTCGGGCAGCGCCTCGCGCTTCATGATGCCGTGTTCGACCAGCCGCGCGAGGCGATTCGACAGGATGTTGCGGGCGATCCCGAGCGCGCCAAGGTATTCTTCAAAGTGGTGCAGGCCATTGAAACCGGCGCGCAGTATCATGAATGACCAGCGTTCGCCCATCACTTCGAGCGCAGCGGGCAGCCCGCAATTCTGCATATCGTTCAGCGGTTCGCGAAGCTTTCCCATCGTCGTTCCTCAATCCCGTTTTGCAACCTAACTCAATCCGGCTTCGTCGCCGACAAAAAAATCTTTGCTGCGATGCACAGTTTCTAGTTGCAACTGAAAACCTATCACGATAGGTAGCAATTAGCAACGCAAATCGAGTCGCCTCTCCCCCAGGAGCCTTGGCGGGAAGTTTCGGTCCCTGCGTGCCTAACCTGAAGGGGAAATCATCATGAACCGCATTCTTTCTAACCAGTTCTCGCGCAGCTTTTTGGTGGCTGGCCTGGCGTTCGCGGGCACTTTGCTCAGCTTTTCGGCTACGGTTGCCCCGGCGCGCGCCGGGACCAACAGCTACAACGCCAAGCTCAGCACCGCGATCGCCGCGCCCAAGGACAAGATCGTGAACGGCGTAGTGTGGAAGTGCGTCGGTGATAGCTGCGGCGGCGCAATCGATGGCGGCCGTCCGCTGTTCACCTGCATCCGCGTGGCCAAGGCATTCGGTAAAGTGGATTCCTTTGCTGGCCCGACCGGTGAATTCAGCGCCGCTGACCTGACCAAGTGCAACGCTGGCTAAGCCGCCACCCGTTCATTCCCGAACAGCCCCCCTGGCCCTCGCTTCCTTCGAAGCGAGGGCTTTTTTTGCGCGCAGCATCAACCCAGCAGTCCGCGCTCCGTCAGTTCGGCCCGCAGCCCCGCCGCATCGACAAAGTGGTGCGCGTGCCAACCGCAGGCGCGCGCACTTTCTACGTTGGGCAGGCTGTCGTCGATGAACAGCATCGTCTCGGGCGCGCGGCCGAACCGCGTTGCAGCCAGCGCGTAAATCGCCGGATCTGGCTTGGCCAGTTGCTCATCGCCCGAGACCACGATGTCGCTGAACCGCGCGGCCAGCGGCCAGGTCGGCACGAACCCCGCCCAGGTATCCGCGCCGAAATTGGTGATCGCGTAAAGCGGCACTCCGCGCGCCGCGAGTTCTGCGACAATCGGCTCGCTGCCCGGCACCGGGCCGGGCACGCTTTCGTTGAAATGAGTCAGCCAGGCGCGAATCAGTGCGGCGTGACCGGGAAACTGCGCGCTGCGCTGCGCGATCATCTCTTCGGCGCCGCGCCCGGCATCGTGCTCGGCGTGCCACGCCAGCGGGATTACGGTTTCCATGAAATAGGTCCGCGCCGCCGCATCGGGGATCAGGCGGCGGAACGGCAGGTCGCGCTCCCACCGGATCAGCACCTTGCCGATATCGAATACAACGGCTGCGATTTGCCCAGGCATGGCCAGAACTCCTGCGGTTAAAACGATTTCGGCCCGCGCTCCGGTTGGAGGCGGGCCGCAATTTTGTCAGACGGAGCCATGCAAATGGCCCGCTACGCCAAGGATCAGCCCTGGCGCGCCTTGAACCGGGGATTGGTCTTGTTGATCACATAAGTGCGCCCACGGCGGCGAATCACGCGGTTATCGCGGTGGCGACCTTTGAGCGACTTGAGGCTGTTGCGAATCTTCATAGTTTCCTCGGCAGCGGACTGTGCCGCTTGAAATTGAAGGTGGGCCGTTACGGGTGAGTCAGGCCCAAGTCAAGCGGGCGCGCGCCAGATGCAGGCTTGAAAAGGGTTCGCGCCGAGACCGCAGAGGACGCAGAGGCGCAGAGTGGTTGTGTTTGAGGCAAGGCCGCTTTGTCCCGCAAGCGGAAAGATCCCGCGCAGGGTTCAAGAAACTCAAAACGCCTGCGCCGCAAAACACCCTCTGCGCCTCTGCACCTCTGCGCCTCTGCGGTCTCTGCGCCAAATACCTTACTTGTCTCGAATTTCGCCCAACCGCCGCTCCCACTGGAGAGCATGGGCCACGATTACATCCAGATCGGCAAACTGCGGCACCCACGGGAGTATTGCCTTGATCTGGGCATTGTCCGAAATCAGCGCATCGGGATCTCCGGCGCGGCGCGGCGATAGCTTGCGTTCGATCGTCAGGTTGGTGACCCGGTCAACCGCGTCGAGCACTTCGAGCACTGAAAAGCCCCGGCCATATCCGGCGTTCATGGTGAGCGATTCGCGCGGGCTGGCGATCAGCGCTTCAAGTGCGAGCACATGCGCGGCGGCCAGATCGCTGACGTGAATGTAATCGCGCACTCCGGTGCCATCGGGGGTGGCATAATCGGTGCCGAATACCTCGACATGCGCCCGCTTGCCCAGCGCCGCTTCGACCGCCACCTTGATCAGATGCGTGGCCCCGGCGGTCGATTGCCCGGTGCGGGCGCGCGGATCGGCCCCGGCGACGTTGAAATAGCGCAGCGCGCAATAGTTAAGCGGATGCGCCGCGGCGACGTCGGCCAGCATGGTCTCGGTCATCAGCTTCGACATGCCGTAAGGATTGATTGGCAGCCGCGGGCAAGCCTCGCTGACCGGCGACTTGTCGGGGATGCCGTAAGTCGCCGCGGTCGAGCTGAAGATAAAGTGCGGCACGCCGGCCGCTACCGCCGCAGCGATCAGCGCGCGGCTTTTGGCGGTGTTGTTGTGATAATATTTGAGCGGGTTCTCGACCGATTCGGGGACGATGATCGATCCGGCGAAGTGCATCACCGCCTGCGTCCCCTGCTCGGCAAAAATCTGCGCGAGCAGCGCCGCATCTTCGATATCGCCGTCATAGAACGGCACGCCCTCGGGCACCGCCCAGCGAAACCCGGTGGTCAGATTATCGATCACTGCCACCGGCCAACCGGCATCGACCAGCGCGAGCACCGCGTGGCTGCCGATGTAGCCGGCGCCGCCGGTGACGAGTACGGGAACTGTGTCAGTCATAATGCGGCCATCCGCTAGCAGGACTTGGCGAGCAAGTGGTTAATACGCCGATCGCGCCCAGATTGCGCGGGAATTGCGCCGCCCGTTCATGTCTGCGCAAGCTTGCCGGGACGAAAGCTCGCAACCGGGGCAGCTCTTTTGCCGCGTGAGGTTCCGCCATGCTACCAGCCCGTTCAGCTTTGCTTACTGCCGCGCTGGTCGTTGCGCTGGGGCTGACTAGCACGGCTTTGTCGGCGCAATCTGGCCGATGGGGCGGATCGCGCTGGGATGATGGCCCGCGCAGCGCACACAACGGTGACAGCCGCGAAGGCAAGCTCGAAGTTGTCAGGTTCCGTGCCGATGGGGATGCCGCGCTGGCGCTGGCGCATGGCCCGATTACGGTGGTGGCGATGCCGGCCGGTGGAGCTGGTGACATTGTCAGTACGCCAAATTTGAGCGGAACCTCAGAGCCGCTCAGCGCGACTTATGAAGCGGCGGTCGAAGACCAGCTGGTCCGTTCGGGCTATGACACCGTCGGCTCGGCGCACAGCGGCCAGATCGCCGAAGTGCGGGTCATCCGCTCCGAAGCCGCGCCGGCCCAAGCCCCGCACAAGCCGCTCAGCGGAGAGATGTCGGTCGGCGTGTCGAATCGTGGGTCGGCGGTCGGGTTGGCGCTGGAGTACGATGCCAGCAAACCGCGCACAGCGTTGATCGCGACCCGGCTCGAAACACGCATACGCGACCAGGCCAGCGGTCAGGTGCTGTGGGAAGGCCGCGCCGAAATCTATACCCGCGAAGGCGATAACAAGTGGAACGACCAAGCAATCGCTAGCAAGCTCGCCGCGCAGCTGTTTGGCGGGTTTCCAGTGCGCACCGGTGAGGATCGCACCACGCGCTAAGGCTTGCATCGGCAAGCTTTCGGATTCATGTCCGGGTGCGCTGCACTGCCTGAAAGGTAATCCGTGATGAAGCGTTTTGCACTAGTTCTGGCTGCCGGCATGATCGCCGCGCTGGCCGGCTGTGTTACCCCGGTTGGGCCGGTCCAGGTCACCCGCTTTCACGCCGCCGACACGTCCCTGCTGGGCAAAGGTGCAATCGCGGTCGAACCTGCGCCGGGCAGCGATGGTAACTCGCTTGAATGGCAAACTTACCGCGCAGCGGTGCTGCGCCAGCTGATGCTGCTGGGCTACAGCCAAGCCGGCCCCGGCAGCACCAGCCAGGTCGCTTACGTCAAGCTGTCGCGCCGGACGCTTGCTGCGCAAGGCCGCGGCCCGGTCAGCGTCGGGGTCGGCGGTTCGGCCGGCTCGTATGGTTCGGGCGTCGGGCTGGGGATCGGGCTGAACCTGGGGCCTAAGCCGGGCGCGCAGATCGCCACCGATCTTGCGGTTTCGATCAAAAGCCGCCCCAGTGGCGCTACGCTGTGGGAAGGGCGCGCCAGTTTCACGGTGTCGAGCAGATCGCCGCTCGCCGCGACCGCGCTGGGCGCGCCCCGGATGAGCGAAGCGCTGTTCCAGGGCTTTCCCGGCCAGTCGGGTCAGACTATCGAGATCAAATGACTCAAATCCAGATCACGGCCGCGTTTGACAGCGGCAACATCGAAGTGCTGTCTATTGACGGCACAACCGCCAGCCTCAAGATCCGCAAAGACTGCGAATCGGACTTCTTTCAGTGGTTCCATTTCCGCGTTTCGGGCGCGGCGGGTCGCGCGCTGACGCTCAAGATCACCGGGCTGAACGCGTCGGCATACCCCGGCGGCTGGCCCGATTACAACGCGGCGGTCAGCGAGGATCGCGAATTTTGGGGCCGCGCACCATCAAGCTTTGCGCAGAGCGAAAGCAATGGCACGCTCACCATCGCTTATACGCCCACTAGCGACATCGCCTGGTTCGCTTACTTTGCCCCCTATTCGATTGAGCGGCATCACGATCTGGTCAGCGGCGCGGCCACTGCGCCGGGCGTCACGCACCGCGTGCTTGGCCACAGCATCGAAGGCCAGCCGATCGATTGCCTCGAACTGGGCGATGGAGCCACGCAGGTCTGGCTGTATGCCCGCCAGCATCCGGGCGAAAGCATGGCCGAATGGTGGATCGAAGGCGCGCTCGATTGCCTGACCGATCCGGCTGACCCGGTGGCGCGGCGGCTGCGGCAATTGTGCCGGTTCCACATCGTCCCCAATGTCAATCCCGATGGGTCGTGCCGCGGGCATTTGCGCACCAACGTCGCGGGGATCAACCTTAATCGCGAATGGGCCAGCCCGAGCGCCGATAAATCACCCGAGGTGCTGTGCATCCGCGCGGCGATGGATCAAACCGGGGTCGACTTTGCGATGGACATCCACGGCGACGAAGCGATCCCGGCGGTGTTTCTCGCCGGCTTTCAGGGCATCCCATCGTGGACCGAGGCACAGCAGAGCGGATTTGACCGGTTCGCCGCGCTGCTTGAGCGCCGGACGCCCGATTTCCAGACCCGGATCGGCTATCCGGTGGCGGGCAAAGGCCGCGCCAACCTGACCATGTCGACCAATCAACTGGCTGAACGGTTCGGCGCGGTGGCGATGACGCTGGAAATGCCGTTTAAGGACAACAACGACCTGCCTTGCGCCGCGCAAGGCTGGTCGCCCGAACGTAGTGCGATCCTGGGCCGGGACTGTCTGGGCGCGCTGCTCGAATGGCTGAACGAACGGGCTATTTCGTCAATCTGAGATTGGCGATCCGTCCGGCGATCTGCTTGAATACTTCGGCCAGTTCGGCGCCGTTATTGGCCTGAAACGCATGACCTGCCCCCGCGCAATCGGTCATGACCGGGTTTAGATCGGTGCCGAAAGCGATGAACCACACCGTGATATTCTTCTTTTTCACCTCTTGGCAGGCAAAGGCAAAGCGATCTTCAACCACTTTGGTCAAGCTGGTCGCCGATCCGGGTGACCAGCGGCGGCGGTCGATCGGTTCCAGCCCGTAAGCGGTATAGCTCAGATCAAGCGTCGAGGTCTGGCCATCGGTCATCATGATCAGGTTGCGATTGGTCGGCTCGGTGGGAGTAACATCGGCGTTCTCGCTGGCAAAAATTCCGCTCGGTGAGAGCAGCCGCCCGCCCCAGATCATCCCGGTATCATGATAGGTGCTGCCGCCGACTTTCAGCCCGCCAAGATAGCCTGCCAACTGCGACGAGGTCATTTCCTGCAATTTCTGCGCCGCGCTGGGGCAATTGGCAGTATCGCCAGTGCCAGGCGAAAAGTATTCTTCGGCGGTGGTGGTGGCTGGCAGCGTGAACAACCCCGAATTGTTCCATTTGAGCGAACGGGCATAGACCCGCGCAGGATACATCGGTCGCCACTGGGTGGCACTGTTGCCCGCAACCGGGGTGCGATCGAGGTCGAGATCAAGCGCGCGGGTCAGATCGACGTTGGTGTAATCGCTGATCTGGTAGGTTGCGCGTTCTTCCATGCAGCCGTTGGATTCGCTGCGCCACGCTGCCACATCGTATGCAAGCGGCTGGTACGTCCACATCGAGCTGCTGGTCAGCGCAGGCTGCGTGACCCAGTCATAAGCGATCACATAATTGGTATATGTCAGCTTGTAGACAACGCATTTATCGTCGTCGAGCTCGACCGTGTATTTCGTGCCGTTGTACGTGTACCAATAAGTGTCTCGCACAATCGTGCCGGCTGGCGGTCCGGCATAAGGCGCGCTGGCAGTGCCTTTGAAGACCGAGGTTGAGCTGAGCGAACCCGATGGCGCGGGCGAGCAGCTGTAATTGCCGTTGCCCAGCCCGGCCGCGTCGTATTTGCTGTCCTTCTTTTTGGTCAAGCTGCCCGACACCGGACTGCCGGCAGCCCAATACGATTTTGTTCCTGCTGCGGTCCCGGTGCCGCTCAATTTGCGCGATTGATAGGTCCAGTTCTTGACCACCCAGTCATCGTTGAGCAACCCGCCGACATTGACGTTGGTCGAATAGGGCACAAACCCATATCGCATCCGCGTGCCCGGCGGACGGTTGCTTTGCAGCTGGCCGTAAAACTGGGTAATCGTACTGCGCAGCAAGCTCATCTTGGATTGGCTGTCGCCCGGGTTGGTTTCATTCATCGAGCCGGTGACGTCGAGCACCATCATCACATCGGTGTTCGCCATGCTGATCTGCGCCGAACATTTGACATTAAGCGCGATGTCGGGCTGACCGAAAAGCCGCATTACGGTGGTCGGAACCTTGACCTTGCCTTCGCCGGTGAGCGAGTAATTGCTTTCCAGGGTCAAGGCGAATTGGCGTCCGGCTGTGCCGTATTGACCATTGCGGAAGTTGATGTTGAAGAACTTCGCCGCAGTTTGCGCGACGTTGGCGGGCACTTCGCCGGTCGCCGCGACCGAGGTGCCCAGTTGTTTGCGCGCGGCCAATACACCTGCATCGCAAGCCTGCTGCAAGCGGCTGTGCGACAGGTATGAGCGGCCCATGTCGATCGCGCCGCCGGTCATCGCGAGCAGTGGAATCAGCGCGGCGGCGATCAACCCCAAGGCATTGCCGCGCGGATCGCGTAGCAGCCGCAGGATTAATCGGTGCCAGCTGTGGAACAGGCGCTGATCCATCAGCTGGTGCATTTGCAGGAATAGCTCATGGTCTGGCCAAATAGCAGACCGGCTAATCTGCAATGCTAACGGGACTGGTTAAAAACGCGCTACGGCATGCCTAAGGGCAGCGCATTTGCGGCAAGAATTTGTGAACCATGCTTGGCGGCGCAAGATTAACCCGCTGCAAGCATAAGGCGGCATGCGCAGAAAAAACGATCAGCATCAGGCCGCCAGCCAGAATTATCGCCGCTTTGCTTATGGCATTGTCGGTCTGGCGGTGCTGGTCGGGCTGTTCACCGCAGATCAGGAAGCAGCGCCGTCAAGTGCAATCGCCTCCGGACCGGGCGCGGCGCAAGTTTCGGACACCGTCGCGGTGGTCCCGGTCAAATTCAACGGCGCAGGAGCGCATCCCAAGCGGAATTTCGCTGCTTATGATGATAGTGAAATCACCGAAACGCCGGGCGACAGCGCGAGTCCAGCGACGTCCGGACAATCGCAGCCACCGCTGCCCGGGGACGCGGCCGGCGCCGCCGCGCCAGCCGCGCCAGGGGCTGCGGCGGCCGGGGCGACGACCGAGCAAACCGGGCGATTGGTGGCGTCGTCGCGCGCGCGATCGGGCGGGATCGCTCAAGGTGACGAGACGGCGGCGCGTCCCTACGATTAACCGTTCACGCCAGCGCGTCCGGTCCAAAGGCGTGCGGCAGCAAGGCTGACAGCGGCAATTCGAGCACCGCGTGCTCGCCCACGCACCACACCAATGGATCATGCCCGCCCAATTGTGCGATTTCGATCAGCATCTGGCGGCAGCGTCCGCACGGGGTGACCGGATCGCCGTGTCCGACCGCGCCAAGCTTGCCGCCGATGACTGCCACGGCCTCAAGTTTGCTGCCGCGAAGTTCGGACAGGGCTTTGCCGACGGCCACCGTTTCCGCACACAACGTCAAGCCATAGCTGGCGTTTTCAGCATTAGCACCGGTGACAACGCTGCCATCGGCAAACCCCAGCGCTGCGCCGACATGAAAGCCTGAATAAGGCGCATATGCGGTGCTTGCAGCGGCGCGGGCAGCGTCGATCAAGCTGTCCTTGGTCCAACTCATCGCCCGACCACCACCCAGCGCAGCGGGTCATCGCTGGCCGCGCTGTCTAGCATTCCGTTGGCAGTCCACAGCATCCACGGCCTCCCGGCGTATTCGGGCTGGAAGCGGGTACGCACCAGCCACAGGTTGCGATCGATCTTCGCCGCGAGATGATAGCGCCGCTCGAACCGGCTGGATATCTTGAGGATTGTCGGTTTGCCGGTATGCGTTTCGATCTGGTTGAGGAAAGTCATCAGTTCGCTGGTCACGGCGGCGTCGCCGACGCTGATCGGGCAGTCATCGGCGAGGAGATCGAGATCGAGCGCGGGGGGCAGCATCGCGCCGTCGCGCGGCACCACGGTGACGAAATTGGCGGCTTGCTTGTCAGCCGGCTGGCATGGATCGTACCGATGTACCGCGCCGATCTGCAACCGGGCGGCGCGCGCATCTTCCAGGTTTTTGACGAAGGCCGGATCGCGCGCAAACGCGCTGGCCGAGGCATCGAGATAGGCAAAGCTTGCCCCGATCGCCTTGGCCGCCTTCCAGTTGACCGCGCCGTCATCGCTGCCAACCTCGATCCCCTGAACCGGAAAATCGGCATGCGATGGCCGCCAGGTGTGCAGGTTCCACCACCCCCACGCCGCCACGAGCAGCGCGCCAAGCAGCACCGCGCCGAGCAGGCGCAGCCGCGACCGGCTGGATTTCTTGGTGCGTGCCATGATCTGCCCGGTTTTCCCTCAGCCCCTGATATGCAGCACGCAGATCAGTGTGAACAGCCGCCGCGCGCTGGCAAAGTCGGTTTCGACCTTGCCCGCCAAGCGTTCGACCAGCAATTCCGCTGCTTCGTTGTGGACCCCGCGCCGGGCCATGTCGATTGTCTCGATCTCGCTCGCGGTGGCTTTGCGAATCGCCTGGTAATAGCTGTCGCAGATCGCAAAGTATTCGCGGATCGGGCGGCGGAACCGCCCGAGACCCAACACCAGCAGTTCGAGCATTTGCCCATCCTGGTCCGATACTTCGAGCGCCAGCCGGCCTTCCTCGACCGCCAGCTTGATCCGGTACGGGCCTTGGTGACCCGCTTCCCACGCGCGCAGCGGCCGAAACGTGTTTTCTTCGATCAGATCGAAGATCGCGATCCGCCGTTCCTGCTCGATATCGGCGTTGCGCCACAGGATCGTCGCTTCATCAAGCTCGATGTGAATGATCCGGGGGTCCGCCATGCTGGCGCGGCTTCTCGCAAATGCAACTTGGCGCGGCAAGGGGAGATAAGAAGGGGTTCACGCAGAGGCGCAGAGAAGAAAGAGGAGGCGCAAAGGCGTAGCGCTTGCGGCGCAGCCGTTTACTCTGTCGAATGGCGCGTCTGGCGCAAGGTTAGCTGGATTCAGCAGCCTGCGGCTCGGATCAGCATCTCTGCGCTTCCTCTTTCTTCTCTGCGCCTCTGCGTGAACCATTTTTCTTCATCCCCGCTATCCACAGGGTAATTTCGCCAGCACTGTCTTGCACCCCGCATCGCCCGCGCGCATTGAGCCTGCTATGTCCGAGACCGATCTGATTACCCGCCCCGATGAAATCGCCGCGCGCGCGCTGCCCTCCAATGTCGAGGCTGAAGCGGCGTTTCTGGGGGCCGCGTTAATCGATAACCGGGTGATCGAAGAACTGGTCATTGCGCTGCGCCCCGAACACTATTTCGAGCCGGTTCACGCACGGATCTACGAGCGGATCCTGCAATTGCTTGACCGCAAGGCGGTGGTCACGCCGGTCACGCTGCGCCCCTATTTCGAGGCCGACGAAGCGCTGAAAGACCTGGGCGGCGCGGCTTATCTGGCGCGGCTGACGGCCGATGGGCAAGGGCTGCTCGCGCCGCGCGAGCTGGCTGGGCAGATTTACGACCTCGCGCTGTTGCGCGAGCTGGTTTCGGTCGGGCGCAATCTGGTCAATTCGGCGCTCGATACCAGCGAAAGCGTCGAGCCGATGGAGCAGATCGCCGCGGCCGAGGCGGCGCTGTATCAAGTTGCCGAAGGCGCTTCGACTGGCAGCGAGGCGCAGCCGTTTGCGGTCTCGACCCGCACCGCGCTGGGCATGATCGAGCAGGCGCTGCTGTCGGGCGGGCACATCTCGGGCAAGACCACCGGGCTTACTTCGATCAACGAGAAGATCGGCGGACTGCACGATTCGGATCTGATCATCCTTGCGGGCCGTCCCGGCATGGGCAAGACAGCGCTTGCCACCAACATCGCATTCAACGCCGCCGACCGTTTGCGCCGCGACATTGCCGACGGGATCGATCCTGAAAAATCGGTCGGGGCGGCGACCGCGTTTTTCAGCCTGGAAATGAGCGCCGACCAGCTCGCCACGCGTATTCTGGCCGAGCAATCGGGGATCAGCAGCGAAGCGCTGCGAATGGGCAAGATCAGCCGCGAGGATTTCCAGCAGTTGTCGTTCGCCAGCCAGCGGCTTGCCGAATTGCCGCTGTACATCGACGATACCCCGGCGCTGTCGATCGCCGCGCTGCGCACCCGCGCGCGGCGGCTGAAACGGCGGCACAATATCGGGCTGGTGGTGGTCGATTACCTGCAGCTGTTGCAAGGATCGGGCCGCAGCACCGACAACCGCGTCAATGAAATTTCCGAGATCAGCCGCGGGCTCAAGACGCTGGCCAAAGAGCTCGGCGTGCCAGTGATTGCGCTCTCGCAGCTCAGCCGCGCGGTCGAACAGCGCGAGGACAAGCGCCCGCAGCTGTCCGATTTGCGCGAATCGGGCTCGATCGAGCAGGACGCCGACATGGTCTGGTTCGTGTTCCGCGAAGACTATTACATCGCCAACAAGGAACCCAAGCAACCCACCGACGGCGACGATGGCAAAACGCACGAGGTGCACTCGGCCTGGGCGGCAGAGATGGAGCGGGTCCACGGCCTGGCCGAACTGATCGTTGCCAAGCAGCGCCACGGTTCGACCGGCAAAGTCCGGCTGCGGTTTGAAGCCCGCATCACCCGCTTCAGCGATCTGGCCGAAGACAGCCTTGCCGGCCACAGCTACGATTAAGGCGGCGCGGCCAGTCCGCGCAATTGCGGCTGGGCGAACACCACTTGGCCGAGCCAGCGCGCGCCGCCAGGGGTCAGGTGGCGTCCGTCCTGCGAGATAAACCGGCGGTCGGGGGTAAACACCGGCATGTGCCCGCGCGCGTCGCCCAGTAGCGCGAACAGATCGATCAGCTGACCAGGCGGAACCGCCGCCCGAACCTCGGCATCGGCGGCCAGCTCACGCGGGCGCGGCGGGACATGCAGGGCATAGCGAGCGGGCGCTTCCACCCGCATCGCCGCAGCATTGCTATAGCCGAACTGCTTGGGGCCAAGCACGATCACGTGACGCATCCCGGCGGCTTGAAGCTGCTCCGACCAGCCCATCAGGCACCGTGCCGCAACCCCGTTCAGCCCGATCGAGAGCACCGCCCAGTCGGCTTGCTGGGCCACCTCAGCAGCATCGAATGGCAGCGCGGCTGAGCAACTGTTGACTTCGACATAACGGATTTGCGCCTCGCCCAGCTTACCGCTGGCAAGCGCCATATTGGCGAAATCACGCGCCTGGCTGTGGCCGATCACCACCACGTTATGCGCCCGCGCGGCGGGATCGAGCCGGGTCGCGGCCAGTCGGCGAATTCCGTCGACGTAAGCGATATTGCCCGCGCGCCCGGCGCCGGCCAGCTCGGGCCAGCGGCTGACAAACCCGGCGCTGAGATGAAATACCAGCCCGGTGGCGACCGCCAGCACAGTCCCACCGCCGCAGACCAGCAGCAGCGCACGGCTGCCGACCTGCGCGGGATCGCGTGCCGGTGCCTCGACCAGTCGCCATGATAACCACGCCGCGCCGAGCACCACCGGGATCCACGCCGCTAACGACCACGGTGCCGGTTCGGTCAGGCTGGCCGCGCGCAACAGCGCGTAAAGCGGCTGGTGGAACAGGTAGGCGCTATAGCTGACCAGCCCGATGCCAACCGGCAGCCGCAGCGCCAGCAACCGGCCAGCGCCGCGCCACTGATCACCGGTCCACAGGAACAGCGCGGCACCGCTGACCGGCACCAGCGTCAGCAGGCCGGGCGCGGTCCGGTCGGCGGCATAAGTGGCCAGCGGGATGACGATCGCGAGCAGTCCGAGCGCAGCCAGCGGCGCGGCTGCGCGGCCCGCGCCGTGCGCAGACCGGCGCAGCCGCGCCACTGCAACCAGCCCGCCCAGCGCCAGTTCCCATGCGCGGGTCGGCAGGATCAGGAAGGCCAGCGATGGGTCGCGCGCACCGAACCATATTGCTGCGGCCAGGCTCAGCAGCGCGATCGCAATCAAGCCGCGGGTCAGCAGGTTGATCCCGCCGCGCCGCAGCAGCCACAGCATGATTGGCACGCCCAGCAGGTAATACTGCTCTTCCACCCCCAGCGACCAAGAGTGCATCAGCGGCTTGAGATCGGCCGCGATGTCCCAGTAACCGCCGGTTAGGTAAAGCAGCAAATTGTTGCCCAGCAATGCGCTGGCGACCAGCGACTGGCCGTAATTCTCCAGCCCGTCGGGAAGCAGAAGGGTTAGCGCAGCTGGGGTGACAATGGCAAACGTCAGCAGCAGCGCGGGCAAGATCCGGCGGATCCGGCGCAGATAGAACGCGCGCAGCGCGATCCCGCCAGGGTCGCTCGCCGCCAGAATGCCGGTGATCAGATAGCCGCTGATCACGAAGAACACGTCGACCCCAAGGTAGCCGCCGGGAAGCTGCGGGACGTGCGCGTGAAACAGCATGACCGCCAGCACTGCCAGCGCGCGCAGTCCGTCGATCTCGGGGCGGTAGTGCGGAGCGGTGAGCGGGCGCGCGGGCATCGGCACGATCAATGCCATGCGCGCCGCCCGCTGCAAAGCCGCGCGAAAATCTTGACTCTGCGCAGCTTAGACGCTAGCTGCCGCGCTTTCCCGCAGAACCCTGAATTCTGGAGTGCCCATGGCGCGCGTTACCGTTGAAGATTGCGTTGACAAGATTCCCAACCGGTTTGACCTGGTGCTGCTCGCCGCGCAGCGCGCGCGCGAGATTTCGGGCGGGGCCGAACTGACGATCGACCGTGATCGTGACAAGAACCCGGTGGTCGCGCTGCGCGAGATCGCCGATGTGACTGTCCGGCCTGATCTGCTCAAGGAATCAGTGATCAGCTCGCTTCAGCGGGTGCTGCCGGAAGACGATGACGAGGTTGACGATGTCGGCTCGCTCAGCCAGTCGGCCGAAGCATTGCGGATTACCGCTGCGGCGCCAGTGCGCAACACCTCGATCGGCGGCGATTACGAAGGCTGATTGCTGCAGCGTTTGAGCGTTTTCAAAAAGCCCGCTTCCGCCACAGGAAGCGGGCTTTTTTTGCAATCAGCGCCTGGTGCACGGATATTTGCGGATGAAATAGTCAGCCACGCCTTGCCGGATGGAGATCCGGGGGCGCCCGCTGACCGGATACTTCTTCAAGAACCCCAGCAGTTCCTCTGGCACTATCTGCGCATTTTCGGGCGGGCAACTTGACGGGCGGCCTTGGCTGCGTTCCTTGATCAGCCGCGCCCGGTACGCTTCACCCGCCGCCTTGCCCTCGGCTTTAAGCACCTCCAGCTCAGGCGAAAACAGCGCTAACGGACCCTGCGCCTGGAGCGCTTCGGCCTTGGGGATAAACACCGCCAGGCTCATATCGCCGCGCGCAGCGAGCAACGCGCTTGGCATGGCAAGCAGCGCCAGCGCCGGTACAATCAATCGTTTCATCGTCATATCCCAAAGCACAGTGTCGTTCGTGCCTTGACCCGGCGCGGCTGACAAGACCATGAACAAAGTGGCGCGTAGGGAGCACGGCTGGTGAGCGGTAGCGGCGAAATTCTTGGTGACTTTGTCCAGGCCGCGCTGCTGGCGCGCGCTTCCGAACCCGCTCAGGGTGAACCCGCTCAGGGCGAGGCGGCGGATGGCCACACGCACGAAACGGTTTGCCTGAACTGCGGCACCGGGCTGATCGGAACCCATTGCCATGCCTGCGGCCAGGCGGCGCACGTTCACCGCACTCTTAGCGCCTTTTTCCACGATCTGGCGCACGGGGTGTTTCACTTCGAAGGCAAGATCTGGCGGACTCTGCCGATGCTGGCCTGGCACCCCGGCAAATTGACCCGCGAATATATCGATGGCCGCCGCGCGAGCTATGTCAGCCCGATCGCGTTGTTCCTGTTTGTGGTGTTCCTGACCTTTGCGCTGTTCAACATAGCCGGTCAGCCGATTCACATCGATGGCGGCAAGGATTGGTTTGCCAGTACCAGCAACAGCACCGCCGAAGCGGCTGCGGTCGAACGGATTGCAGCATTACAGGCCGACCTAGCGCGAGCAAAACAAGCCGGCCGGCTGACCGCGCCGATCGAAGGCCAGATTGCCGGAGCCGAAGGCGCGCTGGCGGGAATCCGGGCCGAACGCCAG
>JANMCG010000020.1:0-3096 GCA_031361075.1 Novosphingobium sp. | reverse complement strand
CTGGATTTCCGCTGTGCTGGGGTTACAATCGCAGGCGCGCCCCTAAGCCAAGCGGGGCAGGAGGGCAAGCCGATGGCCAAGGCGGAACTGAAGGCGACAGCAACCGCAGTCAGCGTAGCGGACTATATCGCGGCTTTGCCCGAAGAAGCCCGCCGCGCCGATGCCGCCGCACTCGACGCGCTCTACCGCAAGGTTACCGGGGCCGAGCCGAAGATGTGGGGGCCGAGCATCATCGGCTATGGCGCATACAACTACAAGTACGACAGCGGCCACGAAGGCACCGCATGCCGCGCCGGGTTCTCCCCGCGCAAAGCCGCGCATGTGCTCTATGTGCTGGGCGGCCTGGCCGAGAGCGGCTCGGTTGCCGCGCTGCTCGGCAAGCTTGGCAAACACACCACCGGCAAGGGCTGCCTCTACATCAAACGATTGGCGGATGTGGATTTGGCGGTGGTCGAACAACTGGTAGCGCTGAGCTGGGAGCGGATGAACGCGCAGCATCCCGAGAAGTTCGCTTAATTGCTTAACTCGCTTTAGGGCAAACGGATGCGGTCGTATCGTCGGCCATTAGCAGCTGGGTCATCGTCTTCAGCAAAGATGGCTTCCGCGCCGGCTCGAATCGCTGACGTGTCAACATCGCCATCGGCTTCGGCTATGGCAGTTCCGTTCTGGGCTGAAACGACCAAGAAACGCACGGTTCGAAGGCCGTTGCTCGCGTTAACGCTGATCGACGAACCCAGCTTGAGCAAGGGAGCGCCGTAATTGAGGCCAATCCGGTCACCATCGGCCTCGGTAACCGTCAGCGGCACGATCTTGAACGCGACTGACCGTGCAATCGCCAACGCCAGTTCGTTCTGCAACACGCCATAGACCGCGTCGCCGCCCATGTTGGTCCATGAATAGGTGCCATCGGCCTTGATCTTCGACCCGGTCTCGACTGTCTTGGTTCCTAGTCCGCCATAGATCACATGCCCCGCCCGATCGGTAACAGTCACCGAGTAACTGGTCATGATCCCAACTTTAGAAAATGCATAGCCGCGGTCGCCTACGGCTGGGACAGTGGGTGCAGGCCCGTCCCCACTGACATCGTTGATCGTCATGTTGACTCTGTAGCCACCCGGACCGACAGCAAATTTTCCTGTGGCAGCCAAGGCCGCTTCCAGGCTGTGGCGCATCGTATCGAATTGGGTGACACAATCCTTGACCAACCAGCTACGCCAACTTGTTTTTGATGCGTAGAGCCACGGCGTTGCCACATCGGCATGCCGATATTCGCTTTCCATAAAATATCTGCAGTCCTGCTTCGTGGTGATTTCACCGACGGTGAAGCGCATTGGAGATTGAGCTGACGCAGTTGCGCTGAACCCACCGGACATAACGGCCAAGAGTAGCACAACCAGCGTGAACGCCGACATTCTGCGCATGTTCATTTCTTTTTCTTTTTGCCGGAATTCAATTCACCCGTAGTTGCTAGGCGGACGATCGATCCAACTGGAGGAACAGTGGTGAAGGTTGAAATCGTCACTGCTTTGGAAAATCGCGGCTGAACGTCAGTTATCTGAATTTGACCGTAAGGCGTTTCATTGTTGCCAAGAACTTCGCCGGTTGCCGGGTCGAGAATAGGTTCGCCCTTTTGAAAAACGGTCATGATCGCGCCTTGTGTGACTGCACCAGCGCCGTAGTTGAGAACGAACGAGCCATCGGGTTGAACCGCTGCAATCTGCATCGGGTAGATAGCAATAACCAGCCCTGTTGCGACCTTGTCTGCAGCACCGCGCAGCAGGGCGGCAGAATCGATCTGGCCTGAGGTGCCGCAACTCGTTGAACCCTTTTGAACTTCGCTGATGCGGGTCGCATAGCGGACTTCGCCGCTGCTGGCGTCGGTGATCTTGATATCGGCCTCAAGGCTGACAATGGTGTTGGAACAGTTCGGGCTCGGTCCGTTACTGCCAAGGCCACTTAGCAACGAAGCGCCGAAGTTGGATTTTTGCTTGGACGAAATCGATGTAATCGTACCGTAGACCAAATAGTCGGCGCCTTCGAAGCCGCCAACTTTGCCCGGCCGATTGGTCGTCAACAATCCCGATTTTGTGCCGCCTTGCTCGCGCATGAGCTTATTGACACCTGATCGCTCAACCACGCGAAACTTGTTGGTTCCGGTGATGGCAGTTTCAATCATGGTCGAAAATGTCTGAGCCAAATTGTTGCCACTCAAATCTTCAATCTCGTAAATCGCGACAACTGGCCGCTTGCTTTGCGCGAATGCCGGAGCGCTTGCGAAACCAACGCAGGCTGCCAGAAATCCAATAAACCACCGCATTGTTCAATTTTCCCCCGGATGCGCAAGCTGCGTCAATTATCGATCGTCTCGAATTTCGATAATAAGCTGTTTAGCTATCGGCGATGATGGATTCGCGCAAGTATCGACTTGTCGAACAGTTCGAGCGTATGATTTCGATTCAGTATTCGATTTCAAGCGTTGCGGAATCAAATTTACCCCGCCGCCTGCTTCTCCAGATGCCACTCCGGCGCTTCATCAAGCGCGGACAGCCGGGCGAATTCCTTGGCGATGTAATCGCGCGTCATCGGCAGGGCGCTGCGCTGTTTGACTGACTGGATGTGGAAGTTGACGTTTTCGCCGTGAGCAAAGCTCTGTTCGGCCCCGGCGAGGTAGAATTGCCACATGCGGAACAGCCTGACGTCGTACAGCGCGGTGATCTCGGCTTCGTGCAACGTGGTGCGGCGGTACCATTCGGCGATGGTCTTGGCGTAGTGATAGCGCAGCAGTTCGACGTCGCCGATCTCCCAGCGGGTCTGCTCCAGCGCCCGGGTCAGCTCGCTCAGCGCGGGGATATAGCCGCCGGGGAAGACGTATTTGCGGGTCCACTTGTCAGTGGTGCCGGGGCCGTCGACCCGCCCGATCGTATGGGTCAGCATGATCCCGTCATCGGCCAGCAGTGCGTTCGTCTTGGCGAAGTATTCACGAAAATGCGGCGCGCCGATGTGTTCGATCATCCCGACGCTGGTGATCCGGTCGAACGGGCCCGTGACATCGCGGTAGTCCATCAGCTTGAACTGGACTTTGTCGGTAACGCCCGC
>JANMCG010000265.1:0-15006 GCA_031361075.1 Novosphingobium sp. | reverse complement strand
AACGCGCCGACATAGGCCCGGGTGCTGGTTTCCTGCTTGTTGACAGTCATGTAGT
Organism: Novosphingobium sp.; assembly: GCA_031361075.1. Taxonomy (GTDB): domain Bacteria; phylum Pseudomonadota; class Alphaproteobacteria; order Sphingomonadales; family Sphingomonadaceae; genus Novosphingobium. Next base: position 14,951 of record JANMCG010000265.1, on the reverse strand, counting down.
CATGCCCGCCCGAGATTTCTTCCCAGACGTTATGCTTGGGATCGAGATCGTCGCGGCTCTGGTCGACAAAGCCCAGATGCACTGTGGTGCCGATTTCCAGCGTGCCTTCGTCGGGCACTTCCTGCCCGGTGATGATCCGGAACAGCGTCGATTTGCCCGCGCCGTTAGGCCCGATGATCCCGACGATCCCGCCCGGCGGCAGCATGAATGACAAGTCTTCGAACAACAGCTTGTCGCCGTACGCCTTGGTCAGCCCTTTGGCCTCGATGACCTTGCTGCCAAGCCGTTCAGGCACTTGAATGACGATCTGGGCCTTGCCGGCGATGCGGCCGTCCTGCGCGTTCTGCAATTCCTCGAACTTGCGCACCCGCGCCTTGCTCTTGGTCTGGCGCGCGGCCGGGGTCTGGCGGATCCATTCAAGCTCGCGGGTCAGGGCCTTCTGACGCCCGCCTTCTTCGCGGTCTTCCTGCGCCATACGCTTGGCTTTTTTCTCAAGGTAAGTTGAATAATTGCCTTCGTACGGGAAGTATTTTCCGCGATCGAGTTCAAGGATCCATTCAACCACATTGTCGAGGAAATAGCGGTCATGCGTGATCATCAGCACCGCGCCGGCATATTCCTTCAAATGGTTTTCCAGCCATTCGACCGATTCAGCGTCGAGGTGGTTGGTCGGCTCATCGAGCAGCAGGATGCCGGGTTTTTGAATCAGCAGCCGGGTCAACGCGATCCGGCGTTTTTCGCCCCCTGACAAGTTGGCAACCGGCCAGTCGCCCGGCGGGCAGCGCAGCGCTTCCATGGCGATTTCGAGCTGGTTGTCGAGCGTCCAGCCATCAACCGCGTCGATCTTTTCCTGCAGCGTGCTCATCTCATCGCCAAGTGCGTCGAAGTCGGCATCGGGTTCGCCCATCAGCGCAGAAACTTCGTTGAACCGGTCGACCAGATCAGCGGTTTCGCGTGCGCCGTCCTTGACGTTTTCCAGCACCGTTTTGGTATTGTCTAGCTCGGGCTCCTGCTCAAGGTAGCCGACCGTGATGTTCTCCCCCGGCCAGGCTTCACCGGTAAAATCAGTATCGATCCCGGCCATGATCTTGATCAAGGTCGATTTGCCGACGCCGTTCGGCCCGACGATGCCAATCTTGGCGCCTTGATAGAATTGCAGGCTGATATCGCTCAGCACCGGCTTGGGCGCGCCGGGGAAAGTCTTGGTCATGCTTTTCATGACATAAGCGTACTGGGCGGCCATCAGATACCTCTGGGGATTGGTTTGGACAGGGAAGTGGCGCGCCTTTACAGCGCGGTGCGGCGCGGGGCAAGCGGTGCGGGTCTGGTCGCGCGGGGGATGCGCCCAACGCGCCAGCTTGTATAATGCCGGACAATGCGCACCGCCGTTCTCGCAACGCGGCGGACTTATGTTACGCGAGTGGCAGGGGAGACAATCTATGGCTGCAATCGATCTTAAGCCCACTATTTTTGACCGTCTGCTCGCGCTTGGCGCCGCCTTGCTGACGCTGGCTGTCGCGGCGGCGCTGATCCGCGGGCAAGCGCATTGGAGCGCGGTGCCGCTGTTGATCTGGGCTCATCTGGCCACCGTGCTGGTCGCGCTGGTGCTCACCCCGGTGATGCTGCTGCGGACGCGCGGCGATGTGCTGCACCGCCGGATCGGTTGGGTGTGGTGCGCCGCAATGTTCAGTACCGCGCTGCTCTCGCTCGGCATCCGGGTAATCAACCCCGGCAGCCTCAGCCCGATCCATATCCTGTCGGTAGTGACCTTGATCGGCGTGCCGCGCTTGATTGTTGCCGCGCGCCAGCACCGCATCGCCGATCACCGGCGCGGGGTGCGCACGATCGTCGCGTTGGCGCTGCTGGTGGCGGGGTTTTTCACGTTTCCGTTCGGCCGGATGCTGGGGTCGTGGCTGTTTGCATAAGGGGGCTATGCAGCGCTCAGCACCGCGACCCCCGCCGCCGCCAGATTTCGCGCGCCGAGTTCGCAAGCGCCGTTCAGGCTGGCAGGCAGGTCGAGCGATGTGCTGGCATAATTGAACGCAAAGCAGCGCTGGCCTGCGCGGCGCAGGCGCAGGCCCGGGGGTAAAGCGTGCGTAACCAGCCCGGCTTCGCTGGCGGCTGTGGCGATGACTTTACGGATGAGTTCGCCTTCGGGCCACGCTGCGAGGTAGCGCACGTTGCCGCAGCGGTAACTGGCGGCAGTGCCATCGTCCGCGATCAGTTCGGGGGCTGCCTCGGTTTCGACATGTTCAAGCCAGCGGGCCACGTGCCAGCCATTGCCGGAATGAACAAGGCCGGGGCGCAGGCTTTCGGCGTAAGTGACTTTGCCGGGAAACACCGCCTGCAGCTTGCCGGGGGGAAGCTCGGGCGGGATGGCGAAATCTGCGTCGCGGCTGCCGCTGCGCGGGCCGATGATGACTTGACCGGGGAACGCCGCAAGTTTTGTAATCAACGCATCGCCGATAATAGGCAGACACGCGATCACGCAGAGGCTGTAACCATCGAGCGAGGCATCGGGCGGCACAATATCAACGTCCAGCCCCAGTTCGCGCAGCGCCGTGTAACACGTGAACGCGGCCCACAGCGCAGACAGCCCAGCGCCTTGCGGCTGGATCCCGGTGACCCAATCGGCTTGGTAATCGAACACCAGCGCGACCGATCTGGGCGGCGGACCGACCGCGCCCAATCCGGCAATTTCGCGCGCGGTCTGTGCAGCTTCAGCCAGCCCTGGCGCGGCGGCGCTGTCGGGCCGCAGCAGCCCGGCATGGTGCTGCTCTTGCGCTTGGGGAAATTGCCGCCAGCGGAAATAACTGACCAGTTCGGCGCCGTGCGCCATTGCCTCCAGCGTCCACAGCCGCACCATGCCGGGCAACGGGGCGGGGTTATAGCGCGCCCAGTTAACCGGGCCGGGCTGCTGTTCCAGCACCGACCAGCGCCCACCTTTGGCGCACCCGCGATAGAGGTCGTGGTGAAACGCGGCGATGTCGGGATGGCCTTGGCGGGCATAGGCCAGCTTGTCGGTCTTGCTGAACGCGAAGCTGTCGAGGAAGCCGAGCGGGTAGGAGTCCCAGCCTAGCGTATCGAGATCCTGCGCAAGCGCGTGGTGATCGAACTCGGTAAAAAAGCCCATCGCATTGTGCGTGATATCGCGCCCAGGCGACAATTCACGCAGCACCTGGACCTGTGCACGGTTGAACGCCACCACCTGATCCGAAGAGAACCGGCGGAACGCAAGCCAGTGCGCCGGATTGGCCTCGGTGACGGTCAGGTTGGGCAGCTCGACTTCGGCGAAGCTGCGGTATTCCATCGACCAGAACACCGTGCCCCATGCCGCATTGAGCGCGGCGATTGAGGCGTAGCGGCTGGCCAGCCAACCGCGGAAAGCGGCGCGCGCAGCGTCGGAAAAGCTCAGCACGGTGTCGTGGCAGCCGTATTCGTTATCGGTCTGCCACGCGATCACCGCCGGTTGGTTCCCATAGCGTTCAGCCAGCGCCCGCGTGATCCGCACCGCTTCGGCGCGGTAAGGCGCATGGCTGAAGCAATAGTGACGCCGCGAGCCGAAGTGGCGGGGACGGCCCTGCTGATCGAGTGCCACCAGATCAGGCATTCGATCGACCAGCCATTTGGGCGGGGTTGCGGTCGGTGTGCCCAGGATGATGCCCAGCCCGGCATCGCCCAGCACGGTTATCGCGCGGTCAAGCCAGCCCCAGTCGAACCGCCCGGGCGAAGGTTCGATCCGGCTCCAGGCAAATTCGCCGATCCGCACCACGCTGAGCCCGGTCTCGACCATCCGCCGCGCATCATCTGCCCAGATCGCCTCGGGCCAATGTTCGGGATAATAACACACCCCCAACTTCATGGGCTGGCCGGGTGATGGTTTAGGCGGTATGCTCATAGCTCGAGGGTGTTAGGGTGAAGCGCCGCGCGGGGCAACCGCGGGCGGATTGGGGAGCGCGCGATGCTGGAACTGTTGAGCAGCCTTGGCGGGCAATTGGCGGTTGGCGCGCTGCTGCTGCTGTTCATCGCGTTCATCACGTATCGCACGACGACGCGCGGCGGCGCGTTGCTCAGCCGCCCGGATCACGACGGATCGGCCAAGGACGTGTATCTGGCGGGCGGGGGGCTTAAGTGGCTGTTCGTCGCAGGATCGATCACGCTCACCAATCTGTCGACCGAGCAGCTGGTCGGGATGAATGGCAACCAGATGCTGCTGCTGGCATGGTGGGAGCTGGCCGGGTTCTGCGGGCTGATGTTCCTGGCTTATGTGATGGTCCCGGTGTACTACAAGACCGGCTGCACGACGGTGCCGCAATTGCTTGAGCAGCGCTATGGCGGCGGCTCGATCCGTACGCTGATCGGCGCGCTGTTCTTTGTCGGCGCGGTTACGGTGTATATGCCCGCCGCGCTCTATTCTGGCTCGCTGTTTCTCAAGACGATGTTCGGGACTGACTGGCCGCTGTGGTATTTCGCCGCGCCGATGGGGATTGCTGCGGCGCTGTACACGGTGACCGGCGGCCTGCGTGCGGTGGCGGTGATGGACACGTATTCGGGGATCGGTGTGCTTAGCATCGCAGTGCTGGTCGTGGTGCTGGCGCTGAACGCGATCAACTGGGATCTCTCCGGAATTCCGACCGAACGGTTGACGATGGTTGGCGCCAAAGATTCACCAATCCCGTTCCATACCTTGTTCACCGGCATGGTTTTCATCCAGATTTTCTACTGGTCGACCAACCAGCCAATCACCCAAAAAGCAATGACCGCACCGACCGTGAAAGAGGCGCAAAAGGGCGTGCTTGCCGCCGCTGCTGTGCGGATCCTGATCATCCCGATGATCGTCGTGGTGCCCGGTGTGGTCGGTTACAAGCTGTTCGGCGATGTCAACGATGCGGCCTATGGCCGGGTTGTCGCAGCCGTCCTGCCGCACTGGCTGACCGGCGCGTTCGCCGCGATGATGGCAGCGGCAGTGATCGCGCATACTGCTGCCATTCTCAACGGCACCGTGGCGCTTTATGCGGTGGATTTCCACGCGAAGTTCATCGCTCCGGTCAAGGATCACTGGCGGCTGTCAGCGGTGGTTTCGGCGCTGCTGACGATCAGCTCGGTGCTGCTGGTGCCGGTCTTCGAAAATGCTACCAGCATCATCAATCTGCTGCAGATGCTTAACGGCCTCGCCTCGATGCCGATCCTGTCGGCGTTCATCGTCGCGCTGCTGTTTCGCGGCGTGGGGGCCTGGGCGGCAGTGGCCGGGGTGGTCTGGGGGGTGGTGTTTTACGGGACACTTAACCTGATCACGCTGCCTGGCGTGCTGGCTTCGCTGCATTACATCGATCTGATGCTGATCACGTTGATCACCTCGATCCTGATGGCGCTGACGTTCAACCGGCTGGTGCTGGGCGGACGCGCACACTTCGTCGGGTGGAAAGGCATGATCCCGCGCGCGGTCGTTTAGCCCGATTGCCATTGCTGCGCTGCAAGGTACAAGGCAGGGCATGACCACCCTGCTTCGCGCTGCTGCGCTCTCCGCCCTCGTCGCCGCCAGTTCAGCAAACGCCGCCCCGCCGCAAGGCAGCGGCGCCGCGTGGGACATCGTCGCTGATCTGACGACCGAAATCGGCGCGCGGCTCGACGGTTCCCCGCGTGAGGCCGCGGCGCGTGACTGGGCGGTGGCGCGGCTGACCAAGCTGGGGTTCACCAATATCAAGGTGGAGCCATTCACCATCCCCGGGTTCGTGCGGGGCGCGGAAAGCGCGCAGTTGACCGGGCCGTATCCGCACAATCTGCACATCACTGCGCTTGGCAATTCGGTGCCCACCCCCAAAGACGGGCTGAGCGCCGAACTGGTCTATTTTTCGAGTCTGGCCGCGCTGAAAGCCGCGCCCGACGGTTCGCTCAAGGGCAAGGTCGCTTACGTCGATAATCAGATGCTGCCCAATCAGGATGGCTCTGGCTATGGCCCTTATGGCAATGCGCGCCGCCAAGGCCCGGCGGTGGCCGCCAGCAAGGGCGCCGTGGCGGCGGTGATCCGCTCAGCCGGAACCGATCACAACCGCGATCCGCACACCGGCGGGACCAATTTCCCGGCGGGCAGCAAGGCCATTCCCGCGGGCGCAGTTTCGGCTCCGGATGCCGATCTGATCGCGCGCATTGCCGCCACAGGCAAGCCAATCACGATCCGCCTGGTGCTCGAAAGCCATCCGCAAGCCAATATGCCATCGGGCAATGTGATCGCCGACTTGGTTGGCAGCGTGCCTTCGCTGCCGCCGATTTTGGTGGCCTGCCATCTCGACAGTTGGGATCTTGGCACTGGCGCGATTGACGACGGCGCGGGTTGCGCAATCATCACCGCCGCCGCATTGCGGGCTCAGGCCCGAGCCAAGCCGCTGCGCACAATCCGCGTGTTATGGGCGGGCAGCGAAGAACTCGGCGGGTTCGGCGGGATCGCTTATGCCAAGGCGCACGCCAGCGAGCCGCACGCGCTGGCGATGGAAAGCGATTTCGGCGCTGACCGGGAGTGGCGGGTCGACCTGAATTTCGCGCCAGCCAACAAGGCGCTGGGCGAAAAGGTGAGCGCAGCGCTTGCGCCGATGGGGATCGTCACCGGGGCCACTAAAGCTGGCGGCGGGACCGACGTGGAGCCGATTATCGCGGCGCAGAAGCTGGCGGTGGTAGATTTGCAGCAGGACGGCACTCGCTATTTCGATCTGCACCATACCCCCGACGATACGCTCGACAAAATCGATCCGGCGCAACTTGAACAAAACGTCGCGGCGTGGGCGGCGGTGCTGACCGTGGTGGCAAATGAACCCGGAGCGATCAGCGGGCAGGGCGAATAATCGCCCGGCCAAGCTGCCACACTCCGCGCGGAACCAGCGCCAGCCCGGCGAACCACGCAGGCAGCAGCAGAAATCCCCAATAGAAATTGTCGGGCCGCGCAAACAGCCCGATCATCAGCGCATAACCGCCCAATAGCAGCGCGGCAAACCGCCCGGCGCGGCCATCCAGCGCGCCCCAGCCGAGCGCCGGCAGCAGCGCGAACAGCAGCGCCAGGGGTTTGGGGATCAAGTGCAGCACCGACGTATTGACCACCGCGCTAACCACCCCGCGCAGTCCCATCCCGCCAGCCCAGCCGGGCGACTGGCCATCGCCAGGCAGGACATAATTCGAAACTTGAACCGCGTGCAACGCCATACCGAGGCCGAACACGGCAATGACTGCGCCCCAAGCCGCCAGTTCTGTCCGGCGCCGCTCGTACAGCGCGAATGCAGCGGCGAGCAGCGCGAATGGCAGCGCCAGTTCGCGCAGCATCAGCGCAGCAGCGATCACCACCACTGCTGCCCACCACGGCGCGCGCCGCCACACGGTAAGCCCCAGCGCAAGCGTCAGCAACAGCCCGCACCACGCTTCGCTCATCGGGGTTATGCTGGTGGCGATCGGGGCAATCCCGGCGACCGCGACCAGCAGCCCTGCAGCAGATTTTTCGGCCCAGTTGATCGGCGGCGGCAATGCTGCGGCCCAAGTCAGGATCACCACAATCAGCAGCGCGATCTCGATCCGGTTCAGCCACGCCCAGCCATGCTGCGCAGCCAGCCAGTAAAGCCCGGGTTCGCGCACCGTCACGAACGGCCGGGTGGGGTAATGGTGCAGCCGCTGGGTTTCGGTAGCGGCTTGGTAATAGCCTTTACCGGCTTGCATCGCGCTGACGATATCGCGCTGCAGCTTCATATCGGTGTAATGCCCGGGCGCAGCCTTGACCACTTTGGCCGGGGGGATGATCTGGCACCATGCCGCCGCCGCCAGAAACAACGCGACCACCAGCAGGGCGTAGAGGCGAGGCAACCGCGCGAACATACCGCCTGTTCACTCCAGCCGCGCGCTGTGTGCAAGCTGGCGGTGCAGGACTATCCCCCGATCAGGCTGAGCGCCGCTGCACTGCTGCTGCTGCTGCCGGGAAACAGCCGCGGCACAACGATTGCCGGATCGAGCGTGAAGTGCGCCGCGACAGCGCCGCCGATCACCGCGTCAAGACTGGTGGTCGGCTTGAGATCACGGTTTTCGTAAAGGCTGGCCGCGTTCAATCCGGGCCAGTCGCTGATGATCCGCCCGCCCAGCACCGTGCCGCCCGCGAGCATCGCCAGCGAGCCGGTGCCATGATCAGTTCCGCCGGTGCCATTAGCGGCGGCGGTCCGGCCAAATTCGGTTGCGATTACCACCAGCGTATCGGCCCACGCCGGGCCAAGCTTGTCGCGCAAGCTGGCAATCAACGCGTCGAGCCCGGTCAGCTGCGCCGCCAATCGCCCACGCTGGCCCGAATGGGTGTCCCAGCCATTCGTTTCGGCCATCACCACCCGCGCACCTTGCGCTCCGGCCATCAGGCTGGCGATCAAGGCCCCCGCTGCCGTGCCGCCTTTGGCGCCGCCGCTGTCGAACCCGGCGGCCATCGCCCGGGTCTGCAGCGCTTCCTGCCACAGTCCGTGCAGCTGCGGGTCAGCCGCATACAGCGCCGCGACGCGCTGAAGCAGATCGCCCGAAGCATCGGGGAGCGCGGTCGGCGCATAGCTTGCAACCTGGACCGCGCCGCGCAGCGCGGTCGGGATCGTTGCTGACACCGCAAGCCCGCGCGCGCTGCTTGCTGGAAGCAGCGTGAGCAGCCGGTTCAGCCAGCCGTCCGGCCGGTCATAGGGCAGCGCTCCCCCGGTCTCGAGCACGTTTTGGCCATCGAAATGCGAGCGATCACGATACGGCGAGGCGACCGCGTGCGCAAACAGAGCTTGCTTGCCCGCATACAGTGCGCCCAGCTGCGCCAGCGCCGGGTGCAGCGCAAACATTCCGCCCAGCTTGGGCTGATCGAGCAGATCGGCCGCCAGATCGCCGCGCAGTCCCGCGTAAGCCGGGTCACCGGTCGGGGCGAGGGTGGCCAGGCCGTCAGCCGCGCCGCGCTGGATGATAAACACCAACCGGCGTTCGGTCGCGGCGCGGGCGAAGGCAATACGCGGGGCAAACAGCGCCGCAGTGGTGGCTGCGCCCGCAGCGGCAAGCATCTGGCGGCGTCCGATCAGCATGGTCATCTCCGCATCATTTCGGGTGAGGCGAGCAGCAGCGCGAGCGCTTGCGGGCCGCTTTCGGCGCGCGCCATGGTCTGCGCGGTGGCTGGCGAGAGCTCGCCCGGGAACAGCGCCGCGCCCAGCGCACGTGCGTCGATCGTTTGCGCGCTGCGCTCGGCAATGCGCTGCGCCAGCTCGACCCGGCGATACAGCGCATCGGGGCCAGCCCAGCTTGCGGCAATATCGTCGTAGCCGGCTGGCGAGCCCGGCTTCCACACTTGCTGCCCCAGTTGCTGAAGCGAATTGGCGGCGCTTTTGGCGGGCACATCGTGCGCCCCGGTGGCGCGCAGCGCGGCCACGGTCCATTCCCACGGGGTGCGAAACTTGGGCGCGGCTTGCCACACCTCGGGCGAATCGATCAGCACGCGGTACAGCGCGGGCAAATCACCGCCGGTTTTCAGGAACGACTGTTCCAGCCGGGTCACCAGCGCGGGCGGGGGATCATCCGCTGCGAAATGCCGCGCCAGCTTGGTCGCCAGATGCCGCGCGGTGGCGGGGTGCACCGCCAGATCGGCCAGCACCGCCTGCGCCTGTGCTTCGCCCGCTGCGGCATAGCTTTGGCCCAGCACCGTGCGAGCGCCCGGTTCGTGGACCGGCGCCGCGAACCAGAATTGCGGACCGGGGCCTTGCAGCGCGGGTTGCTTGGCCAATCCGCCGACGGTCCATCCGGTCAGCGCACGGGCAAATTCGGTGACATCGGCCTGGCTGTAGCCGCTGCGCACGCCCAGCGTATGCAACTCCATGATCTCGCGCGCCAGGTTTTCATTAATTCCGCGCACTTTGCCGCGCTGCGCGGCGCGCGCGCCCAGCGGGCTGCCCGGGCCGATCGACTGCGCTTGATCGAGATACAGCAGCATCGCCGGATGACGCTCGGCGGCGAGCAGCAAATCGCCGAATTTGCCCATGATATTGGGCCGGATCGCCTCGAACTCGAACGCTCCGGCCAGTCCCAGCGTGACAATCTTGTCGACCGACACCGCGAAATGGTTTGACCAGAAATGCACCAGTCGTTCGGCAAACGGGGTTGTGGTGGTCAAAGCAACTTGCGTGCGGATGCCGACCGCTGCGATGTAAGCACCGCGAAGATCGGCATAAGGCGCGGGCATTCCGGCGGCGCGGTTCGCTTGCTTCATCGCTTTGGGATCGGCCCCGCTGGCCTGCGCTGCGGCCTTGAGCTGCTCCTTTTCATCGCGGCTTTCGCGCAGCAGTGCGATCAGTTGCGGGGTCGTCAAAGCGTTCGCGATTTGCTCAGGGCGGGGAGCAAATTGTGTGATCTGGTCGTTCAACCAGCGGCGCGGATCGCCTGGGATCGGTTCGCCCAACCGTGCGCCGAGGCCGAACCGGTTCAAGGCGCGCGCATTGTCTGACATCATTGCTCCTGATTGCCGGCCGATGGGGAGCGATCGTTGTGCGGTCCCAGCGCTGCAGTGTCATGGCGCAAAATGTAATTCATTGTCGCTGCGGTTGTGATAAGTAGCATCTTGCAATTTATAGCTATGCTTATTATTTGCATCGTTATGAAAGAGAGTACCTTTGCCGTGATTGCCGATATATCGCGCCTGGCGCGGCGGGCATTCGACGCCCGCGCGCGCGAAATCGGGGTAACCCGGCCGCAATGGCAGGTGTTGGTGGTGCTGAACCGCCATGAAGGCGTAAATCAGGGCGGATTGGCCGAGTTGCTGGATGTCGAGCCAATCACCGTTTGCCGCATGGTCGACCGCCTGCAGGAAGCCGATCTGGTCGAACGCCGCCCCGATCCTGCCGATCGCCGATCATGGCGGCTGTATCTGACGAGCAAGGCGATTGCGCTGCTCGCGCAATTGCGCCCCATGGTCGATCAATTGGAAGCCGAGGCGTTTGCCGGGATCGGCAGCGCAGAGCGGGTGGCGGTAATTGCCACACTCGAACTACTTCGTGACAATCTGGCGCCGCGCGCCGCAAGCAAGAGCGTGTCTCATGGCTGAAAGTGACCCCAAGATCGACCAGGCAACCGCGCAACCGGTTTCTGCTCCGGTCCAGACCGAACCAGTGGCCCAAACCGCCGATGTGCAGCCCAGACGCAAATGGGGCCGACTGGCCTTGATGGTGTCATTGCCGCTCGCACTGGTGATTGGCGGGGTCGTTTACTGGCGCAGCCTGCAGGGCGAAGTGTCGACCGATAACGCTTACGTGCACCTTGATAAGGTTTCGGTCAGCGCGGAAGTTGGCGGCAAGATCGTGGGTGTGATGGTTAGGGAAAACCAACACGTCAAAGCGGGCGATCTGCTGTTCAAGGTCGATCCGCAGCCATTTCAGTTGCAGCTGGCGCAAGCCGATGCAGCGATTGCGACCGCGCAGGCCAGTCAGACCGCGCTGGCCAGTTCGAGCGATCTGTCAGGCGCCGATGTCGCCGCCGCGCAGGAACAGATCGGCTTTGCGCAGGCCAACCTAGCGCGGCAAGCGGCGCTGTGGAAGCGGGGTTTTACCACTAAAGCGGCTTATGAAGCGGCGCAGCATCAGGTGGCGATCGGGCAGGATGCGCTGCGGCTGGCGCGCGCCAACGGCCGCGAAGCCGAGGCGAAGCTGGCCACCGGCGCGCAGGTGCCGGGGGTGTTTCCGCAAGTCGCGGCAGCGCGGGCACAGCGCAGCGTGGTCGAACTGAGCTTGAGCCGCACCGAAATACGCGCTCCGGTCAGCGGACAAGTCAGCCAGGCCAGTCGGTTGCAGATCGGTCAGGCATTGATCAGCGGCGTTCCCGTGGTGACTTTGGTGGCTGACAATTCAGCGTATATCGAGGCTAACTTCAAGGAAACCGATCTGGCCGATATGCGTACCGGCCAGCCTGCGCAGATTACCTTTGACGCTTACCCGGGGCTGACGCTGCGCGCGCATGTAATTTCGATCGGCGCTGGCACCGGCAGCGAATTTTCGGTGCTCCCGGCGCAAAACGCGACGGGCAACTGGGTCAAGGTTACGCAGCGCGTGCCAGTCCGCATCGTGCTTGATGAGCCATCGCCGCGGCAGCTGATCGCGGGGCTGTCGGTAAAGGTCAAAATCTTTACTGACGGCCGCAAGCGCTAAGGCGCGGTGCCGGGCTGATGGCTACCACCGCCCCACCGGCAGGCGCCGCAGCTGCGGGTCCCGCGCCCGCGCAGCCGGGTTCGGCCAAAGCCGGGCCGCAGGTGCTGACCGCTGCAGAAGATGTGGCAACGCTGCCGGTCGCTAATCCGATGCTGCTGGTGGTCGGCATCATGACCGCATCGCTGCTGCAAGTGCTCGACAGCACCATCGCAAACGTGGCGATCCCGCACATGCAATCGAGCCTGGGGGCTACTTCGGACGAAATCAGCTGGGTGTTGACGAGCTATATCGTTGCGGTTGCGGTGGCGATGCCGATCACTGGCTGGCTGGCAGACCGGATTGGTTCGCGGCGGCTGTTCCTGGCATCGGTGGTTGGTTTCGTGCTGTCGTCGATGTTGTGCGGGCTGGCACAGAATGTCACGCAGATGGTGCTGTTTCGCGCACTGCAGGGCGCGACAGGGGCGTTCATCGGTCCGCTAAGCCAAGCCGCAATGATCGATACCAACAAACCTTCGCGGCAATCGCAGATGATGTCGGTGTGGGGCATGGGGATCATGATCGGTCCAATCCTGGGGCCGCTGCTGGGCGGCTACCTGACAGAAAACTGGAATTGGCGGGCGGTGTTTTACGTCAACGTTCCGCTCGGGATATTGTCTTTGGTGATCATGGCTGCCGCCTTGCCGTCGCGCGAAATTGTCCGGCGGAAATTCGATTTGTCCGGGTTCATGCTGATCGCGGTTGCGCTCACCTCGCTGCAGCTGCTGCTTGACCGCGGCAGCCAGATTGACTGGTTTCAGGCCCGCGAAGCGTGGATTTACGCTATTCTGGCGTTGTCGGCCGCGTGGGTCGCGGTGATCCATTTTACCACCGCGCGCGAACCGCTGTTCGATCGGCAGTTGTTCGCTAATCCCAATTACGTTTTCGGGCTGGTATTCAGTCTGGTGATCGGGGTGGTGATGTTTGCGACGATGGCGCTGTTGCCGCCGATGTTGCAGCGTTTGTTCGGCTATGGGGTGATCGATACCGGCGAGACGCTGATGCCGCGCGGAGTGGGGACGCTGCTGGCGATGCAGGTTTCGGGCGTCTTGATCCGGCGCGGGTTCGATCCGCGGGTGCTGATCGCAACCGGCTTTGGGGTGGCGGCATTCTCGCTGTGGGAAATGGCGCACTGGTCGCTAGCAACCGATTACTGGCACATCGCTACGTCGGGATTTGTGCAAGGGCTGGGGATGGGGATGGTATTCATCCCGCTTAACACCAGCGCATTCGCCACGTTGCCAGCCAGACTGCGGACCGACGGTTCAAGCTTGCTAAATCTGTCACGCTCGATGGGTTCGTCGATCGGGATTTCAATCGTCACCGCGATGCTGGCGCGCAATCTTCAGGTCAGCCATTCCGATCTGGCAGCGCATGTCACCGCCTCGTTCACGCAATTGATTGACGTGTCGACCATCGACAGGTTTCAGGTCGCGGGTGAAACTTTGCTGCGGATGATCGACGGCGAGGTAAACCGCCAAGCTGCCATGATCGCCTATCTCGACGATTTCTGGATGATGGCGTGGGTGACGCTGGCCGCGGCGCCACTGGTGATTTTTATGCGCAAGGCCGATCTGCGGCGAACCGCACCGGCACCGGGTGAACCCGCCCCGCCGCCCGACATTCCGCATTAGTCGCCCGGGGGGCGACATTCCGCATCAGTCGCCCCGGGGCAGTCGCGGTGCAGCTTGTCCCAGGTTCAGCGCCATGCGGGCAAATTTGATCGGCGTGCGTACTCCCGCAATTTGCTGACCATCGGGCGCGGTAAAATTGTGCTGCATCGCACGAGCAATAATCTGAGGATCGGCAAAGGCATCAGCCACGGTATTGATCGGCCCAGCTGGAACGCCAACCCCTTCCAGCAGCGCCAGCAAGGCATCGCGCAGGTGCAGCCGGGTCGCCTCGCCGATCAACACCTCGAGTACGCCGCGATGTTCGAGCCGCAGCGCATTGCTGACAAATCGCGGATCACCGGCCAGCGCGCCAAGCTCCATAGCCTCGCAGAACCGGCGGAACTGCGCGTCATTGCCAACCGCCAGAATGAACCACCCGTCACGGGTGGGAAACACCGCGTACGGCGTGATATTGGGATGCGAATTGCCGCGCCGGTGGGGGGTGATACCCGATACCAGATAGTTCTGCGCCTGATTGACGAGCACCCCGGTCATCACGTCGAACAGCGCCATATCGATGTGTTCGCCGCGCCCCGAGGTTGCGCGCGCGGCCAGCGCGGCTTGAATCGCGATCACGGAATAAAGCCCGGTCATGACATCAGCAAAGGCCACGCCGATTTTCTGCGGTGAGCCGTCCGCCTCGCCGGTCAGATCCATGATCCCGCTCATGCCTTGCACGATAAAGTCATAACCAGGACGGCTGGCATACGGCCCGTCCTGCCCGAACCCGGTGATCGAGCAATAGACGAGGGCCGGGTTGGCGGCGGACAAGCTGGCATAATCCAGCCCGTATTTGGCGAGCGTGCCGACCTTGAAATTCTCGATCACCACGTCGGCCTCGGCGACCAATCGCCGCACTTCGGCCTGGCCTTCGGGGGTGGCGAAATCGATCGTCACCGCCGTTTTGCCGCGGTTGGTGGCGTGGAAATAGGCCGCATCGCTGGTGCCGTCAGAGTAGGTCACGAACGGCGGACCCCACTGGCGGGTATCGTCTCCCGCCGGGCTTTCGATCTTGACCACGTCAGCGCCCAGATCGGCAAACACCTGCCCGGCCCACGGCCCGGCCAGGATCCGCGCA
>JANMCG010000239.1:0-31734 GCA_031361075.1 Novosphingobium sp. | reverse complement strand
GTTACACCGGCAATGTTGTGGTCACGCTGACCCCCACTGTCGCCCCGCCACCGGTTTGAAGCAGCAGTCGAGAGCCATAGGTAGAACCCGATGATGCAGTTTCGCGCCTTAACCGTCCTGGCCCTCGGTCTGGTCCCTGCGCCTGCCTTTGCGCAGAGCAGTGCGACCGGCACCGTCGGCATCGACGCGCGGGTGACGCCGGTGTGCATCCTGGGCGATCCTAATCCCGCACTGGTCGATCTTGGACAGATTTCGGCCAGTTCGGGGCATCGCATTGGCAGGATCGACACGATTGCCCCGCGCACGATCACCCTGCCTGGCAGCTTCTGCAACTTTGCCGGGTCGGTCGTCCAGATTACTGTCACGGCGTTGACTGCAAGCGATCCGACTGCGCCCCAACCCGGTTTTACCCGCGCGGTCAATTACACCGCCGCCGTCAGTGGCTGGACCACCGGCACCAGCGCCGCAACGGCCGCGGCCTTGCGCGATGGCACCGGGCCGAGCGCGACCGGCAGCGGTGCGGCGCAGCCGCTGCCCAAGATCGCCGATCTGACGGTGACCTTGTCGGCATTCACGGCACCGGGTGATCTGATCCTCGTGGCGGGCAACTATAACGGTAACGTGGTGGTGACGCTTGGTCCTGCGGCGATCCCGAACTGAGGGTATGGCGATGCGCAAACTCATCCTGCTGGCTTCTGCCCTGATCGCGATCTTGCCCGGCGCTGCGCTGGCACAAGCATCGTCAACCAGTACCAAGTCGGTTGGCGTGGTCGGAACCGCGCCCGCGATGTGTTTTGGCGGAAGCCTGAACGGCGCGGGCAACTATGATCTGGGGGTGCTGATCGATACCGCCACGGGCCAATTGCGCACCGATCTGGCCGCTCCGGCCAAGCTGCTGGTCGGCTCGTTCTGCACCAGCCGCAGCACCATCACGGTGCAGGCCACCCCGCTGGCAGCCCAGGATACGACCACCACGCCGCCCAGCGGCTTTGCCCGGTCAATCGATTACACCGCGACCGCGACCGGCTGGACCGCTACCCCCGCGGCTTACAACACTGCGGCTGCAGTCAACAGTGCTGCCACGCAGACCCGCACCAGCGCTTTCACCGGCGATATCACCGTGGCGATTTCGGGCTTTGCGACCAGCGGGGGGAATACCTTGCTGCTGGTCGCCGATGACAATTATCGCGGTCTGGTGACCGTTACCCTTGCAGCGGTGAACTGAGCCATGCGGACAATCGCCCCCTTCATGCTCGCCGCGCTGGCCGCCGCGACCCCGGCTTTGGCCCAGACCACCACCGCCGTGCGGACCATGCCCGTAACCGGTTCGGTGCCGCAGACTTGTGCCATGCAGCAAGGCAAGATCGCCCCGGGCAGCATCAACAACATCGCCGGGCTGGATGGCGATACGCTGCGGATCATCCAATTCACCGATCCGGCAACGCTGCAAGTGCGCGCGGCCAGCGTCACGATCAGCTTCGATGCGGTCTGCAATTTCCCCCATTCGGTGCGGATCGAATCGCAGAATAACGGGCTGTGGCCGGTCGATCAGCGGGTCAGCGATCGTCCCGCCGGGTTCGCCTTTGCCGTGCCTTACACCGCGCGGGTCACCTGGGGTCCGGTCAATGCGCTGTTTGATGCGACCGCCAAGGTGCGCAGCCCCAGCCAGCAAGTGCTCGCGGTGAATGAGCCGGTGGCGGGTGAATTCAACGTGCGGCTGCAAATCGATCAAGGCGCTTCGAACGTCGAAAGTCGCGCACCGTTGCTGGCCGGAAGCTATGTCGACACGGTCCGCATATTTCTGGAGCCCCGCTGATGCGCACGTCGATCTGGCCGATCCTGGTGATCGCGCTTTCGGGCCTGGCGGGCGCGGGCAGCGCGCAAGCGCAACTGCTTGACCGCGCCGAGCAGCGGCTCGAACTGCAGGGCGATGCACCGGCGGGGTGCGTTGCCAATGCCGCGCGCGCCAGCAACCTGCGCAATGCCACCTATCAGGACAATGGCCCGACCGGCGGCGTGGTGACGTTCCCCAATCTGGTTGACGAAACCACCGCGGCGACTCGCGAAAGCTCGATCGAACTGGCCTTGCCGGTGGTCTGCAACACCTCGCACCAGATCACTGTGCGCAGCTTTAATGGCGGATTGGTGCGGCTTGGCGCGAATGCGGCGCGTAGCGGCAGCGGCGGGTTCAGCGAAATGCAGACGTATGACGTCGGGCTGCAGTGGCAGCAGCGACGCGCACAACTGGGCGGTGCCACGGCCAGCGCCGCTATCGCCTACAATCAGCCGGCCAAGGGCGATCTGATCGTCGATATCGCGGTTCCGCGCGGCAGCAATCCGCTGGTTGCCGGCACATATACCGATGCCGTCGTGGTCGAGATCCGGCCCGCCAACTGAATGGCCCGCACTGCGGGAGGAGAACTCTGGTGAAGTCTAATTACAAGTACGCGTTAACCATGTTGTCGGTCGTCCTCGCGCCGGTTCAAACTGCGCAGGCGATGACGGTGCAGCCGGTCGTAATCGATCTGCAAACGGCTGGACGACAAATGTCTCAAGTCATCACGGTCGAAAACACCTTTGCTACGCCGCTGCCGGTCGAGCTGACCATCCAGGAGCTTGAGCTGACCACTGACGGGGTGAAGCAGACCGGCAAGGACCCCGGCGACCTGCTGGTATTTCCGCCGCAAGCAATCATCGCGCCGGGGCAGACCCAGACGTTTCGAGTGCAATACGTTGGCGATCCGGCCTTGGCCAAGAGCAAGCATTATTACGTCACCGTCGCGCAACTGCCGATCAAG
This sequence comes from Novosphingobium sp., assembly GCA_031361075.1. GTDB lineage: Bacteria > Pseudomonadota > Alphaproteobacteria > Sphingomonadales > Sphingomonadaceae > Novosphingobium. The sequence continues at coordinate 28,936 of JANMCG010000239.1, read as the reverse complement.
CTGCCCGAAGGCCAGTCGGCAATCCAGATCCTGTACAATTTCCAAGTGCTGATCAGTGTCGGACCGCTGGGGGTGAAGCCCAAGATTGCCGTGCAAGCCGCCGAAGTGACCGCAGGCCCGGGGGGCAAGTCGTTTGCCACGGTGACAATGGCCAATGAATCGGCCGCGCACGGCTATCTGTCGAACGGGCATTTGCGTGTCACCGAAAAGGACAAAGCCGGCAAACAGGTGTTCAGCAAAACTTTGTCGGGTGCAGAAATCCAGCAGACGATGGGCTTTGGCCTGATCGGCGGCGGGCAGACCCGGCGCGTGGCAGTCCCGGTCGAATTGCCGAGCGCCGATGGCACGGTGGAGGCGAGCTTTTCGCTCGACAACTGATTAGTGGTTAACGGGGGCAAACATTTCGGTCTGATGATCGGGGCCAGTCTGGCTGGATTGGCGACGCCGGCCTGGTCAAGCGCGGCCGCCGGTTCGGCTTCGGCCGATCAGCAGGCGCCGCAAGCTCCAGCGGCGCGGGCGACCAAGCTCAATCCGACCGGGCGAACAATCGTGCTGACGGTTCCGGCCAAGGACGGCGCGACCTATCTGGGCGATATGCCGCTGACAATCAGCGCAGCCGATCAGCTCGGCTTCCCGACCGAACGCGCGCTGCAACTGCTTGATCCGGTGCTGGCGCCCGATGTCACTTCGGCCTTGCGCGCCAATCTGGCGGGCAAGGCCACCGTCGGCCCGGCAGACTTCGCCAGCATCGGGATCAATCTGGCTTATGATCCGCAGACGCTGGAATTGCGGTTCGACATTCCGGTCGAAAAGCGCGCCTCGCGCAGTCTTTCGGTTTCGGCGCTCGATCAGCAGTCGATCGGCAGCTTCGTGCGCCCGGCCCAATTCAGCGCTTACCTAAACGTGCGAGGCTCGGTCGACTTGTATGAGGAAGGAACACAAACCGGCTTCGCAGCGCCGGTCTTCCTGCTCAATGGGGCGCTGCGGCTTAACGGCCCGGTGGTCGAAAGCGATGCAATCTGGTCACCGGGTAGCGACGGTGTGGATTTTCAGCGGCTTGGCAGCCGGCTGGTATACGATGACACCCGCCGGCTTGTCCGTCTGACCTTGGGCGATCTCGATACGCAGGCGCGCGGCTTTCAGTCGGCACCCGATATCGCCGGGATCTCGTTGTTCCGATCCTATTCGGTGCTTAATCCGCAGCAGGTCATTCGCCCGCGCGGCGACCGCACATTCACGCTCAGCCGCAATTCGACGGTCGAAGTTCTGGTCAACGGTCAGCAGGTCCGGCGGTTGCAGCTTGGCCCGGGCAATTACAACCTGCGCGATTTTCCGTTCGCGCAAGGCGGCAACGACATCCGGCTGAACGTGCTTGACGATACCGGCCGCAGCGAAGTGTTGCGGTTCAACCTGTTCCTCGATCAGACTCAACTCGCCAAGGGATTAAGCGAATTCGGGTTTTATGCCGGGGTGAAGGCGCCGCTCGGGCTGCACGGACCGGTGTATTCCGATGCGTGGGCCGCATCGGGGTTTTACCGCCGCGGGATCAGCGACCGGGTAACCCTGGGCGGCAATTTTCAAGCTGACGAATTTATTCAGATGGTCGGCGCCGAAGCGGTGTTCGGAACCGATTTCGGCACGATCGGCACGCATGCCGCGTACAGTCACACCAAAGGCTATGGCGACGGTTACGCGCTGCAAGCCACTTTCCAGCGGCTGTTGCAGCACGCCGATGGCCAGTCGGACAGTTTCAACCTGTTTGCCGAACATCGCAGCCGCAAGTTTGCGCCGGTGTCGTTCCTACTCGCCGATAACCAATACGCCTACGAACTTGGCGGCGGTTACACACATGCCTTTAACGCCAATTTCTACATGGGCGCGAATGGCCGGTTTTCCAAAGGCCGCGGGGCCAATCAGGACGTCCAGAATTATAGCCTGGCAGGCGGCTGGCGGCTTTCGCCCAGCGCCAGCCTGACCGCCGAGGCGCGCTACACCGAAGATTCGCGCGGGCGTGAAGTGAGCGGGTTCCTGACCCTGACCGTGCGGCTCGGCCGCAATTCAAGCCTGCGCAGCGAATACGATACCCGCGATAACCGCACCCGCGTGTCATACCAGACGCTGCACGGCAGCGGGGTTGGCAGTTACAATGTGACCGCGGATGTCGAGCGCTCGGACTTCGGCTCGAACGTCTCGTTAAACGCCAGCTACTTTGGCAATCGCGCCGAGCTGGGGCTGAGCCACTTTGGCACCTTTACCGACGGCTTCGGGCAAAGCACCGGCCAGCGCACCAACGTCAGGGTCGGCACCTCGCTGGCCATTGCCGATGGCGTCGCTTCGATCGGGCGGCCGATCTACGATAGCTTCGCGGTGGTGAAACCGCACGCCAGCCTGACCACCGCGAACGTGATCGTCGATCCCAGCAGCTATGGCTATGCCGCCAGTTCGGGCGCGCTGCGCGCCGCAACCATGCCCAGCCTGTCGTCGTATTCGGAACGCACCGTCACGGTCGATGTCGAGGGCGCGCCGGCCGGGGTGGATATCGGCCAGGGGTCGTTCAAATTGTTCCCCGCTTACCGCAGCGGCTATGTGCTTGAAGTCGGATCGGATTACCACCTGACCGCGATGGGGACGATGCTCGATATCGATGGCCTTCCGGTCGCGCTGGTGTCGGGCACTGCCACTCAACTGGCGCATCCCGATCATCCGGCGGTCACCTTGTTCACGAACCGTCAGGGCCGGTTTGGCGCTACTGGTCTGGCCCCAGGACAATGGCGGCTGCAAATGCTCGACGATAAGAAATCGACTTATATTATCACTGTTCCGGCTGATGCCGAGGGCGTTGTACGCCTGGGCGACATCACCCCGGTGAAGGAACCTTGAAGATGTCTAGGCTCACTATTTTCCGGACCCTCGCAATTCTGCTTGGGGCCACCTTGGCCACGCTGGCTACAACCGCGCAGGCTGCAACCTGCGGGATCAGCGGCAGCGCCTCGGCTCAGCCGGCGGTTTACGATCCGTTCAATCCATCAGGTCTTGCGGCTGCCACGATCACGCTCAACCTGACGCGGGTGAACACCTCGGGCGGCGGCGATACGCGAATCGTCAATTTCTACCTCAGGGCCAATCCATCGATCGGAACCGCGCTGGATGGCACTTCGTTGGTTCCCACGGTGGTTGCGGGCAGCGTCTCTTCGGCCGGCACCGGCAACAATATCTTTTACAATTTCAACGCCACCCCGCCGATTGTTTCGCCGACATCGCTCGTCCCCAGCGGCGCGAACCGGTTCCTTCAGATCAACTTCACCGGCAACAATGCGGGCTCGGATACGGCGCAAGTCACCTTCCAGGTCAGCTTGCCCGCGAACCTCAACCTGAACGCGATCCAGAACCTGTCGTTCGACGCCTTCTTTGGCTGCAACGTTCAGGGCGGCAAGGATAGTGGCTTGCAGCAGACCGGGTCGTTCGCGAATGCAGTGACTTTCCCGGTGGTCGTGCTCAGCGCGCTGCGCACGTATTACGCGGGGACCGCGCTCGACTTTGGCGAGATCGGCAATATCACCACGATGTCACTGTCAGGTGCTCCGCAAAAGACCAGCCCCGGCAACTATGTGTTCGTGCAAAGTTCGGGCGCTTATTCGGTCACGCTGTCATCGCAGAATGCCTTCAAGCTTAAAAAACCGGGTGCCGTCACCGCTGCGGACGAGGTTAAATACAGCTTGCGGTTTCTGGGGCAGGACGTGAGCAACACCACGACCCCGACCGCCGGGGCCACCGCGATCAGCCGCAGCTGCGTGCGGGCGACCTTGTCGAGCGTGGGCAATTCGCTGCCGATCCAGGGCACTTTACAAGAAGGCGGCCAAGGCAAGAACCCCTCGCCGACGTACAGCGACGTGCTGACCGTCACCGTGACACCGCTCATTTACAGCGATCCGGGAGCATTCGCCTGCGCTGGCTTCACGCTGTAGGCATATCGCCCCGCTCGGGTCTGCTGGGGAGCGGTGCGTTTAGCGCGGCTCGATGCGGAAACTGATATTGCCGGTCTGGCCGTCTTGCGGCATTTCCAGCGCCAGCGCGTGATCGGCAATTTTGGCGCCATCCGCCTGGCTGATCACGGTCGATCCGCTGGCTTCGAGCGTCACCGGGACACCGTCGACGATCAGCTTGGCCGAGGCGAGCGCGGGCGAATAATCGGCTACCACCCGGTAACCCGAAGGGCTGTTGCAGAATTCCTTCAGCAGGCCCAGCGACGTCGTGCCGGCGACCGGCGCAACCGCGCTGGCATCGACATTCGCGCGGCAGATTACCGGCACATAGCCGACGATCCCGATCGCATAGCTGGCGCTTCCGACATCGACCGACGGCGCAAAGCCGCTGGCTGGCAGGGCGGATGCACACAAGGCGGCAACCGCAGTAACAGGTTTGATCAGCTTCATGGCACCGGCCTCCCGAATTGCTTCGGAATGCTCAATGCCACGCTAACCTCAATGCCCGGTCACTCGAGAAGGTTAATCGGGATTTAGGAATTGTGCCGCCGCACAGCCCGCGCCGGGCGCGGCTTAGCGGACCCATCAGCCAGAAAATGGATCCGCCTAGAGGATTCGAACGTCTGGCCCCCGTCATTAAGAAGCGAACTAAGCGTACCGACGAAGGTTTGCACGGGTTCGAAATGCCCGGCTTGAAACCAGCAGCCACCGCGATTTTCCCGCCCTAGCAGGAAGCTGGATCATTATGTCCTAAGTCCTCTGCATTCTGCGCCCAGATTTTGTAGGCGATTCACCGCATATCAGGCTCAGCGACTGAGGCAGCATATCACGCATTTTCCGCGTGGGTCACGCGTTGCTCGGTTTGAGTCGCATGCCCATCTGATCGGTGGGAGTCGCGAAATAGGCTATGCAGCCAAGTCTTGATTTGCTCGTCGATCGGTATCGCGATCTTTGCGCGAAACCGGTCAGTACCTGCAGCGCTTTATTGCTTCCCGGTGGTCGCGTAACTTATGATCTGCATGCCGCCAAGTTTAGTTGTTTTTGCCGCCTTGCGGCGCAACAAACGTGTCGCGATATGGTTAATTAAGTGGGACTTGGAAATTGTTTTGTGCCAAATAGATACAAGGCAATTCAAGGCTTTGGAAGCTGAGCAAAATACGTTAATCAGTTGTTAAGCGAGTCGCTGCGGATCGGGGGATTCGGTAGCGAACTGCAAAACGGATTGGGGCTGATTATGCATATGCTGAACAGCAAGGCTGGATGTCTTATAGCCGCGATGGGCGTTGCCGCCCTCCACGCCACTCCGGCGCTTGCTGCAAATTTGGCAGATAGCCCGACCCAGCAAATCCGAGTTCACGGTGACATTGTCCAGCATTGTGCAATTTCCGCTCCGCGCGATGTTGATTTCGGCAATCTGGAAGGCGCTGCAAAGCAGGCTGATCTGAAATTCGGTCTCGATTGCAACGTGCCGTTTGTGATGCAGGTGCAGGCGCAGAACGGGGCGCTGACCAATCTCGAATACCCCAAAGGCCAAGGCCCTTACGCTGGGTCGCTGCCCTATTCCTTGTCGTTTGCAATTCCGGCGCGGATGCCCGGAGCAACGATCATTCGCCGGTCATTCAACAGCCACGAACTGGTTGGCGGGCAGTCGATCTCGTCACAAGGCGGCATCGCAACCCAAGGCATGGACGTGCACGTTGCCATTGGCAGAACAAATTCCGCAGCTGGCCTGATTGCCGGCGAATACGGTGAAACAATCACTCTGACTTTGTCGGTGATTTAGTTGGATATCCAGTCAAAAATGACGGTTCCAGTCTAAAAGTAAACAGGGTCGCTAACTGTTGTAAAACTTTAGCTCAGGAGTATTGAAAATGAAAAAGTATCTTCTCGCAGGCGCAGCCTCGATTCTGTTCGCATCCGCCGCAAACGCCGGTACCACTTCGGGCACGATGCACGACGCTGACGGTTCAAGCACCGTACTGACCTACACCTCCAGCTCGGGTGACAACGACTTCGAAGACGCTGGTCCGTCGATCACTGCCAAGTTCACGCTCAAGGGCTCGGTGACCAAGACCTGCGCGATCCAGGCCGTCGATGCCGATCAGCCGTCGGGCCTGAATGGCACCGTCAACGTGGGCACCATCGGTATTCGCGCTGGTGACGAACTGAACGTGGGTGATCAGTTCACCATGACCGGGCCGATTCAGGTCACGATCAAGTCGGCTGCTGCTGGCTGCAACTACAACAGCACGGTCAAGGTGTCCAAGGACTCGGCGCTCGGCATGGTCAACTCGACCCCGGGTTCGTATGACAGCAACCAGTTCCAGGCGAACATTCCTTACGCGGCAACTGCCTCGTTCACGGGTGTTGCAGCTGGCGCCGGTGCTGTTGCAGGCACCCCCCAGTCGGTGACTGTCAATTCGGCTGGCACCACGGCTTCGGGCAACTTCGGTGCCTGGCGCTCGCCGCTGCAGCTTGACGTGACTGCACCTGCCGTAACCGGCAAGGGTCTGGTCGGCGGCGAATATCAGGGCGTGGTTACGCTCACGATCTCGCTGACCTAAGCGCAAGCGACAAATGTTACGGGGCGGTGCCAGCTTCATGCAGGCACCGCTTCCGTGGCTTTTCAAAATCCAACGCCGTGCTCGGCAAACTGCAATCCCGGGGCTGCCGTTAAGGTAAGCGCAACCGCAAGCAGTAACCTGTCCAGCATGTTTTGCGGCGCATTGTCGCATCTGGAAAGCCAGAACGATATCGTTAGCAAAAAACGAAAATGCCGCGATTGCGAGTCCGACTGCCAAACAGCTTTTCGGATCTGTGATACCCGGCAAAAAGGGGGAATGTGATGCGGGTTTGGGCGGCCGACGGCTTTCTTTTTGCGAAACGCCATGTGATCTCTGCGATCTCGGCCGGGGCATTGCTCGCAGCGCCCCTGCCGCTTCAGGCAATGTCGGTGTCGCCGATGGCGGTCGAACTCAACTCATCCGGAACCGGCGCCACCGCACGGATCCAGGTTCTTAATATAAACCAGGCCCCGCTGCCTTACGAAGTCCGCGTTTACCGGATCGAAATTTCCGAAAACGGCGATGTGGTCGAAACCCCGGCAGATGCGGATTTCGTCGTGTTTCCGCCGCAGGGACTGATCAAGCAGAATCAGCGCCAGATGGTACGGGTTCAGTGGGTCGGCGGCAAGATCGATGCCGCACGCGGCTACTATGTGGCAATCAATCAAATTCCGGTCACGCTCGATCCTGCTGCTGTGGACAAGACCAAGCGCTCGGTCGATGTCCAGCTGATTTATCACATGAAAGTGCTGGCCACCGTCGCGCCGCCAGGTGCCAAGCCGAAAATACATGTCGATCAGGTCCGGCCAGCAATGATCACTTTGCGCGCGCAACCAGGTGTCAAAGCCGCATCGACCGCACCGGTTCCAGGAATCGTCGCAATGATTTCCAATTCGGGCAACCGCCATGCCATGCTGGCCGGCGTCAACTGGACGATAGAGGGCAAGGGGCTCGACAAGAAGCCGCTCAGGGTGGTGGTGACCAGCGGCCAAATGGGCCAGTTGCTGGGCGCGGGTTATGTGCCCGCCCTAAGCGGGCACAGAACCTTCGAAGTCCCGACCGGGGTTGCTTTCTCGGATGCCCCGATCACAGTCAAATTTTCTAACTGACCGGTCGATGCACCGCTCACTTCTTCCACTGATCGTGCTACTGCCCGCAGGGTATGCCCAAGCGCAGACGGCGGTCGTGCCGCTGCCGCCCAAGCCAGCACCCACCGCAACCGCCAATCCCGGATTGCCGGCACCCGCACCCGCACCTGATGGGCAAGTGGCCGTGCCGTTGCCCACACCGGGCCCGGCCCCGTCGACCTCCTCGCCCTCCACCGCACCACCGCCTCGTCCGGGCAAATTTCAGCTGCCCACCGCCCCGCCGCTCAATCCATACGGGCGGGCCATCGACCTGACGGTGAACGTCCAGTACTTCCAGCGCGATCTGGGCGAGGTGGCGGCGCACATGGCGGTCGACGGATCGGTCGAAGTCGATGCGGCCAACCTGATCGATGCCGTGAAACCGCTCTTGAACGAAGCGGGTTTGGCCAAACTGACGGCTGCGGTCGGCGGCCGCAAAATGCTTGCGCTTGCTGTCTTGAAAGCGAGCGGAATCGACGCGCAGTTCGACCGCGAGAATGTTTCGGTCAACATCCTGGCGATCGATTCCACCATGCGCCGGTTGATGCCGCTGTACCGCACCAGCAATGACGCAGCAGAGCGCCACATTGATGCCGTGCCCGAAGCATTCTCGTTCTTCCTCGACGTCACCGTCGCTGAATCGCGGGTCTGGAATGGGCCAAGCAAGGGCTGGCGTGACCCGTCGGTCTTTCTGAACGGAGCCACCCGGGTCGGTCCGGTTGTGCTCGAAGCGCAGGGTCAGTTTGCCGACCGTCAGCCTGGCACACTCGACCCGCAATATCATTTCGATCGCAGCTTCGTGCGGCTGGTTTACGATATACCGGAAAAATATTTGCGCCTGTATGCAGGCGATCTATCACCCGAAGTGCGGTTTCAGCAAAACTACGTACCGATGGGCGGGGTCGGGCTATCGCGGCAGAAGCGTCGCTTCGACAGCTATCGCGCCGCTATCCTGCAAGGCAATCGCCAGCTCATCCTGCAGAACGAATCGACGGTCGATGTCTATCGTAACGGCGTGCTGTTTCAGCAGATCCTGCTTGCGCCGGGAGCTTACGACTTGGCCAATCTGCCATTGTTGTCAGGCTCGAACGATATCCAGATAAATGTCCGCGACGGATCCGGCGTGTCACAACGCATCAACTACCAGACCTATCTCGATCCGATCGACCTTGATCCCGGCGACTTCGAGATGGGCGCGTTTGTAGGCAAAACCTCGACCCGCTTCGGCCTGTCCCCCACTTACGACGGCGACTGGGCTTTTACCGGCTTTTACCGCAAAGCCTTTGTTGGTCATCCGGCGGTTGGCGTGGGGGTCCAAGCCAGCCGCCAGGTCCAGCAGTTTTCGGCGCAGACGCAGTTCCTGATCGGACGTGGCGCGCGGATCGATGTGACAGGCGGGGTGAGCAACAGCAAGCTTGGCACCGGTTACCTGCTTGGCATTTCCTATGATCTGGCGCTCGACCAAGGTTCGCGTGCGACCACCGTCAACCTCCAGGGGGTGTTTCAATCCCGGTTATTCACCGGGTTGGGCGCGCCGTTCCAGATCAACCAGACCGCCTTTAGCGGCAATGTTCTGCTGACTCACACTTTCAGTCCGCGGACGACGGGACAAGTTGGCGCAACTTATGTTCTTAATCGCCGCCCCGCAAACGACGACTACCGGTTCTACGTCGAAGGGTATCACCGCCTGTCATCGACCTGGTCGGTGCGCGCCGGGATCGATTATCAGCATCTGGGCTTCGCCAATGTGGTCAAGCGTCGCAATGGTTTTGGCTTCAACGTCGGTCTCGTTTACCAACCCGATTACCGCAACCGCGCCGAAGCACGCTACGACTATCACCTTGATACTGCCCAGGTCAGCTACGAGCATTCACCCGATGGTTATGTCGGGTCGGTCGGCTACGGCGGTGTTGCAACCCGGTCGAGTGATCAGACTTCGTTCCAGGGTTATGCCAATTATTCCGCTAACCGGTTCGACGCTGCGGTTTCGCATTCGCTGATTGGCAACAGTCTGGGCAACGTAACAAATCGTCAGATTAGTACGGTCAGGGTTTCCACTGCCATTGTATATGCCGGCGGCGGATTGGCTTTGACGCGCCGGATTGGTGACAGTTTCGCAATTCTCGAGCCGCATCCTTCACTGCGCGGCCACGATATTATCATCGGTCAGCTGCTGACCGAGTCGGGCTACCGCAGCAAGAGCGGCGCGCTGGGCGGTGCGGTGCGCAACGGGCTCGGGTCGTATGTTACCCAGTCGATCGAATACGACGTCGTCGATCCGCCCGCAGGTTACGATCTTGGTACCGGCGTCGTCCGCGTCCGGCCGCCCTATCACAGCGGCTATCACATCGTAGTCGGTACCGACGCTTTCGTTACTTCAGTCGGGACAGCAATCGACGGCTATGGCAAGCCGGTTTCCTTGACAAGCGGCCAAGTCAGCAATTTAACACGCCCTGAAGAAGCGAATATGGACTTCTTTACCAATTCTATAGGCCGCTTTGCTATGAGCACGCTGCGCCCCAATGATCATTACCGGGTCCAGCTAAGCTCGGGCCAGTTTTTCGAATTTACCGTTCCGGGGGACAACGAAGGCCTGTTCGACATGCATTCGGTGACCGTCTCGGCCCCGAAACCGAACCCGAAATAGGAGATTGCAATGCTGCGGCACATCGCACTTGGGATGTTTTGTCTGCTGGCGCTCAATCCAGCCAGCGCACTAGCGGCCGCCGATGACGCTGGCTGCAAATTACGGATTGAGGCGCTTCCGGCCGAATGGCGGGTTCCCAATGTCGATGTCTTCGACACCGATCCCACTCTAGCGACGTTCCAGGTCCAACTGGTCAACGAAGGAGCCGATACCTGCAAGGTGCGCTTGTCGATCGACACGCTGGGTCAGGCATTCGGGGTGAGCCGAGGCAACGGCAAGCGCGTGGCATACAGCATTGTCGAACGATCGACCGGGGTCGATCTGTCGCCGCGCTCAGGCAAGTCGGTGCTGCGCTCGCGCGCTTTTGTAACGATCGCCCCCCACAGCGAGCAGGTTGCGCAGTTCGACGTGGCGCTGGCAGCTAACTTCGATACCGATGGAAGTTACAGCCAGGTGATCAATCTCAACGCGCTGGGCGACAGCGACGCCGACGTGGTGGCATTCCGGCCAATCACGCTGGTGGCGACAGCCGCTTCGAGCGCGACGATGGCGCTTTCAGGTGACTTCACCCGGGTCGGCGGCATCGCCGATGTCGATCTGGGCGACCTGAATGACCGCAATCATCAACCGTCGCTGATTTTGCATGTGCGCAGCACGCGAGCCTATCAGATCCGGTCATCATCGCAAAATGGCGGCAAATTGGTGCTTGATGGCACCGCTTGGTCGATCGGTTACAAGATGTCGATCGACGGAACCACCATCGACCCTAACGGCGGAATATATAATTCGAGCTCGAATCAACATTCCCGCGCTGACAATTTGCGGGTGGGCTTTGCGATTACCGGCGGCACCGACGTTGCAGCGGGCCGTTACTCGGATGTTGTCACGCTCGAGATCGCGGTCATTTAGCGGCGGGAACGCTACAATCGGGGTCATTTACCAAAAATTCAGTCTAACCCGTTAAGTCTGCACGCTCCAGCTTCAGGAGCGACGGATGATTAATCTTGTGCCCTATTTCAGTGCAGCTGCCGTATTGGCCAGCGCACCCATGTCAGACACCATGCCGCAGTCGGGTAGCAAGTCGATTGTGATGTCGGCACAGGTCCCCGTCATCTGCAAGGTTTCGCACAGCGGCGAAATTACCGTTCAGGGGCCATCGTACGGCTTGGGCAAGCTCGTCGAATACTGCAACGCTCCGAGCGGTTTTGCACTTGAAGTGAATTACACCCCTGGCAGCCTTAAAGGCGCCTTGCTGCAAGTGGGCGAGAATTCAATCGTCCTGGACGGGTCGGGTCACAATCAGGTGATGCGCGTCGATGGCCCCAAAATACTGTCGCATGACTTGGTTACAACGCCAGGTGAGAATGGCTTCGATGCAAATTTCCTGACATTCGAAGTGGTGCCGCAATAAGCAACGGCTCTTCGAACTGAGGCTTGATTTGATTTGCGCAGATTCCAAGTGAGTACAGAAGTACAATAAAGCGCGTGATCGCTCGTTGCACCTGCATGTCGCTCGCATCTAGTCTTTTAAAAGGTCGAGCCTGGATTGTCCGGTCTCAGCGGCAGCCGCCAGCAAAGAAGCGTCAGCACAGCCCGCTACAAAGTCAGACCGCTTCGAGCAGCCTTGGCAACATTACCTGCCCAAACGCCCTTCCGCTTCAAGTTTCGGATTTCCCTGGTGAAAGGGATGGTGCCGCTTAGAGGATTCGAACCTCTGACCCCATCATTACGAATGGAGAGAAACCAACTCCAAGATTTGATGCCGTTCCTCGTCTTTTGCAGGAAGGTTGCTGTATTGGCCGCTACAACCCATGCAAACCCCATAGGCAGACCACTTCGGCTTTACGCAATTGCCTATTGGAAACGCTTCCAACGGGACAGCATTGCAATTTTGACCCGAGCAAATCCCAGTTTCATTCGGGGTCGGATGGCTTCGTCTTTTGACTTTGCGCTAAAGCGGCAGAGCGAGCGCGGATTTCTCTCGACTGCTTCCGCATCTCAATGATCTTCTCAAGGTCAGCCCTGAGCTGGTCGTCACTAGCGTCGGAAAAGAGCTCCATCATCATCTCACCGCCGATATCATACATTTTCGGATGGATCGGTACCATCAAGTCATCGAGGCTGACTCCAAGTGCAGATGCCAAAGTCGACGCGACGTACGACGTTGAATTGTAATATCCAGGTTCGTCCTCGATCCGCTTGATCGTCGGACGGCTCACACCGACTTTGCCGCCCACCTTGGTCGCGTATTCGAGGTCCGCTTGCGTCCAGCATTTTTCCTCGCGGAACAGCTTAACGTTCCTAGCCATTATTTCGACGCGCATAGGCCTAACTTTCTATGTTCAATCGACCCAAGCGGACCGCCCAAAGCAAAAAATAAAAGGTGGTGCAATTGCATAATGCTCTTGACGCTAAATCACCCAAAGCTCTCGTACGCACCATCGGCGCGACGCTCCCAGTGACTGCCGCTTGGATTGCTGCCGGAATTTTCTTCGAGCACGATCGCGATGTGGCCCCGGACAAATCCGAGTTGGAGAAGGACAGCCATGATCGACCCGCGCGTGTTGATACCTTGGGCGATGCAAGCGTGAATGAGTACGATCGCCCGTTCATGCTTCCCGGCCGACGAACCGCATGATTGATCCAGTCGGCGCAGTCCCGAAAGTAGCTCTTCAAAAGCGGCTCTGTTCGGGAATAGCGTCGGGAGGGGATCGGCGGGCAAGTCAATAGCAGGATCGTTATTCATTGATGGCTTCCTTGAAATCCTGGACCGCACCCACGCGGCACGGTCCAGGAGGTTTACTATGCTGGGGTGAGCTGCTCCGCCCACGGGACGTTCATCTTCAACGCGCCCGCTTCGACGGCCTTCATCAAGGTGTCATTGGCGAGGTGCGAATAGCGCATGGTCGATTGGTGATCGGCGTGACCCAAGATGCGGCCTACGGCGAAGAGGTCGATCCCGGCATTGATCATGAATGACGCGGCCGAGTGCCGCAAATCATGTAGGTGCAAGTCCGACAGCCCAGCCGCAGTGCGGGCCGTATCCCAAGGGTGCTTGATGTCGGTGAATGGCTTCAAGGTCTTGGGATTGGGCAACAGCCAAGGACATTTCTCAAACCGGGGTAGTTGGTCGATGATTCCCCACGCAGCCTGACTAAGCGGCACGTAGCGCGGCTTCCCGGTCTTGGTGGTCGGGATATACCACGTTCGCTGTTCGGTGTTGACGTGCTGCCATTGGGCTTGGAGCAATTCACTTTTCCTGGCACCGGTCAGCAATAGCAGCCCGACTATGTTCTTGAGTTGGGGATTGAGCGAGTCTTCAGTCGCCTTGAGCAGCAGAGCGACCTCTGCCGACGACAGGAAGCGTTCGCGTGCATTGTTGAACTTCGGTCGAGGGATTCCCCGTACCGGGTTGAGTTTGACGCCCGCTGTTCCCCACTTCAGGGCAAGTTCGAAGCTGCGGTTGAAGACGATCCGGATCTTCTCGATCGTCGCCGGGGCTTTGCCGGACTGCCGCAATTCGGCCAGCCACTTGGCAATTTCCTGCGACTTGATTTCGTCAAGGCGCTTCTTGCCCCACTTGGGCCGCAGATGGACCCGCATGATGGCTTCGGTGTTGCCGGGATTCTTCTGGTAGGTCTTGATGTAGTCGTAGTGCTGATCCGCAAGCGCGTCGTAGGTCGGGATCGCCTTCTTTTCCGCCTTCTGTGCGGCTGGATCGCCGCCAAGGACAACTTCTGAGCGCAACCGCTTGGCCAGCTTCTTGGCCTGATCGAATGTGATATCGCCGAGAGCGCCAATTTTTCGCTGGCACTGCTTATCGTAAGCATTGAAGTATCTCAGGAGGAATGTCTTGCCGCCGCTTGCACGGCATTCGAGGACAAACCCGGTGATCGTGGTATCATAGTAGTCGGTCCTGACCTTGCCCGGCTGGCATCGTGCCGTCAGGCAAAAGGTCGCGTCTAATTTCGCCTTGGGCATAGCCAAGCTCCTTTCTGTAAGTGAGTTAAAAGGGTGCCGCTCAGGCCCGGCGAGCGGGCGCGGGAGGTCGGCCCGGACAGCGACGAGTTCGCTGCCAGCGGAGCCTGAGCGGCAAGGTTGGGACGGCTGGGGACGGGAGGCGAGGCTGGCGTTTGGTCGCCGAGTTCAGTTTCTAGTTCCCCAGTTTCGCGCCCACTAGAACTGCGAAAAACTGGTCACCATCGAGAACCTGCGGACCTGGGAAACTGCCCACGATCCTCCGAGATTAGGAGGTGTCGGGCAGATCGTCGCGCACTTCGAACGGCGCAATAAGCTCGTAAACTTTGGCACCGCGCGCTTTCATCGCGAACGTCCAGTGGTGCTCTGTCGGGTCATTGCCGGTATAGGCTTCGAGGACTCGCAACGCTCGCCGCCCGCTGATCTGAAGGCGCAGGGCGACCGCTTTTACCAATTCCATCTTCTTCGCAACGCCCATGCCAATCACGAGTTTCACCGCCGCGATCACCTCCGCGTCTTCGCGGTCCATCTCGATACGTTCAATTGCTTCAAGGTACTCAGAGGCGATTTCGCGCACCGACAGCAGCCGCTCCTCATAAGAGACATCGTCATCTGCGGCATAGCTATAGCCAGTGCTTGCAACACCTGCGCCGCGCCGCTTCAGGGCATCGAACCGGACCACCCGGTTCCCGACCTCATCAGTGCTTTCAGCAGGCGTAAGCAAATAGGCAGCGTCGAAATCCTGCAAGATGTCAGCAGTACCAGCGTAAGTGAGCTTTCCTGATGAGAGCGGGTTCTTGTTGGTATGCGCCAACGCGAGGATCGTACCGCCGTTCATCACAAATTGGCGGCACGCATCGGCAAAGGCGCTCGTCTGTGCCTTGTTCATGAGGTCCGCAAACTTCTTCAACGTGTCGATGATGACGAACACGCCTTTAGCCGTACCGGCTTGAACCGACCGCTGGAGCTGATCGATGAGGGTCGCGCTTTCGAATAGTCGCTGTCCAGGCGACAAGGTGTGGACCCCCAGATCATCCATCAATCGCATCTTGGTCGCAAAGCCAGCGCTGCTGTCGTCGGCATTGATGTAGTAGACATTGCCGGGCTGAACCCGCTTGGTCTGGACCGCTTCGCCTAGCAGGCTCAACGCGATGAGCGTCTTGCCCGCGTTCGGCGGCGCGTACCACACAGTCGCCTGCCCGGACTGACAAACATCTCCGAGTATCGGGAGGGCATCAACTACTCTGGCCTCGTACTCGCCCGCCCTGCCAAGAAGACTGAACTGAGATAGTCCTGTCTGCATCAGCGGCGGCACGACCATCTCGACAAGACCGCTAGCGAGGGTCACCTCCGGCAGATCGGAAATGGACGTAGCACTCTGGCAATCGTCTGCTCCGAGATCGGACCGTGCCAAGATGTCACCCGGTCTCAGCATTGACGCGCCTTCCGGCAGCATAGCGTCCGCCACCGGGTTAAGCCCCTCGCCAAATCGATAGACCGTGTGCTGCAAGCCATCCTTTCGGAACGAAAAAGTAGGTGGCCCAGGGAGCGTTGATCGTAACTTGGTAAAGGCTTGATCGCCCACCGTTCCGACAAGGACGACGACGCCCTTGGGAACGATGATAGCGGTACCCTTGTCTGCTATGAAACCGAGCTCCCGCCATACGTCTCGTGACGGTGCCTTCGGAAAGATTGAGATGTTCGAGGCGTCCGCTCGCGGTGCGTCGGTTTGCAATGGTATGGTCATTTCAATGGTCCCAGCCAGGGTACGATTAATTCAATATTCGATCATGAATTCATCGATATTGAGCTGATAGTTGCCCTCGGGATCGCGGGACCAGAGTGGGACAGAAGGCCCGGAATATTTCTGAAGCACCTCTTCCAATTCCTTTATCTTACAAGCTCCAACAATAGTTTTGGCTGCGTCGATAATGGCGTCCTCTGCGATATTGCCCGATGTCATCAGCGAGCAAATTGTTGCAAAATAAGGTAGCTCCTTTTTTGTTATAACAAGCGGACCATCTATTACGTCGATGCCGTTTTCCGAAATCCACTTCGGCCGACCTTCAGGTATATATCTTGCGCGTGTTGGCATTTTGCATGTTCCTTATCTTGATGTTATTAATTCCGGCACCGGATCACCATCTGCCGTGCAGCCATCTGCCCAGCCATGCCGAGCATGTAAAACGACAAGTAGGTATCATCTTGAGCTCACTGTCCCGGCGAGAACGAGCACTCCGAACGCGACCGCTGCCGGGAAGGGGTGCTCGCTGGCGAGTTCCAAGGCTGTGAAGCCCGCCAGCCAACCGAGCGTCTCTTTAGGATGAGCCATCGCCAGCAAGAGGAGCAAGCCGATTATTGCCAAGGCGAGCACCGCCGCAGCGGCTTTCAGTGCAGCCATCGCTATGGCCACTGCGATGATGAAGCCTATTAAGCGCATTGATCGCGCGCCGCGTAATGTGCGCACATAGCGATCAGCTCTGGGATCGCGCTCGCTGCTTTCTCAATAAAGAGAAGAACGGCAAAGCCCGTGTCCCCGACCGTGAGAATCATCTCGTACCAGCCGCCGCGATCGTGCAGCCAAGCCCAATGGGGATAGAAGCCTGCCGTCCCGAAGCATATCCCATCCAAGGGCTCAGCCATGGGTGAGAAGCCGATCTCTGCTATTATCAGCGCTTCAGAGTCACCCGGCTGGATGACTAAGATTTGCGTGAGGTCGAGTAAGTCGGCTTTTGCAGCCTGATCGAGGCGGGTTTCGAGCAAAGCCCTTAGCGCCGGGTCGATTGATTGCCCCATCGCCGCTGCGATCGAGGCTTTGTCGTAAAGTGAAAGCATGGTTGTCTCCCATATGAAAACAGCGCCGGTGCGCGATGCACAGACGCCGGGTGTTGCCGCTGTCGAACGGCTAGGTTTTGCTAGGTTTGGGAATTTGAGTGGCGAGCTCGCTGTACCTACAGCACAGGCTTAGTGCCTCTCGGCATCAGCGGCTGGTCGCGCCGTCGATCTCAGCAATGGCATTGTTGCAGGCAGCCAGTATGCGACTGTCTGTGTTTGGATCGACCTGGACGAGCAGGATCAGGCCGAAGCCATCATCGGACAGAATGAAGGTGCATTCGATCCAGCTGCCGTGCTGTTCCGCCAACTCGGGCAGGTAACAGAACCTGCTATTCCGGACCAACGGCTGGCCGAATGCGGCCTCTGCTTGCTCCAGAGTGTCGCCCGGCTGGACGATCACGAGCACCGCTAGCTCACTGAGCTCGTAGTCTTCGTATTCCGAGAGCCTGTCCCAATGGCCCTTCAGGCGTTGTTTCAGTTTCGGATCGAGTGGCGAGTCCAGCGCGCGCGCCATCTCTTCCGCAGTGCGGATTACAATCATGGGATGTTCCTTTTAGGCAAAGAAAAAGCCCCTCGGATTTCTCCAAGGGGCTCAAAGGTCTTTTGTGTGTAGTTGGTTACCTGATGCCGTTGGGATACTGCAAAGTCAGCATTGTCGCTCCCTGTGGCGAGACTTCGGTACCAAAGACGACGTTATTCGGCCCAGAGCTCGTCTCAGCGACGCCCCGGCAACTTATGCTAGGCCAAGCCTGAGTCCATTCCCGCTCAACAACGATATCGTTGATCTCGAAAATCTCAGGCCCTTTCTCTGTCGATAGGCTTTTCACATCCGATACAATGCTATCGCATGTGGGCCGACTGGACGATGCAGCCCCCCCGGACTTCCCGCCCGAAGCGGCGATTACGATTATGAGAAAAACTCCTAGGCCGATGGCAATCCACTGGCCTCTCTTCGAGAGAGCCCGCCAGCCTCTGACTTGTGGTTGGTCTTTGTCACTATCCATTTGTTCCCCCCTTTCAATGGTTGAGGTACTGCAGTTTTTTGGTGTTTAACGACGCTTAAAATCACAAATGACACGATTGGTGTACAGACGCTAGCGACACGATCGGGCCACATCTCAATATGGATGTGGTGCAGCTACTTGGCGTGAACGTCCGTCATCATCGCAAGCTAATGGGATTGACGCAGGAGCAGCTGGCAGCGGCGGCGGATATGGAGCGCAGCTACGTCAGTGACCTGGAGCGCGGAACGCGGAATCCCTCTGTGATGGCGCTTGGTAGGCTTGCAAAGGCGCTGGGCGTCGAACCGCACCTGCTGCTGATGGGTGTTAAGGATTGACGGCTTACCGGCATCGAGCGACCTGTTCATATATGATGGCTCAGTTTGCGCAGTTGGGTCGGCTGCAACTGCAGGTACTGTGCATAAGCAATCACCCGAATTGACATGCGAGCAACCCAACATTATTGTTGGGCAATGCTATCACTCGCTTCGATTCCGGGATTGGCCGACGACTGCCTTCCGGCAGGTCTGCACTGGATCGGTATCAGAGATTTTAGAGACGCATTCGTGTCGAACTACCATCGGTCGTGGCTGTTTGAAGGTTTGGTGAAGGCTAGCATTGAGCTGCGCCATTCGGGCTGCAGTCGAATTTTTATTGGCGGTAGTTTTGTCACCTCGAAGGAGTTTCCGGGAGACTACGATGCTTGTTGGGACCCGGCAGGTGTTTCGGCCGGCTCGCTTAATCCACTACTTTTCGACGCTTCGCTAAGTGACGAGCAGAAGAAGATGTATCGGGGAGAGTGGTTTATTGGAAAACAGGGGAACGGGCCGGATTCAGCCATGTATCAATTTTTATCAAGAGACAAAGGCACCGGGATAGAACGAGGAATGGTTGGCATAAAATTGAAAATGATTGAGCTCTTCAACTTATGATTACGAACGAAAAGCATTATAAATCAGCAATTTCGGCGATCCGCTTGTTAGAGGACGCGATCGCTAAATTTGACGTGTTGCAATCGGTAAAATCCGGCGTTGATCCGATTATCGCAAAAGCTCAGGTCACTTCCTACGAAGTGAAGCTCAAAGATTTGATTGAGCAAGTGAAGGCATTTGACAAGACTCGGGTGGGACTTGAAGCGAACTTCCCTTTCTCGACCATCAGCGAATTAGGCGAACACCTAATTGGATGCCGGGTTGCGCGCGGCTGGACGCAACGACAGTTGGCTGAAGTGCTTGCAGTCAAGGAGCAGCAGATTCAGAGGTATGAGCGCGACCGATATGCCACGATTAGCCTTAGCCGCTTGGGTACCGTTGCCGAGGCGCTAGGCATCAAGATTTCCGGACTTTTGAAGGCAGCTCCTCAGGATACTGAAGCGACCAGCGATTTTGATGATGCACTAGATCCAGCACTTTATCCCCTGTCCGCGATGAATGCGCGAGGTTGGTTTGGGCCAGAACTGAACCTCCGCCAATTATCGTTGTCACAAAAGAAGGGGACTTTGACCAAGTTTTTCGCTCCGTTTGACATGCGAGAAGCTTCTATGGCTCTCCATAAGAAGACGATTGGTGGCAGAAATCCGCAATCACAGGCAGCTTTGCTAGCCTGGCAAGCTAGGGTTTTGTGGCTCGCCAGCCAGAGGAAAGCTGATTGTAGGCCTTTTACTAAGATCGACGTGGAGGTGCTGCGCCAATTGGTTCAATTGAGTCGCCGTGAGGATGGGCCGCTAGCTGCCGTAGATCTTTTGAAGCAGCACGGCGTCATCGTGGTTTTTGAACCTCACCTACCTAAGACCAAACTTGATGGCGCGGCTATGACTTTGGATGGACGGTATGCTGTCATAGGCATTACCGTTCGGCACGATAGAATTGATAATTTTTGGTTCGTTTTGCTACACGAACTTGGTCATATTATGCTTCACTGGGGTCCGCTTCTTAGGCAAGGATTCATTGATGAAGAGATCGAGAAGTCCGAAAATGGTCTTGAGATTGAGGCAAACGAATTCGCTAGAAATTTAATCGTTCCTGATGAAGCCTGGAATACATCTTTTGTTCGTTACTCGCAAACACCTCAAATTCTAAAGGAGTTTGCCGCAAAATGGTCCGTCCACGAAGCCTTAGTCGCAGGTAGAGTACGATTTGAAAGAAGTGACTATCGGATTTTCAATGACATGGTTGGATCCGGTCAGATAAAATCGAAGCTAATCCAGTCTGGATTGCTGTCGGAGGCAGAAAAATGAACCTCTCGAATGCAATGTACATGCCTCAGCTCAAATGGAAGGCTGGCGAGTTGAAAGCTGTTGGGACCGCCAAAGGTGCAACAAGCGGTCGTTTGCTCCCCCTATTTGTCGTTCCGCCAGCCGGGGCATTCGATCATTCTGAGGGGCGCACCCTCGGAACGGCTGAATATCTTCGGTCTTTTGGTTCGAAGCTAGCTGCGAACTGGACTGGCGGACCTGTCTTTGTAGACGGTGGGCACATCGACGATGACAAGCACAGTGGCGCTGTTGGCCAGCATGCTTTGACGGAGTTGCTTGAGCGCGCACGGCTGTCGCACGTGATGGCTTGCCCGGTGACATCGCTGACCCGATCGAGCAACTACCAACTAGCGGTACGGAGATTTCGTCTCCACAATCCAGGATGGCCAATCTGCGTTAAGCTGTCGCTGTCAGAACTAGACATCCTGGCGAACAAGGAGCGCCTGATATCGTTCTTGAACCAGTTCGGTGCTGTTGCGACCGAAACGGTCCTTCTTATCGATGGCGGTCCAATTTTCATTTCTGATGCCAACCAGCTGGCAACAATAATAATTGATGCTCTTTCACCTCTCGGCGGCGGACCAAATTTTGCCAAGGTCTTCTGGGGTGGCACAACGTTCCCTGAAAAGCATGGCCTCAAAGCTGGTCAAACCGGGGCGTGGGCGAGAAGCGATTGGCAAGTGTATTCCCGCCTAATCGAGAGAGCAGGGGAGCTGCCAATCACACCAATGTTTTCCGATTATGCTTTGGAATACCCAGCGCACTACAAGCCGGTGCAGGCTTCTCCCGTTGCCCATCTGCGGTATTCAACGGACACCAGCTATTTGATGGTGCGGGGCACTTCGACAAAAAAGCCCAACGGTTATGAGGCAATTTTTAGCGTGGCCAACACACTGGTAGCCCGAGAGGATTTCAGAGGTTCAAGCTTTAGCGCCGGTGATCGCTACATTTCAAATCTCAGCCATCCAGGTTCGAAAACTGGCAACGCCAGTCTTTGGCGTTGGGCAGCAACCGACCACCATTTGACATTGGTGATGAGTGCCCTTGGAAGCCTCTTTGGCGCTCCGGTGCCTACCGAAGAAGGTGTTCAGGCTGCTGATCAGCTTGTTCTAATCTAAATGGATAACGTCGAGCCTCGGCAATCAGGTGCAAGTCACCTTCGTGTGGCGGGAGGACCCCAAAGCGGCATGCCCGGGACAACTGGCTCCTTCCTTGTCGAAGGCTGAGCACGAAAGTAAGAGTGTGATTATGGCGAACGAAGATGAACATCACTACCTTCGATGCCCAGCCCTGAGGCCTTGATAGTAAGGCCCGACTCTCAAAGATGAGTCTCCACATCAGCGAATCATTGAATTTGTTTGGATCATTTAGAAAATGCGATTTATCGGGAATAAAGAAGCAACCGTTCCAGAAATTAGGAGGCTACTGGATGATCGCGGATTGACTAAAGGTGGCCTAGTCTTCTTCGACGCATTTTGCGGCACCGGAGCGGTATCAGATTATCTAAAAGACTCATTTGAGTTGATAGTTAATGACATATTGCAATGTTGCGTGGTATATTCAAAAGGTCGAATCGTTTCAAATTCGTGCAAATTCGAACGCCTGGGTTTCGATCCTTTCCAATATTTCCTTGACAGTAGCGAAGGTTTGGATGGTTTTGTCTATAGAAACTACTCTCCAGGTGGTTCGTCAAGGATGTATTTTAGTCCGGAAAATGCTCGCCGGATCGATTTCATTAGAAACCAGATCGAGACTTGGCGCATAGATGATTTGATTAGCGAGGACGAGTACTCATGTCTCTTGGCAAGCCTTATTGAATCAGTCTCTACAGTTGCAAATACTGCAGGCGTTTACGGCGCTTTCCTAAAACACTGGGATCCTCGCGCCCTCAAGCGATTGTCGTTTCAAAGGGTGAACTCAAATCCAGCAGAGCACCGTCCGATCCATGCCCAAAATTTCAAAATTGAAGATATTATCGCAAATGTGGAATGCGATGTTTTGTATCTCGACCCTCCGTATACGCAGAACCAATACGGCACCCAGTACCACCTGCTAGAGACTCTGATAAAGAATGACTCACCCTCTATCAGTGCGATTACCGGCTCGCGACCCACAAGTCCAATGCGCTCAGATTGGTCGAAGGATATACGCAAGCACATCCTTTTTGACCGAGTGGTGGCAACCACCAAGGCGAAATACGTCCTGTTCAGCTATAGCCCTGATGGCTTCATGTCCAAAAGCTATATCGAAGCAGTATTGAAGCGCTACGGCGATCCCGAGACCTTTGAGTGTAGGAAGTTGCCTCTTAGAAAATATACGAACTCCAAGTCAAAAGAAAACGGGGATCATTTTGAATATCTCTTCTTTGTAGAGAAAAAATCTCCCTCTAGGGTTCTGTATACCTCACCTCTCAACTACATTGGAAGCAAAACTAGAATGCTTCCTTTTTTGAAGGAACATTTCCCAAAGCGCATTAGCAAATTTATCGACGCGTTCGGCGGCGGATTTAACGTCGGCATCAATTCTAATGCCGAGGTCATAGTCTATAACGACTACAACTATTTGGTGACCGGGCTAATGGAATCCTTCAGGTCAAACGATACCTTCCAATACGTTCAATTTGTGCGTCGGCAGATCAAGAAATTCGCGCTGGAAAAAGAAAACTCTAAAAATTACCTGAAAGCACGCGACTACTATAATTCTTTGAACGATCAAAAACGTGATCCTAGGTTATTGTACTCGATAATAATGTATGGCTTCAATCAGCAAATTAGATTCAACGGCGATCACGATTTCAACAACCCCGTCGGTCAGCGTTGGTTTAATGAAAAAGTACTTGAAAAGTTAATCAGCTTTTCGAGGGTCGCAAAAGACAAAAACATCTTGTTCAGAAGCGTCGATTACCACGATCTTCTCGACGATGCTGAGCCAGGATCGTTCGTATATATGGATCCACCTTATCGACTGACCACGGGGGCATACAATGACGGGAAGCGCGGCTTCAAAGGATGGGACGTAATCACCGAGAGTCAGCTCTTCGAATTTGCGGAAAAGCTGCATGCGCGATCAGTGAAGTTTATGCTTTCCTATGTTCAAGGTCACAAGGGCAAGGTTAACGCAGAGCTCAATGAGTGGCTGACGCGCAACAATTTTCGCATTATAGAACACAGCCAGACTCAAGGAATAGGCCGACGGGAGGTGGTTATCGTTAATTATGCCTAACGCTGCTCCTCCCCACTTCATCATCAAAAACCGGTTCCAGAAAGGGGGCCTGTACCAAGATTTCCTCACGCCTGATATCCTCAAGGATATCTGCTTAAGAGTTACGGGCCGTGACGATTATACCGTCTATTTTGATGACAACGAGTACAATATTGGTCGGCTTGCCGTCTTAGAATACAATGAAAGAAGATCATACATTTCTTTTTCTGAGAAAGAAATTCGTGGTCGTAATTCGAGCTTTCAGAGTTTTCCGAGCGCTTTGTCTAGATTTATATTGGATGGATTTCCAGACAAGGAAATTTGTTTCTATTTTCATCCTGAGACAACTGGGAGCTTTGAAACCGATTATTTTATTTTCATGTACCGGCTTATGCGAACAGCTGGTGTAAGGCTCCTGAACATTGACGAGCATGTTACTAAGAACACCGTTGCGTTCACTGCACCAGAGGATGTCATCGCTCAGAAAGATAAGCTGAGAAGCAAGGCCGCTGGCAACAAATCCTCTTATGTTACGCGGGGCGAGGATGGCGAGATCCAAGTTTATGCGAAAACATATGGAGCTAACAAGTACGAGTCCACTCTCATTTGCATCGCGCTTGCGCGAATTTCTCCATTCGGTATCGAGCTATATGAA
Source organism: Novosphingobium sp. (assembly GCA_031361075.1). Classification (GTDB taxonomy): domain Bacteria; phylum Pseudomonadota; class Alphaproteobacteria; order Sphingomonadales; family Sphingomonadaceae; genus Novosphingobium. The sequence goes on along the minus strand of JANMCG010000239.1, from coordinate 4,691 downwards.
ATCGAGGAAGGTGGACTTAAGTCATTACCCGCAATTTCGAAGCAAGCTATTTTGGCTTCCGGCGCGGTAACGCTAGAAACATCGACAAATGAAATTGAGATAGCCGAGTTTATACAGAACGATAGTCTAAGGTCGATAAAATTTATTTACAATCTTCTGGAGAAATTCGGTCAGAAGAGGTGCGCTTTTTGTGAATGCGAGATTCCGCAAATTATCCAAGGCGCGCATATTTGGCCGGTCGCAGCGATAAAGCAAGAACCTGGCCTCAGCCTCGAAGAGAAATTGGGGTTTGCGCTTGACGGGCATAACGGCCTTTGGCTCTGTGAAAACCATCACAAGCTGCTTGATTCCGGAACTCTGTTCTTAGCGGAGTCGGGTGCCGTGAAATACAAAGGCGTCCTAGGCAATTCAGATGTCGCATTTGTGAAAAAGATAACGACAGTATCATCGCTTTCCCAAAATTGCCTACATGCGGATTTCGTGACCTACGTTGGCAAACGTAATGTGGGATTCCTCGAGGCAGCATATTCAGACCTGACGTGACGGCATCGCGGTTCGAAAGTACGCCTCGTTCGCCCAAGCCGCGCAGCTTTTGGCCAGCCACAACTGTCATTCGACTCGATCTATCTCTGCGATGATCTAGCGACAACCCTTCGCCATCTGAATGGGTCTAGCATGTGTCACCCCCCTGTTCCCTACTCAGAGCCACCCAAGCAGGGCCCAAACCGGTTCCCTGTCCAATGACCCTTCAACTCCAAGTTTCGGATTTCCCTACTCAAAGGGATGGTGCCGCTTACAGGATTCGAACCTGTGACCCCATCATTACGAATGATGTGCTCTACCGACTGAGCTAAAGCGGCAGCATCGCCGGGGCCGAAGCCGTGGCGGTGGTTGCGGTGCTGTCCATAGCCAAATCGGCGCGTCAGGCAATCCCTGTTTCGCGCACGCGGTTGCCGCGCTATAACCGGGCGGGGGTTGCGGTAACGGGGAGTTGGCGGGTGCAGCAAGCAGCAGGCAGGAACGGCGCAACCGGCAAGGACAGGCGGCCGGGTCATGGCTGAAGCCCCTGGGGTACCACTGGCCAGGCTGGCGATCGGGGTCACCGGGCACCGCCGAGCGCATTCTGCCCTGGCGCAGCGCGGCGCGCCAGTCGCGCAGCAGCTTGACACGTTGTTCGATCAGATCGCCGGGTACGTCGCCGCTGAAGCCAGCAGTCTGGGCGAGGTCGGCCCGGTCAGATTGCACACCTTGCTGGCTGACGGGGTCGATCAGATCGCCGCCGCAGCGGCCACTGCGCGCGGCTGGGAACTGGTGGTGCCGCTGCCGTTTGGGCGCGCGCTCAATCTGGCGATCAATGCGCACCCGCCCACCGCCGCCGATGCCGAAGCTTTGCTGAACGGCATGACCCCGCCCGATCCAGCCTGCGCGGCACATGCAGCGACGATCGCGCAGTGGTACGCCCAGGCGCGACTGTTCGAACTGGCCGACCACGACGAACTGCTAACCCGGCAGATGCGCGCCACGCTGGAGCATCCGCATGACAAGGCCTTGGCGGCGCTGTTCGCGGCCAATACCTCGGCCAACGCCGCGCTGGCGGGCCGCGTACTCGTCGAGCAATCGGACTTTCTGATTGCGGTGTGGGATGGTGCTTCGTCAAGTCTGGCCGGCGGCACCGGGCACACCATCGCTACCGCGCTTGATCGCGGCTGCCCGGTGGTGCGGATCGATCCCGCCGCGCCCGAGGCCTGGCATATTCTGCACGCGCCCGAATCGCTGGCGGCGATGGCCCCGAGCGAGGACCGCGCCGCCGCGCTGGCCGAACTGGTACGCGGCGCGCTGCGCCCGGCTGATGGTGGCGCGCTGCGCGCAGGGGCGCAAGCCTTGGCCGCCGAGCGTTGGCATCCCCGCAGCGCGCGATTATGGACCGCTTATCGGCGGATCGAGGCGCTGTTCGGCGGCGATCCCCGTCCGTTCCGCTCGCTGATCAGCACCTATGAGCCGCCCGAAGCCGTCGCCACCGGCAGCGGCGCGCAGCTTCTGGCCGGGTTGCGCCAGCTGCGCGGCGGCGATCCCGATCTGCCGCGCCGGGTCGAGCACGAGGTGATGCGCCCGGCCGCCTGGGCCGACGGCATTTCAGCGCGGCTGTCGGATGCCTATCGCGGCGGCATGACCACCAGTTTTGTGCTGTCTGCGGCGGCGATTGTCTGCGGGATTTCGTACGAGCCGTTCGCCTCGCCCGAGCGCAAGTGGATGTTTGCCACCGGCGAATTTCTGTTGCTCGCAGCAATTCTGGTGATCATCTGGCGCGGCAGCAAGCAGCGCTGGCACCAGCGCTGGTTCGAGACGCGCAGGGTGGCCGAATACCTGCGTCACGGCCCGATCCCGCTGGCGCTGGGCGTAGCGCGCCCGCCCAGCCGCTGGCCGCGCGGCAACGATACCGGCTGGCCAGAATACTATGCGCGCCATGCGCTGCGCGCGATCGGTCTGCCGCAAGTAACCGTGACCAAGGAATACCTGCGTGGTGCTGCCGGGCCGCTGCTCGATGGGCATGTCACCGCGCAGCGCGATTACCACCGCGGCAAGGCGCGACGCTTGCGCACAGTCCATCACCGGCTCGACCGGGTCTCGGTCCGGTTGTTCCAGCTCGCACTGCTGTCCGTCTCGACCTATCTGCTCACCGCCGAGGCAAGCGCCCTGGGACTGATCGGTGCAGAGATGCTGCATGGGGTGGCCAAATACGCCTCGTATCTGGGGGTCGTGTTTCCGACCTTCGGTGCGGCGCTCGCCGGGATTCGCTATTTCGGCGATTTCGAGCGATTCTCGGCGATATCCGAAGTGACCGCCGCCAAGCTCGATGCCGTCCATCAGCGGCTGGCGCTGCTGCTGTCAGCGCCCGATCATGCGCTCAGCTATGCGCAAGTGTCTGAACTGGCGCACGCGGCAGACGACATCGTGGTATCGGAAATCGAGAACTGGCAAGCGGTGTTCGGCGGCAAACATATTACCGTGCCGGTCTAAGCTGGTTGCCGGCTGATGCCGGGGCGGCAAACCCATCCGGGTTTTTCAGGCAGCAAGCTGTTCGCGGAAGCGAAATGCGCAACCTGACAAAAATGGAGGCCCGAGCCGGAATCGAACCGGCGTGCGCGGATTTGCAGTCCGCTACGTAACCACTCCGCCATCGGGCCTCGTGTCCGCGCCGCAGCGCAGGAGGAGCGCAACTAGCCGAGCGCGCCACCCCGCGCAAGCCAGTTCAGGTTTGCGCAACCTATGCGATCCGCGCGAAGCTGACCGTCCGCTTGGCCGGATCGGCGGCAAGCAACCGCACCGTCAATTTCTCACCCGGAGTTACGCTGTGCGCGGTGACGCGGGTGACCACCGGCAGATCACACAACTGGATCCGCGGGCCGACTTCATCGACATCGGTAACGACCGCGGCAAAGCTCTCGCCCTCGCGTCCGCTGAGCATCGCTGCCTCGGCCAGATCGATCACCGCGCGGTCAATCTGATTGGCGCGGGCATCGGCTTTGCCCATGACCGGGCCAAGCCGGGTGAACGCGGCGGACACCTCATCCGGAACCGGCTGGGCGTTGACCATCGCGAGCGCCGCGCGAATGACATAGCGATCGGCCAGCCGCCGCAACGGCGCAGTCATGTGGCAATAGGTTGCCGCCATCGCCGCGTGCCACGGTTTCACTCCAGCCTGATACGGCACATAGCTCGCCCCGTTGCCGGCACGGCGGATCGCCAGCATGAACGCGGCCATCGCCGGCTGCGCGGGATCGAGCGTCTTGGCAAAGCTGTCTAGACTAGCGGTTTCAGGCCAATCGAGCCCCAGCGCCCGCGCGGTATAGCGCAGCCGCGCAATGGCGCGCGCATCGGGCCCCGCCATCACGCGAAACAGCCCGGTTTGGGCAGCATAAAGCGCGTCTGCCACCGCCAGATTGGTCGCCAAAGATAAAGCGGCATTGCGTTGCTCAGCCAGGGCCTGCGGGCGCAAAACCAGGTTGAAGTGTCCTTGACCACTGCGTTCTACCAGCTGTTCGGGCGGATCGACCCGCGCGGCGCCGCGCGCGGCTTCGGCATCGGTGATCCGGCGCGATAGTTCGGCAAATCCGGCGGGTAGCTCGGGCTCGGTCGCGGTTTCATAGGCCAGCTTGGCGCGGCTGTGGATGATCGCGCGCTCTGCCCCGGCCAATTTGACCGAGCCATCGGGTGCGACCCGGGTGGTAAAAACCACCGCCGGGCGCGGACCATCGGGCAGCAGGCTGGCTGCGCCTTCCGACAGCGCCCGTGGATAAAGCCCGGCCTTGCCGTCGGGCAGATACAGCGTCTCGCCCCGCGCCCAGGCTTCGCTATCAAGCGGATCGCCATCGGCGACGAACCACGCCACATCGGCGATTGCATAGTGCAGCAGCAAATCGGCGCCGGCTGCTTCGATGGTGAATGCCTGATCGAGATCGGTCGAGCTGGCTGGGTCGAGCGTAACGAAGGCTTCACCAGTGCGGTCGCGGTGCTCGGCAGGTTTACGCGCGACTGCAGCTTGGGCCGCAGCTTCGACTGCTGGCGGAAAGGCCGCGGGTACTTTGAACTGGCCGCGCAGTGCCGCCAGTCCTTCGTGCAGCAACTGGTCGGGATCGCGCAAGGTCTTCATGGGGTTCAGCGCTAGCTGTAACGCCGGCGCTTGCCAAGCT
>JANMCG010000207.1:0-5460 GCA_031361075.1 Novosphingobium sp. | reverse complement strand
GGCGAGCCCGATGTGCGGATGCGGGCGAACGTCCATCGCCTGGCCGGGCGGCAGATGCGCCGGTCCGAACTGATCGACAAAGATAAACGGCCCGACCATGACCCGCTGCGGCGAGGGCAGCGCGCGCCGCACCTGAAATGCGCCAAGATCGTGGGTCATGGGCGTGATGGTGGTGAACGCGTTCATAGCTATTCTCCCGGCGCGCTCGCTTTAATCGCCAAGGCATGGACCCGCGTTCCCGGAATGTCACCCAGTGCGCGGTTGACCATGCGTTGCCGTTCCAGCCGCGAAAGGCCCGCAAACGCTGCGCTTTCGATCTCCACAGTGAAGTGCGATTCGCCCGATCCGTCATCGCCCGAGTGGCCGTGGTGGCGCGCGCTGTCGTTGATCACCGCGAGGTGAGCGGGGGTGAATGCGGCGCGCAAGAGCGCTTCGATTTCATTGGCAAGGGGTCCGGACATGGGTTCCCTTCTAGCCGATCAATCGCCATGTGGAAGGGGTGAAGCATGATCGATTCCATGGCCGCACCGCAACATCGGGTCGCGGTTGCGATGCGCCGGGCTGTCCCGAGCCGGGTGAGTTCCGCGCGCCGGGTTCGCGCGCGCCGGTGCCGGGGCAGGGCTTCGACGGACCGGGCGATTACCGCTGGTACTGCCTTGACCACGTCCGCCAGTTCAATGCCGGATACAACTGGTTTGCGGGTATGAGCAGCGACGAAATTCTTGCCGCGCAGCACCCGGTGCACGGCTGGGACCGCCAGACCCGCGCGTTTTCGCCCACCGCCGGGATCGACGCCGCGCCGCGCTGGGCCGATTTTGACGATCCGCTCGAAGCAATCAGCGCGCGGGCGCGGACGCGGGCCAATGACCTCAAACCGGCGCAGCGCGATGACGGACGGTTCGTCACGCCCGAGGAACGTAGGGCTTTGTCCACACTGGGTTTGCCGCTCGACGCCGATCGCCGCGCGCTCAGGATGCGCTACGCCGATCTGGTGCATACGCTCCATCCCGATCGCAACGGCGGGGACCGCAGCCACGAAGCGCGGCTGCAACTGGTGATCGAGGCGTACCAGTTGCTCAGGAAGGCTGCGGCATTCGCCTGAGCGTATTTCAGGCGGTTTCGCACAACGCCTTGAGCTGATCGGCCACCGCGCCCCAGCCAGCCTCGAATCCCATTTCCTGGTGGTGCGCCATGCTTTCGGCGGTCCAGTGCCGGGCGCTAGCGGTGTAACGCGTGGCGTTGCCTTCGGGCGCAATGCCGAAGATCCCCAGCATGAACGGACCGGCCGGTTGCAGATCGCCCTCGATCGCATCGGTGACGGCAAAGCGTACGCCTTCGTCCCATGCAAGAATGAGCCCGGGGTGCGTGTTCACTTCGCCATCGGGGCCGTACATCGTCGCCAGGCTCATTGCGCCGGGGCGCCGCGCGCCAAAGTCCATCTCGGCGCGCCACGGCTTGGGGCACCACCATTCGTTCGTGCGGTTGACCATTACGTCCCACACTGTGGCCGCGGGGGCATCGATCAGGCGGGTGACGGAAAGCTGGTGCATCGGGCAATTCCTAGTTGGACTGGGCTGCGATCAGTGCGGTATCGATGCCTTTGGCGGCAATATATGCGGGGCGTGCGCGCAGCCGCTCGGCATAGGCCACAAACGCTCCGCGCGCGGGGATTGAGCCAAAGTTCAGCCCCCAATCGACCTGGCTGCCGACATAGACATCGGCCATTGTGAACCGCGCGCCGCAGACAAAGCTGCTGTGCTCGAAGTGCGCTTCGAGCGTATCGAGCACGCGCGCGATGCTGCCGAACCCGACCATGCCTGCGCGTCCTTCGGGGACTTCCCAGCCCATCGATTTTGCGACGATGGCCTGCTCGATCGGACCCGCCGCAAAAAACATCCAGCGGTAATAGTCGGCCAGTTCGGCGTCCGAAGGAAGCAGTCCGGCATCGGGTTGGGCGGCGGCAAGATAGGCGCAGATTGCGGCGCATTCGGTCACCACCTGATCGCCACTGGCGCTGTGGTGAACGATCACGGGGACTTTGCCCATCGGGTTAACTGCAACCAGGGCAGCAGGCTTGTCGGTCCAGTCGACCAGCACCTGTTCGTAATCGGCCCCGGCCTCGTGCAGTGCCCACCGCGCAATCTGCCCGCGCGACATCGGGTTAGTGAATAGGGTGTAGGCGGCCATGAACTCGTCTCCTGTAAACCGTGCAGCAGTATTAGAGCGGCGGCTCGCTAAACGCCAGCTTGTTCGCCGCCTTCGACCATCGCAGGATCCATCCAGAACGGCTCCCAGATATGATCGTCGGGATCGGCGATAGTGCGCTGAAACATGAACCCGTGGTCTTCGGGCGGGTTGACGTCAGCGGTGCCGCCGTGCGCCGCGCCGGCCTCGACCAGCCGGTTGACCTCGGCCTTGTCGTCGCAACTCAGCGCCAGCGCGACCTCGCTCGATCCGCGCGGCGGAAGCGGCCGGGTGGTGAAGCCCTGCCATTTGGCATGCGTCAGCAGCATGACGTGGATCGTATCGGAAATGACCATGCAGGCGGCAGTAGCATCGCTGAACTGGGGGTTGCGGACAAACCCCAGCGCGCTGTAAAACAAGATCGACCGGGGCAAATCGGTTACCGGCAGATTGACGAAAATGCTAGTCGGCATGGCCGGTTCTCCTATGTCGCCAGCAGCGCTGCCAGCTTGCGCACGGTGTTCATATTACGGCCGGTACGCGCAAGCTTGGCTGGAATCTTGAGCTTGGTGGTACGGATTCCCGCACCGTAATCAACGTGCAATTCGCGTTGGCCCAGCGCCAGTTGTTCGCCCGCGCGGTCACGGCATTGCGCGATCAGATCGAGCGGCGGCGCGTGGTCATAGAAAAATACCAGGTGCCGGCTGCCGTTGGCATCGGGAAAAGGGTTGGCGGCGACCGCTGCGGCCAGTTCGGCCGCGCAGCGCACGAACACTTCGACCGATCGCCCGGCGCGCTGTGCCAGTGCGGCTTCAAGCGCGGCTTTGACATCGCCTTCTGGCAGCGGGCTATCGAACAACAGGTTGCCGCTGGCGATATAAGTGCGGACCTCCGCAAAACCGCACGCAGTGCCGATCGTCCGCAGTTCGGCCATCGGCAATGCGCCGGTGCCGCCGACGTTGACCGCGCGCAGCAACGCAGCCCAGCCGGTCATGCCGCTGGCGGCAGCACCCGCGCCATCACTTTGCCTTCAAGCGCGGCGACCTGTTGCCACGCTGGCCGCGCCTTGACCCGCTCGTACCATGCGGCGGTGTTGGGATGGGTCACGGCGTCGGGTTCAAGCCCGACGTAGCCGAGCGAGCGGAACCCGGCGGCAACCGCGACATCGCCCACGCTAAACCCGCTGCCAGCCAGCCAGCCATCGGCGCCGATCTGGGCTTCGAGATAATCGCGCAGCGGCGCTAACTCTTTCAGGCCTTGCTCGGCGAGCGTTTCGTCGCCCGGCTTGCCCATGAATACCGGGCTGACGAGCCGGTTGAACAACACCTTGCCCCCCGCCGGAACCAGCACGGTATCGGCAAATTCCTCAAACCAGATTGCTTTGGCGCGCTGCTGCGGGGTGCCCGGCATCATCGGCGGATCCGGCTGGAGCGCGTCGAGATAGGTCACGATCGCGGTCGAATCGGCCAGCGTGAACGCCCCGTCCTGCAGCGCCGGAATTTTGCCGAACGGGCTGGCGGCGAGAAATTCGGGCGATGGCTGGCCCGGCGTACCCAGCACCATCTCGATCGCGATGCCTTTTTCCGCCGCGACGACGTGGACTTTGCGCACGAACGGCGAGAGCGGGAAGCCGAAGACCTTCATGGGTATTCTCCAAATCGAGTCGCACATCGCAACCCAAACCGTATTGCAGGAGGCGGCGCGCGCGTATAGGCGGGGCAGCACCATGAGTGACATTCCCAACGCCCAGCCCGGAACCGGTTCCGACACTATCCTTGCCGCGCCAGACCGTCAGGTCTCGGTCCGCGAACTGTTTGGGATCGACGTCGATATGATGGTTCCAGCCTTTTCCGAAGCCGATGAGCGAGTGCCCGATACCGACGGCAGCTATGTGTTCGATCCCGATACCACGCTGGCCGTGCTGGCAGGGTTTGCGTTCAATCGCCGGGTGATGGTGCAGGGGTATCACGGCACCGGCAAATCGACGCACATCGAACAGATTGCCGCGCGGCTCAACTGGCCGACCATCCGCATCAACCTTGACGCGCATATCAGCCGGATCGATCTGATCGGGCGCGATGCCATCGTGCTGCGCGACGGTCTGCAAGTCACCGAGTTTCGCGAAGGGCTACTGCCGTGGGCGCTGCAGCACCCTGTTGCGCTGGTGTTCGACGAATACGACGCGGGCCGCCCCGACGTGATGTTCGTGATCCAGCGCGTGCTCGAAACCGAGGGCAAACTGACGCTGCTCGATCAGAACCGTGTCATCCGGCCCAACCCGTATTTCCGTTTGTTTGCGACCGCCAACACCGTTGGTCTGGGCGACACCAGCGGCCTGTATCACGGCACCCAGGCAATCAACCAGGGCCAGATGGACCGCTGGAACGTCGTCGTCGGCCTTAATTACCTGCCTGCTGCGGTCGAATGCCAGATCGTGCTGAGCAAGTCCGATGGCGCCGATGCCACGTTGGTCAGCAATATGGTCAAAGTCGCCGACCTGACCCGGCAAGGCTTCGTCAATGGTGACATCAGCACCGTGATGAGCCCGCGTACTGTCATCACCTGGGCCCAGAACACCGCGATCTTCAAGGATCCCGGCTTCGCCTTCCGCCTCTCGTTCCTCAACAAATGCGACGAGACCGAGCGCATGCTGGTCGCCGAATACTACCAGCGGGTGTTCGGCACCGATCTGCCCGAAAGCGTTGTGGGCAAGGCATGATGCTGCTGCGGTTGGCTGCGGCTGCGCTGCTCGCGCTGAGTGCCGGGCAGGCGGGCGTGGTCACCGCGCAAGATAGTTCGCAACCAGCCGGCGTCCTGCCCGAAGCGCATCGCCCATTGTTTTATCCAGGGGATATCGATGGATCCGCAGTGCTTGATCGGGCGCTGGCGCATGCCGCAGCAAGCAAAACCAAAGCGGTGATCGTGTTCGGGGCGGACTGGTGCCACGACAGCCGCGCGCTGGGCGAAGTGCTGACTTCAGCCGCGTTCAAAAGCGAATTCGGCAATCGCTATGAAGTCACCTTCATCGACGTAGGCCGTCCGCAAACTGGCGAGGGTCGTAATCTCGATCTGGTCAAACGCCTCGGGGTCAATAACCTCAAGAGCACCCCGGCGCTGTTCGTGCTGCGCGGCGATGGCAAGCTGCTTAACGGCACGAAAGACGCGGTCGGCTGGCGCAACGCCGAAAGCCGCGGCACCGACAAGGTGCTCGCGTGGTTCCGCGGGTTCGATCGCAAACACACGTCGGATTAGTCCCCGTTTGTCCCAGGCCCCAAG
>JANMCG010000169.1:0-4839 GCA_031361075.1 Novosphingobium sp. | reverse complement strand
GGCGCGGCGAAGGACACTTGCAGCGCGAACCCCAAGGACAGCCCGATCAATGCCTCGCTAAACACGGTAAGCAGGCCCGGCAAGCTGAGCATGGCCGCAGGCACCGAAACCGGCACCCATGCGCTGACCAGTAGCGCCACCGCGCCGCTGATCGCGATCCGTAGCTGCACCGGCACTGCGGCTGCACTAAAGAACGGCGCGGCCAGCAGCGCGGCGCCGATGCGGATCATGATGAACAGCAGCCGCCACAGCTCGCCTTCGACCCCGCCGAACCCGAAGGTAAAGGTGTTCACGCCGAGATTCCGGCGATCCGCGCGAATATTTCGGTCATGAAATCGCTAACCAAGGTCATCATCGAGGCGCCGAACAGCACCAGCACCAGTGCGATCACCATCAGCTTGGGCACGAAGGTCAAGGTTTGCTCGTTCACCGAAGTGGCCGCCTGCACGATCCCAACCACCAGCCCGACCGCCAGACTGGCAAGGAGCACCGGCGCGGCGACCAGTGCGGTCACCCACAGCATCCGGTCAGCCAGCGAAAGCAGCGCGGCGGTATCGTCCATCACCCGAAACTCGCGGCAAGACTGCCCATTAGCATCGCCCAGCCATCGACCAGCACGAACAGCAGCAGTTTGAACGGGAGCGAGACGATGGTGGGACTCATCATCATCATCCCCAGGCTCATCAGCACTGAGGAGACCACCAGATCGATCACCAGAAACGGCAGGTACAGCATGAACCCGATCTGGAAGGCGGTCTTAAGCTCGCTGGTGACAAAGGCCGGGAGCAGGATCGAGAAGGGCACGTCATCGGCCTTCGCAAATTTCGGCGCATTGGCCATTTGCGCAAACATCTGCAGGTCTTTCTGCCGGGTCTGGCGGATCATAAAACTGTGGAACGTCGCGCCACCCGCGCTGAACGCTTGTTCGGCGTTGATCGTGCCGGCCGCATAGGGTGCGATTGCCTCGGCATTGAGCCGGTCGAGCGTCGGGGCCATGATGAACAGCGACAGGAACAGCGACAGCCCGATCAGCACCTGATTGGGCGGGCTTTGCTGCAAGCCCAGCGCTTGCCGCAGGATCGACAGCACCACCAGGATGCGGGTGAAGCTGGTCATCATCAGCAGCAGTCCGGGCAGCAGCGTGAGCAGTCCCATGACCAGCAGCAATTGCAGCGACAGCGACAGGCCGGGGCCTTGACCGGGTGAGGCGGACGCCAGCGCCCGGTCAAGTGCGCCGGGAAGAGCGCTTTGCGCGTGGGCGGCGCTCGCAAATGTTAATGTGGCTAATGCGGCACACAATTTCGAGGCTTTCCCCTTGGGGGAGGTGGGCCGCCGCAAGCTGATCGGAGGCAAGGCGTGCCCGGGACAGGCCCCCTCCGTCAGCGCTGCACGCTGGCACCTCCTCGCAAGAGGGCGGCTCATTGAAAGGGCAATCATTCCCCCAACCCCCGCGCCGGGGCCTCAGCCAGCCGGGTCAGCCCGGTGCGCGAGGCGGAAACCAAAATCTCGCGCCCGTGGAATTCAATCACCGCCAGCTTGAGCGTTGGCGAAAGCATCGTGGTTTCGATGATCCGCACCGACTTAGCCGCGCCTTGCGCCACGCCGAACTTTGTCCGCATCCGCTGCGCGAGTTTGAGACTGGCCCACGCAAGTCCGCCGATCATCGGCAGCAACACCAGCAGCTTGAGCAGATACCAGATCATGCCGTCTCGCTCGCTTCTGGTTCGGTCCCGAGCAGCTCGACGATCTTGAGGCCGAAGCGGTTCCCTTGCGCGATGATTTCGCCGCGTGCGATCAAAGTGCCGTTGACGTGGACGTCGAGCAATTCGTCTGTCAGCCGGTCAAGCATGACGACGCTGTCTTCGCCGAGCGCGAGCACGTCCTTCAGCGCCATTTGGGTGCGGCCCAGCTCGACTGATAAGCGCACGTCGACATCTTTGAGCAGGTCGAACCCGCGGGTGTGAATGGTCATGGATAGTCCCCTGAAAAATACATCTGATCAGGCGCCGATTTTCGTTAGCCGCAGCGCAATTCGGTCGTCTTGCGCGCCGATACTGCCGCGCGCGATGGTTATGCCGCCGATGGCGATCGGCACCGCGCGCGCCACGCCGACCGGCAGCACCGTGCCCGGCACCAACGCAGCAATCGCGGCGAGCGAGATCGGCATATCGACCAAGGTCGCGGTCAGCCCCAGCGGCAGCGCGGCAAACGGCGCGGTGGCGGGATCGGAGCGGTTCGAACCGCGCCGCGCCGCAGACGTCGCGCCGACCAATGGGTTGGCGAACAATTTGGGCAGCATGAGCAGCGGCATGCACAGCGTCAGTGTCCACGGTGGTTGCGCGCCATCCGCCACTTCGACTGCCAGTACCGCCAATTTTGCCCCCGCTGGAAACGGCGCGAGTTCAGCCAGCCGCGTGGCCCGGCGCAGCGGCTCAACCTCGCCGTGGCCGATTGCGGTGGTCAGGCAACGGGCCAACAGCACTTCGATCCGCTGCACCAGCATCTGGGCAGACAGCGGGAACACATCAGGCAAAGCACCGCTCAGTTCGCCCTTGCCGCCAAAAGCGCGGTCGACCAGCCGCAGCACCGTCGCCCCGTCAAGCGAGCCGAGCAGCGTCACTCCGGGCACGCCGCTGGCATAAAGGCGATTGGCGGCAAAGGCGCCAATCTGCGCGACCAGGTCGGCTTCGCCGAGCTCGCGCGGCGGCTGGGGCATCACACTCGGTGCTGCGCCGCCCAACAGCTGCGCGAGTGCAGCGGCAAAAGGCGCGGCGATCTGCTGACCTAACGCTGCCAGTGCGCCAAGCTGATCAGAGGGTTCAGCGCAGCGGCGCAGCAATTGGGCACAGTGCTGCGCGGCGGCGCGTTCGGCCACAAAGGTGTGCTGCGCGTTCACTGGACCAGAAAACTTTTGAAATAGACCCGGTCAATTCCGCCGAATCCTTCGGTCTGGACCAGCACTTTGTTAATGGCGGCGGCCAACCGTTGCTGCAGGTGTTCTTTGCCAGCGGGGGTGTAGGCGTCCTCCTCGGGTGTGTCGGCCAAGACCACCAGTATCTCACTACGGATTGCCAGTTCGTGCTTTTTGAGCCACACCAGCACGCGCCCATCGCGGCGGGTCGAACAGGCCAGGCTAAGCTGCATCAGCGCACTGGAATTGCGCAGGTTGGCGGTAAATTCTTCGGTAAAGCGATAGTAGCTGGTGCGATACGCACTGCCGCCTTCGCCATCAATTTCCTCGCCTGCTTTCTCGCCTTCGCCGCCTTCGGCCTTGGAGGCGTAGGGGTCGTCATCGCCCTTTTTAACCAGCTTGGGCTCGTCCTTGTCCTTGGCTTTGGTGTCCTTCTCAAGCCCGCTGTGGACATAGGCATAAGTCCCCCCGCCGCCGCCTGCGACCAGCGTCAACGCGACCGCGCCTTTAAGCAGCAGCCGCTTTTTTTTAGGCTTGGCCGGCGGTTGTTCAGGTTCGCTCATTGCTCGTTTCTCCTTGTGGAATGTATGGTTCAGGCAAAAATGCCGCTGCGCCGCGCGGTGTGGCGCTGCGCGGATGATTGCGTGTGCTGCGGCGCGGGCGGGGCAGGTTCGCCGCGCCGCTCGGGCTGGTGTCCCCGCGATTGGCTGCCGCCGGAGCTGTTTGCGGCCGTTCCCGCGTGTTCGGGCGGCCCGCTGTCGGCCGCGGTGACAAACAGCTGGCTCGCGGCGATATTGAGCGGCGACGCGGCGGCAGCGGCACGCGCAAATTCGGGATCGGGACTGGCCAGCGAAACCGCCAGCCCGCGCTCCTCATGGCGGAACCTCAGCTGCACCGGGCCAAAATCGGCATGGCGCACGGTAAATGATGCGGTTTGCGGTTGCACGGCGTCACGCGCCGCCACCAACCGGTCAACCAGAGCTGCAAAATCGTGCGGCCGCGCGCCGGTGACAGGCGCAAGTTGCGGCGCAGGCAAGGCTGGTTGACCGGGAGCGGAGTGCACCGGCATGAGTGGGTCGGCGGGCGGAGCAAGCGCGGCCAGGCTGCTTCGGCGGTGCGGCGGCAAGGCTTGATCTAGAATTTGCGAGACCGCCACCGGCTGCTCCGGCAAGGCAACCTCCACCCGCACCGAAAGCTGCGTGCGGACTTGCGGTTGCGCCGCCAGTTCGGATGGCATTTCGCGTGGCTGTGGCTGTGGCTGTGGGGGTGGCGGCGCGGTGAGGACGGAGGGCGGCACCTCGGTGGGAATCACTGGCGGTTGCACGGCCGCGAGCGGCTGGGTGATTGCGCAAGCGGCAACGCTGGCAGCAGGCCCGGGCCGATCCGGCGTTGTAAGCAGCAGTCTGGGCGCCGCCGTGGTGAGCAGGCACCCAGCTTCGCTGTAAACGATTATCGCGGGTTGAGCGGGGACAGCAGCCGCCAAGGTGTGCTCGTCCGGTTGGCCAAAGAGGTCCGGACCGACCTCGGATTGATCACTCGGGCTTACCGACTTTGTCACCCGGTGGTGCGCTGCTGTGAACGGTAGTGCTTCCTCACTGGATGCGCTGATAGCCGGCTTGCGACCTGCTTGTTGCGCTGGCGCGGGGCGGTCGACTGGCGGTCGCTTGGTAAAGGGCATGGCGTCAGCTGGCAAGCCAGTGACCGTGGTGATCGGTGCTCCAGCCACGAGTGCGAAAGCGAGCGGCGCGGCTGCGGTTAAACCTGGCTCAGCGGGCGCTGCCACGAATTGAGCGGCAACTGGCGGCAGCGCTGGCGGCAAAATCTTGCCGGGGCTGGCCGCTGCATCCAGCGCGGCCGCGGTCTGTGGTCCGGCTGGCAGCATTAGCCCGGGTGGGGCGACGAGCGCTTCAGTGCCGGCCGAAGCCAAG
>JANMCG010000078.1:0-2570 GCA_031361075.1 Novosphingobium sp. | reverse complement strand
CCCGGCGACGCCGACATGGCGCTGGCCGACTGGCTCGCTTCGGCGCGTGAACTGGCGCAGGCCGCGCAGGGCTCCGAAGACCGCACCCGCAATGCGCTCTACGCCGCAATCGGCCGCGCCTACGATTTCTCGCTGGCAGCGGTTTCCGCGCCGGAAGAATTCGACGAACTCGTCACAGATTCGGGCCTGACCGTACAGGACCGCGCGCCGATGACCCCGGTGGTCAAGCTGGTGTTCGGGGCCGATTACGACAAAACCCGGCTGACCGAATTTGCCGCCGCGCTGGGCCATGCCAAGCGGCTTGGGCTGGGCCGCGGCACGCTGAGCGACTATCTGCGCAGCGCACCGGGCGGGCTCAAAGGCGTGGTCACCGAAGAACGTCGCCTGCGGCGCGAAGTCAGCGGCCAGCCAGCCACTGCGCCGCGCGATGGCTTGCCCGAACCGCTCGCGGCCAGATTGCGCAAGCTCGACCACGGTCCGTTCGAAGACATTGCGGCGGACGGCGGCGAATTTACCCTGCTGATCGCGCGCCGCCTGCCAAGCGGCGAAGTGGTCCTGCTGGGTGAGGTCGGCGACGATCCCGCGTTGCTGGCGCGCGCGGCACGTAAATTGCTGTAACCCTTCGACCCCCAAGTTTCCCCGGCAAGGCGCTGCGCTCAAAAGGCGTGGCGCCGTGCTGCATTCGGCGATAGGCACGCGCCATGGTAAGACAGACGGGGCGCAGGCACATCGGCAAGCTGGGTTGGACTTTGATCGTGGTGGCGCTGCTTGGCGCAGTAGCGTTCGGGCTGTGGCGCTGGGCATTAGCGAACAATTCGGTTGCGCTGCTCGATTGGGGGGACCGCCAGTTTGGCGGCAACAAGGGCTATCAGGTCGTGCTGCCCAATGGTCATTATGGCACTGATCCGGCGCAAAAAGTCGAGGTGATCGTCCCGGCGCAGTCTGTTGCGCAGTCTGTTGCGCAGTCTGCCGCAAAGTCTGCCGCACAGCCGCGTCCGGTGGTGGTGTTCATTCACGGCGGCAGCTGGAGCTTTGGCGATCCGCACGATTATCGCTTCATCGGCCGCACGCTGGCGCGCGAAGGGTATGTGGTGGTGCTGCCCGGCTACCGTATGGGTGAGGCCGGGAAATTCCCGCGGATGCTTGAAGACGGTGCGGCGGCGCTGGCCTGGACCCGCGACCATGCTGCGCAATTTGGCGGCGATCCCGATCAGGTCGTGTTGATGGGGCACTCGGCCGGGGCTTATAATGCGATGATGCTCGCGCTGGAGCGGCAGTGGCTGGGCCGCGCCGGGCTGCCGAGTAACTTTGTCAAAGGCGTGATCGGGTTATCCGGGCCGTACGATTTCTATCCGTTCACTTCGGATTCGACCCGCCGCGCGTTCGGCGATGCGCCCGATCCGGCCCTTACGCAGCCGGTCCGTTTCGTGCGCGGCGATGCTCCGCCCATGCTACTGATTACCGGCGACGCCGATACCACGGTCAAGCCGCGCAACACCTTAGCGCTGGCCAAGGCCATGACCGATGCCGGATTGCCAACCCGCGCGGTGGTGTTGAGCGGGGTTGATCACGGCGGCACCGTGATGAAGCTGGCCGCGCCGTTTGATCGTGACCGGCGGGTGCTCGATCCGGTGCTGGCTTTTCTGGCGGCGCAATGCCAGCCTAAGTCGAGCAAGCCTTCAGCGCCGGTTCAGGCGGTCCAGCCCTAGGACTTTGGCCATGCGCATGTCCTCCAGCCCGTTGCCTCGCCTGTTTTCGCGCTGCCTCATGGCGGTGTTGATCTTTGCTATGTCAAGTCAGCCGGTGCTGGCGCAGTCGGTGCTGCGCGACGCAGAGACCGAGGCGTTGCTGCACGAACTATCCGTCCCTTTGGTTGCGGCTGCCGGGCTCGATCCGCGCAACGTGGATGTGGTATTGATCGGCGACCCATCGATCAACGCTTTCGTCGCGGGCGGGCAAGTCATTTATATCAATGAAGGCCTGATCGAAGAGGCGAGCAGCGCTGCCGAAGTGCAGGGCGTAATCGCGCACGAGCTGGGCCACATCACCGGGGGCCATGCCATCAATGACGGCGGCGGCAAGGCGGCCAGCGGGATCAGCCTGCTCTCGCTGATTCTGGGCGGGTTGGCCGCCGCCGCCGGTTCGAGCGATGCCGCGATCGGGGTGATCATGGCCGGGCAGCAAGCCGCGATGGGCAAATATTTCGCGTTCAGCCGCGAACAGGAATCGAGCGCTGACGCCGCCGGCGCATCGTTTCTGGGCAAAGCGGGAATTTCGGGGCGCGGCTCGCTGGGCTTCTTCAAAAAGCTGCAGAATCTGGAATACCGCCACGGCTACACCCGCAACGCCGACAACGAATTCTATTCGACACACCCGATGACCGCTGACCGGATCGCAACGCTTCAGGATAGCTATCAAAAGGATCCGGCCTGGAACAAGCCGTTCGATGCCGGGACCGAAGCGCGGTTCCAGCGCGTCAAGGCCAAGCTGCTGGGCTATGTCGCAGAGCCGGCCCGCACGCTGCAGGTCTATCCGCTGAGCAATACCAGCGTGCCGGCGCGCTATGCCCG
>JANMCG010000023.1:0-6446 GCA_031361075.1 Novosphingobium sp. | reverse complement strand
TCAAGCTGGGAAGCCAGCGCCAGCGATGCGTTGCGATTGATGGGGTTTGCCCGGCAAAGCGATTGGTCGTTGCCGCGCATGCTGCACCGGCTCGAGGCTTACAACGGGTTCGGCTATCGCCATTCAGGCCGCGCCACGCCGTATCTGTGGAGCTTTTCGAACCTTTACAGCAGCGGAAAATTCGTCGCCGATGGGCGCTTTGAACCCAAAGCGCGATCACAGCAATGCGGCGCCGCAGTGATGCTCAAACTGCTCGATCTGGCAGGCGAGCTGGACGCAACGCCGGCTTAGCTGGCGACCGGCTCTGGCGCGGCACTGGCGTCAACAGCAGCTTCGGTGGTTTCGACTGCTTGTCCCGACTGTTCGGGCCCGCGTGCCCCCAGCAGCCAGATCGCGGCCATCGCGACCACTGCCAGCACCAGGCTGACCATCAGCACATAGCGCAGACCAACGCCGGTTTTGCCGCCGCGCGCTTGTTCGGTGGTGACGTGAACTTCTTCGGTCTGCGGATCCATGAACGCACTTCCTGCCCTAAGTCGCCGGGCCGCAACGCGCAGCCTGAACTGCTGGCTGCCTAAGCGGACTCGCGCGGCTGTGCAAGCGGCTCGACCTGATCGCTATGGCTCGCTAGGCTGGCGGACCAATTGCATGAGGGAACCTGCGATGCGCCGTATCCTGCTGGCTTTGACCGCCGCCTCAAGCCTGACACTGGCTGGTTCGCTTCCGGCCAAACCGGTGCGCACCCCCGAACAAGTCGCCTTGGCCGCGCTGGCCGCCGCGCCAGTGTGGGACGCGCACAATGATGTGCCAGAACAGCTGCGCGACCGGCGCGGCGACGTGCTGGCTGACTTTGATTTCCGCGACACCACCCGCACCGCCGATCCGGCCAAGAATGTGGGCGCGATGCAAACCGATCTGACCCGGCTGCGCCAGGGCCATGTCGGTGCGCAAATCTGGTCGGTCTATGTCTCGGCCAACCTGACAGACCAGCAGGCCGTGCAAGCCACGCTTGAGCAGATCGACGTGATGAAGCGGCTGATCGCGCGTTACCCGGCTGAAATGCAATACTGTGCCGACACTGCCTGTGTCCAAGCCGCGTGGAAGCAGCGCAAAATCGCCTCGTTGCTGGGGATGGAAGGCGGCCATTCGATCGGCGGGAGCCTGGCGGTACTGCGCCAGATGTATGCGCTGGGCGCGCGTTATATGACGCTGACGCATTTCAAGAACACCGCCTGGGCCGACAGCGCGACTGACGCGCCCGTACACAATGGCCTGACCGATTACGGCAAGCAGGTGGTGCGCGAAATGCAGCGGCTGGGGATGTTGGTCGATCTGGCGCATGTCTCGGAAAAAACCATGTTCGATACGCTGCGCGTGGCGGGCGCGCCGGTGATCGTCAGCCACTCGAATGCCTATGCACTCAACCCGCACCCGCGCAACGTGACCGACCAGGCGCTCGATGCGATCAAGGCCAACCGCGGGATCGTGATGGTCAACTTCTATCCGCCTTATATCCTCGATGCCGGACGCCAGTGGAGCGCCGAGCGCGATGCCGCCGAAGCACGGTTCAAAGCGCTTAACCGCGGCAATCCGGTCGCGGCCAAGTCGGCGCTGGCGGCGTGGGATCAAGATCACCCGATGCCGCGCGGAGCGATCGCCGATGTGACCAATCATCTCGACTACATCGCCAAGCGGATTGGCACCGATCACGTCGGCCTAGGCGGCGATATCGACGGGATCGAGGTGACGATCGCAGGGATGGAGGACGTCTCCAAGTATCCCGCGCTATTCACCGAACTGGCGCGGCGCGGGTGGAGCCAGGCCGATCTGGAAAAGCTTGCCAGCCGCAACCTGCTGCGCGTGTTAAAAGCGGCCGAGGCATTCGCTTACGCGCACCGCGCTGACCCGCCGCTCGAAAACGCGACGTTCTTCTGACCTGCGCTAATTTTGCGGCGGGGCCGGAACCAGCTTCACCTCAAACAACAGCGGCCATTCTTTGCCGGTGAAGTACAGTTTGCGCGCCCGGCTGTCCCACGCGATGCCATTAGCGACCTGATCCTGCCCAAAGACCCCGGCAGCCTGGTGCAGCAGGCTCAGATCGATCAACCCGACAACCTTGCCGCTGGCGGGGTCAATTTTTACCGCATAATCGGTCATCCAGACATTGGCGAAAATCTGCCCGCCGACCCATTCAAGTTCGTTCAGCAGCCGTAGCGGGCGGCCTTGCACCGTTACTTTGAGCGTGCGTTTGACGCTGAAATTGCGCGGATCGATGAACCGCAGCACATCGGTGCCGTCGGACATGACCAGTTCGCTGCCGGTGCTGGTCAGCGACCAGCCTTCGCCGGTGTAGCGGAATGTGCCGATGCGTTTGAAGCTCTTGCGGTCCCAGCGATAGCCGATCCCATCGCGCCAGGTCAGGCTGAGGACTTGCCCTCGCCACGGGGCAATCCCCTCGCCGAACTGCGACGCGGGGATTGCGGCTGAACGCAACACTTTGCCGCTGCCCAGATCGACTTGCCGGACCGATGACCGTCCGGTTTCTCCGGTGCTTTCAAACAATTGCCCGGCGTCGATAAACAATCCTTCGGTGAAGGCGCGCGAATCGTGCGGGTAGCGCGTGACCACTTGCGCAACTTCGAGCGGGATCGGCGCACTGTCTGGCTGGGCCCCGCCTGGCTTGGCGCCGCCGGGTTCGGCCTGAACCGGCGCGACCAAGAGCGCCAAGGCGAGCGGGGCACAGCGCAGCCAGACGTTCAACCGCAGCATCAATCGCGCAGCAATTCGTTAACTGCGGTCTTGGCGCGGGTCTGCGCGTCGACCTGTTTGATAATCACCGCGCAGGCCAGCGATGGCCCGGGCGAGCCATCAGACAGCGCTTTGCCCGGCATCGCACCGGGCACCACTACGCTAAACGGCGGGATGTGCCCGGTGATTACTTCGCCGGTTTCGCGGTAAACGATCTTGCTGGTGGCGGTGATAAAGACCCCCATCGCGACGACGCAGCCTTCACCGACTATCACCCCTTCGACGATCTCCGAGCGCGCGCCGATAAAGCAATTATCCCCGATGATCGTGGGATTGGCCTGCATCGGTTCAAGCACGCCGCCAATCCCCGCGCCGGCCGAGATGTGACAATTGCGGCCGACTTGCGCGCATGAGCCGACCGAGGCCCAGGTGTCGATCATCGTGCCATCGCCGACATGCGCCCCGATATTCACAAAGCTGGGCATCAGCACCACATTCTGGCCGATATGCGCGCCGCGCCGCACGATTGCGCCCGGCACGGCCCGAATGCCCGCCCCGCGGAACCGCTCCGCATCCCAGCCGGCGAACTTGAGCGGAACCTTATCGAACGACGGCGCGCCGCCCGAGCCGTAGTCCATCACGGCATTGTCATTGAGCCGGAACGATAGCAGCACCGCCTTTTTAAGCCACTGGTTGACCTGCCAGCCACCCTGCCCATCAGGCTCGGCCACGCGGGCCTGACCGCTATCGAGCAATTCAAGCACCAGATTGACCGAATTGCGCACCGCCGTATTGGCGGCGGTAATCTGATCGCGGGCGTCCCAGGCCTGTTGGATTGCGGCACTCAAATCAGCGGGCAAAGCGGCAGACATGGGTGGTTTCTCCTGGCGGCGGGCAAACTGTGCACCGGCTCTGCCGCGCCTATCGCGTGGATTGCAGCCGGGCAAGCAG
Source organism: Novosphingobium sp. (assembly GCA_031361075.1). Classification (GTDB taxonomy): domain Bacteria; phylum Pseudomonadota; class Alphaproteobacteria; order Sphingomonadales; family Sphingomonadaceae; genus Novosphingobium. Next base: position 2,747 of record JANMCG010000023.1, on the reverse strand, counting down.
CCTCGCACTCCCGGTGCAAAAGAAATACCACGTTAATCGCGGTCATGGCACAAGGCTGGATGAATCAAGCTGCCGCGGACAGAGCGCGGCGGCCAAAACCGGGGTCGTCTGCATGTCAAAGTCCATCCTGTTCGATGCCCGCTGGCCGATGGCGGCGGCGCTGCTGTCGCTCGGTCTGGTGGCCGGATGCGGCGGCGGTTCGGTCGGCAGCACGCCTGCGCCGGTGCCCGCTCCAGCCCCTGCGCCGACCCCGACGCCGACTCCGACACCCACGCCGGCCCCCACTCCAACACCGACACCGGTGCCAACACCGACCGCCAGTTCGGCCTTCCAGACCAGCGAATACAACCGCTCGACCGGTCCGGCACAGCACGGGGCAATTACTGCCTGGACCAGCGGGATTACCGGCGCCGGGGTGACCATCGGGATCATTGATTCGGGCATAGATGCTTCCAGTCCCGAATTTGCCGGGCGGATCAGCGCGGCGTCGCGCGATATTATCGGGGGGCGTGGGCTAACGAACCCCGACAGCGATCACGGCACCAACGTTGCGTTGATCGCGGCCGCGGCACGCGATAATACCGGCATTCTGGGGATCGCGTTCGATGCCACCATCGCAGCGTTCCGCGCGGATACGGCGGGCACCTGCGCCACCGAAGTCGCCACCGACCCAAAATCGGGCTGCACGTTTTCGGACACCAATATCGCTGCCGGGGTCAATGCCGCAGTCGCCGCGGGGGCCAAGGTGATCAACCTGTCGCTGGGCGGATCGCCGCCTAACAACACCTTGCGCAATTCGATCGCTAACGCCGCCGCGAACGGCGTGGTGGTGATCATTTCAGCCGGCAACGATGGCGATTCGACCGATCCCGCGATCGATCCCAAAAATCCCGATCCGTTCGCGGCCGGGCTGCGCGCAGCGGGCAACGGCAATGTCATCATTGCCGGGTCGGTCGACGTCAACAATGTCATTTCCAAATTCAGCAACAAGGCCGGGAACGAAGCCAACTCGTATCTGTCGGCGCGCGGCGAGCGGGTGTGCTGCGTATATGAAAACGGCACGATCAAGGTCGTAACCAATGCCGATGGGTCGCGATCGGTCTATGTCTTCTCGGGCACCAGTTTCTCGGCACCGCAGATTGCCGGAGCGGCTGCATTGCTGCGCCAGGCTTTTCCCAATCTGACCGCCGTGCAAGTGGTCGATCTGCTGTTACGCAGCGCCACCGATGCCGGGGCGGCAGGCACCGACGTGATCTATGGCCGGGGCATTCTGAATATCACCAAAGCGTTTCAGCCGCAGGGGACCACCAGCCTGGCCGGCTCGGCCGTGGCGATCCCGCTGGGCAACACCACCGTGGTCACTTCGGGCCCGATGGGAGACGCCGGGGCGAAGTCTGCCGGGTTAAGCGCGATCGTGCTCGATGGTTATCAACGTGCGTATAATTATGATCTGGGTGCCGGGATCCGCACCGCGCAGGTCGAGCCTCGGCTGGGCCCGGCCTTGTCGGGGCAGGTGCGCCACATGGCGCTGGGCAACGATCAGGTGTCGCTGGCTTTCTCGGTCGATGCCACCGGGCGCACCCAGCGACTGCCCTGGCAAGGCAAGCTGCGACTGTCATTGGCCGACGCGCAAGTTGCGCGGGTGCTGGCCGGTCAAATCGTGGCGCGAATCTCGCCTAATTCGAAAATCGCATTTGGCTTTGCCCAAGGTGCCGACGGGCTGGTCGCGCAATTGCAGGGTCATCAGCAGCCGGCGTTCCTGATCGCGCGCGCTCCTGGCGACGACCAGGGCTTTGGACAGGACGATATGCTGTCACTGGCGTGGCGCCGTCAGGCCGGTGCCTGGGGCCTGTCGGCCAGCGCCGAACATGGCTCGGCGGTCAGCGCGGCGCCGGTTTTTTCTTCGTTTAACGGGCTTGATCGGCGGCGCTATGACTTGACCGACCGCTATGGTCTGGCAGTCGACCGCGAGTTCGGCAATTTGAAGCTGGCGCTGGGAACCAGCTGGCTGACCGAGCGGCATACGATCCTGGGTGCACGGTTTAACGAAGGGTTTGGGGGCGGCGGCGCAGACAGTCTGTTGGCCGACGCGCGCGGGCAATGGCAGCTCGCCCCGCGCTGGCTGGTGGGCGCGCAATGGCGCAGCGGCATAACCATTCCGCGCAGCGGCGGGTCAATCGCACCTGGCGGGCGGCTGACCAGCTCGGCGTGGTCATTCGATGCAGCGCGCGCCGATGTATTCCAGCGGGGCGACACGCTCGGGTTGCGGGTGGCGCAGCCGCTGCGGGTGGAAAGCGGAGGGATCGCGCTCAATTTGCCGGTCGATTACAATTACACCACGCTGCAGGCGGTGTTCGCGCGGCGCACGCTTGGACTCGCGCCGCAAGGCCGCGAGATCGATACCGAGCTGGCCTGGCATGGCCAGCTATGGACCGGCGCAGCAAGGCTCAGCCTGTATTACCGGACCGATCCCGGCCACTACGCCAGCCTGCCCGACGATCAGGGCGTGGCGTTCAGCTGGAGCAAAGCGTTCTGATGCAGGTGCGCTACTCGCAGCGGCGAGCAGCGCGCCTGCATCAAACTTGGCCGATCAATCGACGGTGATAGTCACCGCGCGGCGGTTTTTGGCCCAGGCTGCCTCGGTCGATTCGAGCGCGACCGGCTGATCCTTGCCAAATGTCTGCGTCGCCAGACGGCTCGCGTCTACCCCCAGACTGACCAGATAGTTCTTGGCCGCATTGGCGCGG
>JANMCG010000007.1:0-66776 GCA_031361075.1 Novosphingobium sp. | reverse complement strand
CCGCAGCAGCCCCCCGTGCAGCAAGGCGGATGGTCCGGAGGCAATCGCCAGGGACGCAACTGGTCCGATGCCAACCGCGCTGGTCAACCGCAACAACCCCCCGCTCCGGCGCAGACCTGGAACGGTGGACGCAGCCGCGATGGCGATCGGCCTGCGGCTAACCAAGGCGCCACGTGGAACCGCGATGGGAACCGCGATGGCAACCATGACGGTAGCCGTGACGGTGGCCGTGCTGGCGGCCACGAGCGCAACCGCGATGGCGCTGGGCGCAACTGGAGCGATGCCAATCACCAGAACCGCGATGGGGCAGACCGGCGCCAGCACGACGAGCGCCGCGATCACGCCCGCAATGGCGGCTATACCCGCGGCGGGGTTTATTACGGGACCAGCAATGGCTATAATAATGGCTACGCCTATAACAATCGGGATGGCGATCATCGGCAATGGAACCGGCAGTGGCGCAATAACAACAGTTATAACTGGCAAAGTTATCGCAGCTATCACCCGTCGTACTACCGGCTTGGCACCTATTACGCGCCATATCGTAATTACAGCTATCGGCGGCTGAGCGTTGGATTCTTCCTAGATCAGCTGTTCTTCGGCCAAAACTACTGGATCGAGGATCCGAGCTATTACCGTCTGCCCGACGTGTATGGTCCCTATCGTTGGGTCCGGTATTATGATGACGCCGTGCTGGTCGATGTCTATTCTGGCGAAGTGGTCGACGTGATTACCAATTTCTTTTGGTGAAACCGCCGATATGACCCAATGGCCGCGCGCATCATCACGCTGCGCGCGGCCAAACTGGTTATAATCGTTAGGGCAGCATCCGGCGCAATGTGCCGTCGCGGTCCAGCCATTGATGTTTAAGCGCGCCCGCAACGTGCAACACAAACAGACCGATGATCACAAACCCGAGCGCGCCATGAATGGTCTGGAACATTCCTGCGGTGAGCTTGTCGTACCCGACCGGCAAGGCGGGCAGATCGAACAGTCCGAACATATTGACTGGCTTGCCCGCGCCGGCGGCCGATACGAAGGCCCAGCCCGACACGGGCAACGCCAGCATCAGGATATAAAATAACCAGTGCGTGACCTTGGCCAGCGCGGCTTCCCATGTTGACAGGGTTTCAACCAGCGGCGGCGGCGGGTGCATCAGCCGCCAGCCGATCCGGACCAGAGAAAGCAGCAGAATGGTGATCCCGAACGCTTTGTGCAGCGCCATGATTTGCGCGCGATCTGGCTTGGCCATGCCTTCTGACAAGAACGCCCCTGCGACATTGCCGATGATCAGCAGTGCTATGGTCCAGTGCAGGATAATGGCGCCGCGCGAGTAGCGGATGGCTGCGGGGCTAATTGGGTCCATGCCCAATAGCTGACGCAAATTGGCGCTGTGGGCAAGTCGGTTATGGCGGCCAAGACCGGCCGAGTAGCCCCTTGCCCTGTTCGTTCAATCGGATAGGCAGGCAGGATGAGTAACTACGTTAACGCTCCCAACCCCGATAAGGTCGCGCTGCTGCGGGTGGGCGCGCACGTTCGCCGCCGGCTTGACGCCGATCCGCGCGTGCAGCGCGTGGCCAGCGAGGCTGCTGAAATCTGGACCGTACCCGATTTCATCAATGCCGATGAATGTGCCAGCCTGATGGATATGATCGACCGCACCGCGCAGCCATCGCAGGTGTTCGATCACGGCTATAAGGAAGTGTGGCGCACCAGCACTTCGGGTAATGTCGACCGGTCGAGCCCGTTCGTCCATATGCTCGAAAGCCGGATCGACGAAGTGCTTGGCATACCGCACGCTTTCGGTGAGACGATGCAGGGCCAGCGCTATCTGGTCGGGCAGGAATTCAAATACCACCTCGACTTGTTCTGGACCAAGGCGGACTATTGGAAAAAGGAAGCCAAGCAGGGTGGACAGCGCTCGATCACCGCAATGTGCTTTCTCAACGATGTCGACGAAGGCGGCGAAACCACATTTACCGAACTGGGCATCGCGGTCCCGCCCGAGCGCGGCAAGCTGCTGATCTGGAACAACCACTCGCCCACCGGTCAGCCTAACGAAATGACCATGCACGCCGGCACCCCCGTCCTCAAAGGAAAGAAGTACATCATCACCAAATGGTATCGTACGCGCAAATGGGGCTGACTTTCGGCCCCATGCTGACCCGCCGGCGTTTTGCCGCGGGCGCGCTCGCCGTGGCCGGAACAGCCGCGCTGCCCGCAATTGCCGCGCCGGTGCTGACCGGCGAAGACGCGCGGCTCATGCAGCTGTTTCGCAACATTGCCAAAGCCGAAGATGCGATCGATCCGCTAGGGCTGATCTATCGCGGCGGGGCGCCCAATGTGGCGGCGTTTCGCCAGATGTACACCGCAGCGCAAGTGCGTGCGCGGCGCGCGTTGGTAGCGCAGGCGCTGGCCGGGCTAAAACAGATCGACCGCACCAAACTAAGTGCCGAACGACAGATTTCTTACGACATTTTTCTGGGCGATAAGCGCGAAGACGCCGCGTGGCAGCGTCCCGAAGTGCAGGCGCTCAGCGCGGTGCGGCCATTCAACCACTTTGGCGGAATGCACATCGAATTTCCCTCGCTGGTCGCCAAGGACGGCGCGCTGCCGTACACCAACGAGGATGAATACACTCGCAATCTGGCACTGATCGGGGCCTTCCCGCAAGTGCTCGACAACGCCATCGCGCGCTTTCGGCAAGGCCTCGAAACCGGAGTAGTCGAATCAAAGCTGACCGTGACCAACATGATCGGCCAGATCGATGCGTTGCTGGCACAGCCCCCCGAACAATCGCCTTTCACATCGGCGGTGCGCGATTTCCCGGCCGCAATTCCCGAGGCGCGCCGCGCTGGCTTGCTCGCGCAGTACACCGCGGCAACTACCACGCAGGTTTATCCCGCCTATCGCCGGTTGCGGGCGTTCCTGGCGCGTGATTACTTGCCCGCCGCACGCACTGCGGTCGGGCTGTCGGCGATGAAAGGCGGCGCCGGGCTATACCGCCTGCTGATCGCGCAGCACACCACATTGCGGCTTGAACCCGAGGCGGTGCATCAACTGGGGTTGAGCGAAGTGGCGCGGATCCAGCGTGACATGGCGGCAGTGGCCAGGCAGCTTGAATATTCGGGCGAACTGCGCGGGTTTTTCGACTATATCCGCACCGCCCCGCGCTTTCACCCAAAGACCCGGGCAGAGCTGGCGGATGGATTTGCCAAGGTGGCGCGCGAGGTCGAGGCGCAAGTGCCCACTTACTTCAACCGCGTGCCGCGCAGCAAATTGGTGATCCAGGCATACCCGGCTTACCGCGAAAAGTACGAGGCGGGCGGGAGTTACAATCAAGGCGCGCCCGATGGCAGCCGTCCGGGTGTGTTTTTCTACAATACCTATGACCTGCCCAGCCGCTTTCTGACCGGGATCACCACGTTGTTCCTGCATGAGGGCGCACCGGGGCATCACTTCCAGATCAGCCTCGCGCAGGAAGATACCTCGCTGCCCGATTTCCAGCGGTTTGGTGGCAACAACGCTTATGTCGAAGGTTGGGCACTCTATTCCGAAACGCTCGGCTACGACATGGGATTCTACAAGGATCCGATGCAGCACTGGGGTACGCTGGATGACGAGATGCTGCGCGCGATGCGGCTGGTGGTCGATACCGGGCTGCACGCCAAGGGCTGGAGCCGCGAGGCGGCGATCGACTATATGCTGGCCAATTCGGGCATGGGGCGCAGCGACGCGACCGCCGAGGTCGAGCGCTATATCGCCTGGCCAGGGCAAGCGCTGGGCTACAAGATTGGGGCGCTGACAATCCAGCGGATCAAAACCAAAGCCCAGGCCGCGCTGGGCCCCAAATTCGACATCCGGGGTTTCCACGATCAAGTGCTCGGTTCGGGCGCGCTGCCGTTGCCGATCCTCGAGGCCAAGCTCGACCGGTGGATCGCCGCGCAGCAGGCATGATGGGGGCCGCGCGGCGCTTTGCCTGCACCAGCTGCGGTCAGTGCTGCAACCGCGCGCCCGAACTCGAACTGGGCGAGGCGGCGGCGCTGGCCGATGTGTTCGTGCTCCAGCTGATGCTGCGGATTTACAGCCTGCCGCGCGGCTTGGCCGATTATGCAGCAGACCTGCCGCGTGACCAGGCCAGCGCCGAGTTTTACCAGACCAAGCGGTTGCTCAGCAGGTTTGCCGCTGCGTCTTGGAATGCCAAAGTGCAGCGCGGCAGCAAAGTGCTTGATTACGTCCAGTACCTCAGCGTGTCGGTGCTGCCGCTTGATCTCGGGATCGGGGCATGCAGCGCGCTGGCGGATAATCGCTGCAGCATTTACCCGCGGCGACCGCTGTCATGCCGTGCGGTTCCGTTGCACTATTCACGCCCCGAAGCCAGCGCCGCGCGCGCGCTTGATGCGTTTGTTGCGACCCCCGGGTTTGCTTGTGCGGTGGACGATAGCGCGCCGCTGGCAATCGTGCGCGACCGGATCGTTGACCCGGCGATGCTTTCTGCCCGCGCAGCTGCGGCAGCCCGCGCGGCGGGCGATCAGCCTTGGAAGAAGGCCATTGTGAAAGCAATGAAGGCGGGCAGCCAAGCTGGTCTGCCCACCCTGCGCGACGTTGAAGCAAATGCGCAGCACGGTGCGCTAAGCACGACCATGGCGCTGGGTTGGCGGGTTGCCCGCGATGCAGGCGAAATGACACAAGCAGATTACAGCGCGGCGCTGGCGGCGCAAAGCACGACCATTGCCGCCGCTTCAGCCCAGCCCGGCTTGTCAGCCGAAACCCGCCAGACATTAGCGCAATTACACCGCGCCGCAGCGCAATAGCGCAGATGCAGTTGCCAAGCTGTCGGCACTGTGGGACCACCATCCCACCGCGCCGGAGAAACCAATGATGCTCGAATATTTCGTGATGACCCTGCCGCAATTCTTCGCCTATTTCGGCGGAGCTATCGCGTTGTCGGTGGGCTTTCTGGCGCTGTACGTGGTGTGCACACCGCACCGCGAATTTGCGCTGATCGAGGCGGGCAACGTCGCCGCCGCAGTGCAGCTGATCGGCACTTTTCTGGGGTTTGTCATCCCGTTGGCGATGATCGTGGCGCACGCGGTCAGCATTCCCGATATGCTGGCATGGGGTCTGGTCGCGGCGCTGGTGCAACTGCTGGTATTTCTGGCGATCGCGCGGCTGCTGTTCACCGCAATCTCGCGGCGGATCGAAGATGGCTGCGTGGCCTCTGGCTTGTTCGTGGGCGGCATGGGGCTTGGCGTGGGCGTGCTGCAAGCCGCTTGCATGGTGCCATGACGATGCGCGCCACCAAAAACCTCGCGCTGACCACCGCAATGGCCGCCACGCTATCGGCGCTGGCCGGGTGTTCGTCGGGCAACGATTGGGACGACAATGTTGTGGCTGAACGCGACACTGCGGTGTGTGTCGACCAAAGCGGCAAACGGATCGCGGATGCCGGCTGCACGACGCAGCGCAGCGGCGGCGGCGGCATGGGCAGCGCCGCAATGCTGGGTTACTGGTATTACATGGGTCGCAATTCGCGGGTGCCCTATATCGGCGACTCGGTAAACGATGGCAGCGGACGGTTTATCGGATCGAGCCGCCCCAGCGCAGGCACCAGCTATGCCAGCGCCCCGCCGGCGGCCAACATGACTCGCTCGGCGGCGGTAGCGCGTGGCGGTTTCGGATCGAGCGGGCGCGGTTTTGGCGGCGGCCGGTCCTGAACGGTGCGGCGCAGTTCATGTGTTCCGCGGGCCGATTGGCAACGCCGGGTCGAGGCAGACGGGCTGATCTGGCATAGCGACGGTGACGGCGCCTATTGGGACGAAAGCGCCTGCTACAGCTTCACCATGACCGAAGTCGAAGCGTTCGAACGCCAGACTGAGGAAGTCCAGACGCTATACCGCGCCGCTGGAGAGAAAATCGCGGGCGATGAGCGGTTGCTGACGCTGTGCGGCATTCCGGCGGCCTATCACGATCCGGTGCGCGCAGCGTGGCAGCGGCAAGGCCCTGCACTCGATTATGGCCGGTTCGATTTTGGTTACACCGGACAAGGCCCGCTTAAGTTGTTTGAATTCAATTGCGACACGCCGACGTCGATGCTTGAGACGGCGGTGGTGCAATGGAGCTGGAAGCAGGATGTCTATCCTGATGCGGACCAGTTCAACAGCCTGCACGAGGCATTGCTGGCGCGCTGGCAGGTGCTGCGCGGCCAAGTGCCCGGTGGCCGGATGTGGTTTACCCATTTTGGCGATGTCGCGCACGAAGATACGATTACCACCACTTATATGCGCGATCTGGCGAGCGAAGCCGGGTTTGCCACCCAAGGGCTGTTGATCGACCAGATCGGGATCGATGCGAGCGGGCGGATCGTCGATCAGGACGACCACCTGATCACCGCGCTGTTCAAGCTCTATCCGTGGGAATGGCTGGCCACCGAGCAATTCGGCACGGACATCATCGCGCATCTGGCTGACACCGTCTGGCTCGAGCCGGTGTGGAAAATGCTGTGGAGCAACAAGGCGGTCCTGGCGGTGCTGTGGGAAATGTTCCCCGGCCATCCCAACTTGCTGCCGGCCTTTTTCGATCCGCACAAATTGCCAGGGGATTATGTTTCAAAGCCGGTGCTGGCGCGCGAAGGCGCCAACATCGAGGTGGTTGAAAACGGCCGCGTGATCGCGCGGACTGGCGGCGATTACAGCCGCAGCGGGCTGGTCTATCAAGGCCGGTACAAGCTGCGCGAGTTCGGGCGCGGCTACCCGGTGCTGGGCAGCTGGGTCGTCGCGGGTGAAGCGGCCGGACTGGGTATCCGCGAGGATGGGTTGATCACCGGCAACCGCGCTCGGTTCGTGCCGCACATCATCGAGGACTAGGCGGCCAGCGCCTCGGCGATCAGCCGCCGGGTATTCGCCACCCCGTAGAGCGCGATGAAGCTGCCCATGCGCGGCCCCGCCGACGATCCGAGCAGCGTCTCGTACAGCGCCTTGAACCAGTCGCGCAGGTTCTCGAAGCCCAATTCCGGGCTTTTGCCGATCTCGTAGATCAGGGTCTGCAAATCTTCCGCGCTGGCCGTTTCGGGTTGCCCGGCCAGCGCGGCATCGAGCGCGGACAGCGCAGCTGGCTCGGTGCCCAGCGGCGCGCGCCGCACCAGCGTCGGCGCCACGAAGTTACGGTTGTACGCCAGCGCACTGGTGACAAGACCGTCAAGCGCAGGATGCGCCGCCGGAGTGGCGTCGGCGACGTAGTTGCCAAGGTACGACCAGACCTGATCGCGGGTCGCCCCCGCGCCGAGCACGCCGACCAGATTGAGCAACAGGCCGTACGTCACCGGAAGCTTGTCGCCCGCGCCGCCATGATCGCCATTGGTGCGCAGCAGATGCCACACCGGGTTGCCGAGTTGCTGTTCGAGCGGTTGATCGGCCAGCTTTTCGCGGAACTGCCAGTATTCATCGACCGCGCGCGGGATCACCCCGACGTGCAGGCTCTTGGCGCTTTTGGGTTCGCGGTAGATGTAGAACCCCAGGCTTTCTTCGCTGCCGTAAGTCAGCCACTGATCGATCGTCAGCCCGTTGCCTTTCGACTTGGAGATCTTTTCGCCATGCTCATCGAGGAATAGCTCGTAGATCAGCCCCTCGGGCTTGCGCCCGCCCAGCACTTGCGCGATTTTGCCGCTTTGCACGCCGCTGTCGGTCAAATCCTTGCCGTACATTTCGTAATCGACGCCCAGCGCGACCCAGCGCATCGCCCAGTCGACCTTCCATTGCAGCTTGGCCTGCCCGCTCAGAATCGATTGCTCGATCACCTGCCCGGCATCCTCGAACCGCACGATCCCGGCTTCGGCATCGACCACTTCGATCGGCACTTGCAGCACCGCGCCGCTGGCCGGGCTGATCGGCAGCACCGGCGAATAGGTCGCGGCACGTTCGGCGCGCAGCGTGGGAAGCATGATCGCCTGGATCGCATCGTAACGCCGCAGCACGTTCTTCAGCGCGTCATCGAACGCACCCGAATTGTACCTGTCGCTTGACGATACGAATTCGTAATCGAACCCGAACCGGTCAAGAAACTGGCGCAGCATCGCGTTGTTGTGATGCGCGAAACTTTCGTGCGTGCCGAACGGATCGGGGATGCGGGTCAGCGGCTTGTGCAAGTTGGCATCAAGCACGGCGCGGTTCTCGATATTGTCAGGCACCTTGCGCAGGCCGTCCATATCATCGCTGAACGCGATCAATCGGGTCGGCGCGCCGCCGGTCAGCGCTTCGTACGCGCGCCGGACCAACGTGGTGCGCAATACTTCCTGAAAAGTGCCGATATGCGGCAACCCGCTCGGGCCATAGCCGGTTTCGAACACCACTGCCTCGGCTTGCCCGTTTTGGCCGGGTTTGCCGCCGGGGAAGCGCTTGATGAGCTTGCGGGCTTCCTCGAAGGGCCAGGCCTTGGAAACCTGCGCGGCGGCGATGAGTTCGGCGTTATTCATAATGCCCCGGGCAATTGCGAGTTTCACCCGCCCGCGCAAGCACAAAGCGTGACGATTCCTCCCCTCCCCGGTGGGGAGGGGACCGAGGGGTGGCGGTTCCACGCTGTAGCGCGGCGCGAGGATTTAGAGTCTTTGACACAACCTTTTGTAGCACTCCGCTCGCTCATGGGCCGCTGATAATCAGTTCCTTGGCTGGTGTCACCTTCCCGCTGAGACGATAATTGAGCTGCACTTCCTCCAGATCGAACTGGCCGAATATCTCGCGCACCTCTGGCGTGTCGTTGAGCGACAGGATGAAGCGGCCCTGGATGCCCTCTAAGAGGCCTCTCAGAAGGTCGAAATCGGCTGGTGAGAAGATGTCCTTGCCATAGTCGTCGGTGCATCCCCAGTACGGCGGATCGCAATAGAACAGCGCGCCCGGGCGGCTATCGTAACGCTTGATGCAATCCTGGTATGGCAGCCTCTCGATTAGCACACCGGCGAGGCGCTCGTGGACCTCCTCGAGCAGCGGAACGATCTTGGTCAGGTTCCAGCGCGGCCGGGAATAGTCGATGCCGAATTGGGTCCCCATGCCGCCAAAGCTGGTGACCTGCATGTAGAGGAAGCGCGCTGCCCGCTCCAGATCGGTGAGGGTGTCCGGATCTGCAGCCTTGAGTCGATCAAATTCCGAACGGCTGTAGGTCTGCCATTTGAGGACATCGAGCAGCTGCTGATAGTGGCGCTGGAGCAGGCGAAACAGGTTCACCACATCGCGGTTGATGTCGTTTATTACTTCCAGCTTGGCTCTGTGCCGGCGGCGGAAGAAAACACCGCCCATGCCTACGAAAGGCTCGACGTAGCGATCGTGCGGCTGGGCCGCGATCCGCTCAGCCAGGCGAGCCGCCAGCGCTCGCTTGCCGCCGCGCCAAGGGGCAACCGGTCTGGTCGGTCGAACCGGCTGCAATTCGCTCGCAATCAAGAAATCCTTCATTCTTCACACCTAAGCACTGTCCCGCCGTAACGGCCGGGGGAACTGAAGGCTGGCGCGCCAGCCAGAGGTGCGAGTGTGAGCTCGCTGGTTTGAGGCGGTGAGACGCCTCGGCCGCCCCCGTTAGGGCGCGGTAATCAGTTGCCGGCCATGATCACCCAGTTGGTGCCGTTGCCCACCAGCAGCGCCCATTTGCCAGCTGTGGCGGCAAGAATAGGCGCTGCTGCGGTGGTCGAGTTCAGCGGGACGACGTTTAAGCCGGCCGAATTGATCGCGAAGGCGGTGCTGTTGCGGATCCACAGCATGCGGCCTGCGGTCGCAGTCCCGAGCGTAACCGTGCTGGTCGCGGTCGCGGCATATTGGACGAAATTATCAGTGCCGAGCGCCGTGTAACTGGTCGCCGTGACGACCGTCGGGGTGGTGCCCTGGAAGTAGCCCGCAGTCTGGACTGCGGTGTTGCCTTTGACTGTGGTCCCTGTGACGGCTGCCGGCGTAGTGCCGCCGATCGGGGCATTGTTGACCGTTCCACCGCTGATCGACGGCGAGTTCAGCGTGGGCGAAGTCGCGAGCACATTGGCGCCGCTACCAGTGGTTGATGTTGCTCCAGTCCCGCCATTGGAGACGGGCAGCGCGCCTTTGACCTGTGTTTGCAGGTTGATCTGGGTCTGCGCTGCCAGCGGTGCGGCGAGCAGCAACATGCAGATTGCGGCGATGAAGCGGGTACTCGATTTCATGGTTGTTTTCCCCGGTTTTTGGTGCGCGTTAGCGCGACGATCTTCTCGGCTTTCGCCCGCCATTCATCCCGATCGGCGCGCACGGCTAGAATCGTTTGGGCATCCTCGGTGATCCGTGCGGCTTGCAGCGCGCCGTGCTCCAGCGCCTGGGCGAGTTGGCCCTCGACAACCTGCAGCCGCAGTTGGGCGACTATCAGCGCGGTGGCCTTGTCGCCGATTTCGGCGCCGGCGGCGGCCAGCGCTTGGGCGAGCAGCTCAGAAGACATAGTCGGCCGTCACTACATCGCCCGCTGGCGGCGCAGCGACCATCGTGATCGTGGTTCCGACGATGGCGTAATCGGTGGTCAACTTACACCGCAGGCCATTGAGGAAAACGCCGATCGCGCCATTTTGCGGGGTGTTCGCCAGCACAAAGGTGGTGTTGGCCCCGTTGATCGCTCCGGTTGGCACCTCGCCCATGAGGATCTTGCCATATTTGAGGAAACCGGTGCCTGCGGTGGTGTTTACCGTGGTGGCGAGCGAACCGGCGGCATTGGTCACATCGCCGGTCAGTGCCGGGTGCTGGGCCGCCGCAAGCACGCCGCCAGCGGTGAGCCCGGCAATGCCGCTGGCCGCATTGAGCGCGAGACCCAGCGCGGTCTGGATATTCGCGCCGAGCGCAGTAGTCTGCAGTGCGCCGGTGATCCGGGCGTCGTTGCCCTGCGCGGCGGTTCCCGCCGCAGCGCCGTAAGTGACCGAGAAGGTGGTCCCACCCAGCGCCAGCCCGGTCCCTGCGGCGTAGGTCGAGCCGATCAGGCTGAAGCTGATCGCCGTCGTCCCGACCACGAACGCGGAGGCGGCCGCGCTGATGAACACCTTGCTGTCGTTGCTGGTGCCCGCAGTGTTGCCGGTGGCGATCTTGACCGGGATCATCACGCCGGTGCCGAACTCAGCCGCCGTGTCCATGTCGGCCGCGCGGGTCAGCACATAGACCGCGCCCGCTCCGCCGGCCGCAGTGACGGTGTAGATGCCATTGTTGGCGGGCGCAGCCTCGCCTGCGATCAGCACCCGCTGGCCCGCAACCGACGGCACTCCATCGACCGAAAGCGCGCCATTGACGTTTCCGGTCAGTGTGGCGCCGACCCCGGCCGCGCCGTTGGCATAGGTGTTCGCCGGAAGCGGGCTGGTCGAGCAATATTGCACCTCGGCCTTGTCCGAGAGCCCGCTGATCAGCGCCTGGACCTGGGTGAGGTTGACCGCATCAGTGCCGTTTACCCCGTTTGCGAGGTTTTGGATCGTCTGGTTCCCGGCGTTCAGGCTGGCGGTCAGCGCGACCGATCCGTCCTTTTTCAGGAAGTTTGCACCGTCCGCCAGGCTGGCGGTGGCGAGCAGGCCTTTGACCTGCGTGGCGAGATTGAGCTGCATGTTCGCTTCCTTGCTAACTGGGCAGAATGGTTATCGTGTCGCCCGCCATGACGCCCAGTTCCGGCGGGATATGAAGCGACCCTGCGGTCACTGAAAATTCCGATTTTGCGGCCAGCAGGCCATTGATCAGCAGCCGCGCGGTGACGCTGCCGACCGCAACGATGTGTTCACCGTCGTGGTCCGCGATGAATTCGATCGTGTCGCTGTTGCCCGAAACATCGATCACCATCACCCCGGCCAGGCGCAGCAGCGGTGCTGCCTGGCTCAGCCGGGTGAGGCGCAACGGCACAGGCGCACTATGGGTCAGCGCGATCGGGCTGACCGGCCGGACGGCAAGGCGGATCGGCGTACTCATACGAGCTGCACCACCGGGATCGAGATCCGCACCATCAGTGGCACGTCGGTCCCGTTGGAATTCTGGATGAAATCGCCTTCGAGCATTCCATCGACCAGCAGGCTGGTTTCAGACGCGCTAAGCGCCAGGCGAAAGCGCGTGGCGCTGACCCGGACCAGCTCGACATGCTCCAGCACAACCGGCTTCGAGCCGGTCGCCCGCCGCAGGTTCAGCCACAACGTCGCTCCGGCGGGCATGGCACCCGGGTCGGTGTCGAAATCCTGGGCAAAGGCAAAGCCGGGACAAATGGCGTTGAACACTTCGGACATGGTCAGCCGCTGATTTCCTTGGCGATCGCCTCGCGATCGATGCCGGTGTCGATGAAGAATTCGTCGGTCTGATTGACGGTCAGCACCTTGGCGAAAACCTTGGCCACGCCGGGCTCGCCGATCGCCTTGATCACTGCCGGCTTATCGAGTTCGACCTTTTTGCGCAGGAACCGGGTCTTGCCGAGCCAGCGCTGGTTGGACAGCCAGGCCACGACCTTTTCGCCATTCCAGCCTTTGCCGAATTTTACCGCTGGCGTCGTCAGACGGACGCCGAGCTTCGCGCCGGCGATCTCCGCCGAACGACCTTTACCCGCGATGTCCTTCCCTCCCGCTTCCCACCACGCCTTGAGCGAGGCGAAACGGCCCGGCTGCTCGGCCGAGACCAGCGCGATCAGCGCGTCGCGCTCGGCCTTGACCTGGTCGAGCACCTGCTCGGCCACCAGCTGGACTTCGCTGATCTTGCGATCGGCGGCGACGTAGTCAGCGAGCAGTGCTGCCGCCTCGGCCGTGCTGGCCGGGACCGCGAGGGCGATGGCCTTGCGCCGTGCCATCAGACCGACACCATGGGCGGGACCGGCCAGTCGCCGCCGCTCATATCGAGCTCGCGCAGCGCTTTGCGGTAGCCCGCGAAGGACGCTTTGGCCTCGGGATCGTCAGCCAGAGTGTCAGCGAGCTGGGTCCAGTCGCTGGCGGCCAGGCGCTTGTCGCGCTCGAGCCGCCGCGAAGCTTCGAGCTCCTCGGCCGAGGCGATGCGATCGACCGCAACCGGCTGGCCAGCGCGGGCATCGATCTTCTGACCCGCAGTCTGCGCATCCAGCAACTTTCGGTACTGGACTTCGCTAACTTCGACCGCGTCGGCCGGGATCTTCGTGTCCGGATTGGGCACCAGCGCGGGGCGCTTGCCGGCCTTCTTCGCGCGGGATGACATCGGTGCTTCGATCAGCAGCGGGCCGTGCAGGTTATCATCGAAAAAGCCGCCTTGGGCAGCACTGTAATAGCGTTTCATCGAGCCGAGCTCCTCAGTTGCCAATGGCGAGATAATCGAGGCCCTGGATCACGTTCGATCCGCTGCCGTCGTAGTTGAAAAAGAAGGTAGCTCCGCTCAGGGACTTGCTGACGTTCTGGCACCAGACATCGTTGTTGTTGTTCGATGCCTGGTTGAGCGCGGTGGCCTGCAGTGTGTAACAGTGGTTGGGGAAAGTGATCGGGAAGGTCACCCCCACCGCGCCCTCGGCATAAGTACCGCGCAGCTGGCCCCATTGCAGGATCATGCCGCCGGGCAGGACATAGTACCCGTTGTCGGCAAGGCCGGTGGCGGCTGCCGTAGCGAGGCCGAGCGGCGTGATCGCACAGTCATCGAGCAACCCCGCGGCGACCTGTGCGGCCGAGGCCTTCGCGACGTCGATCGTGCGGTCGGTGGCGAGCGCACCTCCGCCGCTCGCCAGTCCGCTGGTGCTGACGAGGCGCGTGGTCGGCACCGCGCCGCCGCCGGTTCCGACAACGCCGGCGATCAGAGCAAGGATCGCGGAAAGCAGCTGGGTCTGGTCGCCCTTGTCGAGCACGAGCCCGGCTTGCTCGATCGCGTGGCACACGTTCTCCTGGATATCGTTGAACCACGGTGAGAGCAGTTGTGTGGCCTGCTGGCCAACGGCCGGGTTGCCGTCATTGAACCGGCCTTGGACCGATCCGGGGGTATCAATACGATGCATGTCTAGCACCTCCTCATGATGTGAAATCGATCCAGAACACAGCGCTTGGCTCGATGTCGTAAGCGAACAGGACATTGGTGTGGGCGGGTGCTGCACGGCCGATAAGGCACTCGAGATCGAGAGCGCCAAAGCCGCGCAGACGCACTCCGAGCCGGTCGCCGATGCGCGCCTGGGCAAGGAAGGTGCTCTCCTCGAGGTAGCCGTTGAACGGGCGAATGTGGACGGTCCACACGAACGTCCAGAGCGGGCCGTTGAGCCGGTCGCCAAGCCGCATGCCGCAACGCGCCGGGCGGTGCTCCTCAATCCAGACGTTGTAACCGACGCGTGCCGCGAGCTCGACATAGGCGGCAATATTCTGCGCACCGCGCCTAGTCAGCTTTTGGTGCAGCGCAGCCTGGCGCTCGAACACGTTGTCGGGCGCGCCGGTGCAGGTATCGGGCAAGGCCGCGACGCGTTCCCAGTCGGGCAGCAGCTCGAGCGCAGTGCGCGGGTCGGCCTCCTCGACCAGGTCGAGCGCGCGGCCGTCGATCCGGGCAAATTCCTCACCCAGTGCGAGCAGCAACCCGGCCAGCGTTCCATCGGGCGCATAGGACCATGCAGCACCCTGAGGCAGCAGCTGCCCCAGCTGCGCCGCATAGGCCTGCGCCGGGCGCGGCAGCAAGGCGATTTCCAGACTCACAGGAAGCTCGCCTCCCCGAACACGAGCAGCTCACCGGGACCAGCACCGATGTCTCCGGCCGGCAGTACGATTTCGTGCGAGAACTCGCCTTCTGCCAGGCTGACAGCTTCGCCGATCCGGCTGCCATAGAGAGTACCGCCCGGGATCGCCTCGCGCACGAACAGATCGGCGAGCTCCAGCGTGATCGCCGCGCGAACTGCCGGCGTGTCGGGTGTGATTCGCAGGCTAACGTCGACCGGGCGGGCACTGGGCGCGAATACGGTCAGTTCGGCGGTGACCGGGCGCAGCAGATCGAGCGCCGCTTGCACGGCTGCAACGTCCGGAGCCAGCGGCAGGATATCCTCCCGCCCGTCCATGACGAAGGTCAGACCCACAGTGCCAAGCCCGAGCCACAGCGAATAGGCCCAGGCGCGGGTGACGCCCGGCTGCTCCAAAGCCCATTGGACATAGTCTCTTTCCTTACCGCCGAGCTGCGGGTTCTGAATGCGGTCAAGCAGCCGCGCGAGCAGACTGTCGTCATCCTCTTCGTCGCTGCCCACGACGGCGATCGCCGAAACGGTCAGTTCGGCGGCGACGCCGGCAACCGGGCTAGTGAGCGTGAGTACTGAGCCGATCAGGACGTCGCCGCCTGTCCCCGGCGTTACCGCCGCAAGCGAGACCGCGGCGACGCCGGCGGCGATCAATGCATCGGCGGTGACCTGATAGAACGCGCCATCCCCGCGCTGCAGTTCGGTCCCGGCCGGCACAATGCTGCCATTGACGCCGCTGGCACTCGCTGTCGCCCGGGCAGCCGTCGCGGACTTGCGCCGCACGCCCCAGATGCTGGCCCAGCGCGAGAGATATTCTGCCTCGGCGGTGTCGGGCATCAGCTGCCGCGCGAGGAAGTCAAGATAACCATAGAGCCCCGCCGCGCTGCCGGCATGCGCCCGGCCGAGCACATCGAGCACTGAATGGCGCAACCGGCTGTCGGCACCGGGCAGGCGCGATTCGATATCGCCGCGGTTGCGTTCGATCAGTTCTGAAAGGGACGGTCGAACGAAACTCATGACACAAGCTCTCCGGTGGAAGCATCCCAGGTGAAGTCCCAGCGCTGGCGGCCGGGGCCTTGCGGGCGGTCGATCGTCACACCGATCGCCAGGCGGTCGCCTTGCGCTTCGGCATCGACCTTGACCGTGCTGGCCACGCCGTCGCGGATCAGCCAGCCCAGCGCTGCGCTCGCGGCCTCGCGGGCACGCTGCAGTGTCGCGGCGGTGATTTTCGAGCGCTGCAGCAGCCACAGCGTCGATCCGGTCGCGTTGGCGCTGTCGGCCGGCGAGCCATCGGCAGCGAAGTCATCGCCCCACCACCCGCGCAGATCCGAACCGGCCTCGGGAAGCTCCGCCCCGGCCGGCGCTCGCGCGTCGCTGAACAATGAGATCAGGATCGAAGTACGCAGGCCGTCGTCCTGGACCAGCGCGCCGCGCTCGAGCAGCAAGTCGGCAGCGAAAGCGTCCGCATTCCAGGCGAGTGCAATATCCGCCATCAGACCGGCTCCCCGGTCTGCGCAGCGCCAGCCTGGACGCCCGAGTGTTTGTGATGCTTGAGGGTGATACCATCGGCGGTTACGTCGCCGGTGGTGGTAACCGCGCCGTCGATCGACACATCGCCGGTGATTGTAATGTCACCCTGGATTTCGGTGTCGGCGATGATCTTGAGCCCATCGGGCGCGGTCATTTCGATCTTGCTCTGCGCGGTGATTTCGATCTTGCCGCGCTTCAGCACAACGATGTTGCCGAGATCGTCATAGATCCCGACTTCGCCCTGTTCCAGGTTCCTCAGGCGGTAGCGCCGATCGGCAACCGCGATCACGATCGCATGGCTGCGAAGGCCTCCAACACAGCCGACAACAGCCTCGGCACCGGAATGGGGATGCGCGGCGAAGCCGTAGGGCTGCAGGTGCTCGACCGCGTCCTGGCTCTCGTCCTCGAGGAGATCGATTTGCAGTTCCTGGGCGAGCCGCGCGTCGTCGACCAGGCGCACGATCGCGCGGCCGAACATCAGGCGGACCCGGGCTTCGAGCGCGTGCATCATGTCGTCCGCCGTTTCTTTTTCTTGGCAACCTTCGGCGCGGGCGGCTTGGGCTCGGGTTCGGCGAGCTGGGTCCACGCTGCAGGCGCGACCAGCACAAGCTCAGTCCGGGTGCCTTGATCGTCGCGGCTCAGGCGCAGGCTCTCGATCAGGCGATCGCCCGAGATCTTCACCGAAGGCGCATCGCAGTCAGCGCGCGCGCCTGGTTCCCAGACCGGGCCGTTCGCCGATCCGTCGCCGGCGAACCAGCCAGGCACGCTCACGGTGGCCTTTTCGGCGCGCGCGGCGCGAACGGTGGCTTCCCAGTTGGCGCGCTTCTTGAGCGAGGCCGCGTCGCTCTGCTCTTCGCCGATGACCATCATCGGCCGGTAGCGGGTTACACCGGCATCGTTCGCTTCGCCCTTGATCTGCGCAACCACTTTGCCGTGGCGATCGTCGGTGCCCGAGGACTGGCCTTTGACCACATACTGCGAAAAGCGCTGCGAATGGTCGACTTCGGCCGTGATCGACAGCAGGTTGTTCCCTTCGGCAATCCGGCCCGAGCGGATGCCGCTGTCCGGATTGCCGATCTTGATGCCGCCCTGGCCATCCGAGAAGGCGATCAGGCCTCGGTAGCGCGCGGCGCGCTCGATCGCCGCCCATGCGGTCTCGCCTTGCTGCAGCGCGAAGCGAGCGAGCGGCTTGCCGCTGCCGCTGGTGAACTGGATCGACACGCCAAACGGGGCGGCGAGTTCGCCAGCGATCTTCTCGAGCGTCACGTTGCGCCAGCTGCCCGGCTTGTTGAGCGCAGCGCAGTCGACCAGATCGCAGGCCTTGTCGCGGCCGGCCACAGTCAGGGTGTGCTGCTCGGCCTCAAGCCCGCGCGAAACGCTGTCGACGTATCCGGTGATGAGCGCCTTGCCGCCCAACACGATCTGGCAGTCGTCACCGGCAGCAACTGCCCAGTCTTGGGCCGCCGTGCGATCGCGGCTTGCCAGTTCGAGCGAGAAACTCCCGATCAGCCGATCGATGCCAAGTTCAATGGTGAGCGCCGTCCAGCCCAAGTAGGCCTGCCCGGCGACAAGCAGCGCGACATCGTGCCGTGGCAGTGCGGTGAATGCCGTGTCGCTCATTTGCCGGCCCCGATCGTCACGAGCTGGATCTCGCGGCCGCCCGGAACGAACCCCGGATGCGCGACGTGATTGCGCGCTGCCAGATCCGCGGCGCGCGCCTCGATGCCGGCAGCGCCATAATGACGATTGGCGATTGCGAGTGCAGGCTCGCTGGCATCGGTCTGGATCGTATAGAGCCGGGCAAGGCTGATCGAACGCGAAGCGATATCGCGGACCAGCGCACGCCGGAGCGTATCGAAGCCCGCCGCGCCGTCATCGTCGCCGCGATCGGCAGCAGCCAGCGCCAATCGGTCGAGCCGATCGGCAATCGCATCGCGGGTCGCTGCTGCCTCGTCATAGCTTGAGAAGGGTGCGAGAGCGGCGTTGCGCACGAGCTCGCCCGCGGCGGCAGTGTGGAACAGCCAGAGCAGCGCCGCGCTGTTGTCGGCCTCAATGCGCCGCGACGGCGTCAGCAAGGGAACGGCCGAGTCGCCGGGTTCCCAATCGACCAGGCGGAGCAGCGCGCCGATCCGGCCGCGCGTGCTGGCGCCGATCAGGCTGACTGCACCGACCAGCCCGATGATCGCATTCGCGAGGTTGAGCGGTGCGCGCAGGAGCGAAGAGATATTCGCGGGCAGGTAGCGCAGCCCAGCGTCGAACGCGCGCAGCGCCGGCCCGATCCCGCCCTGCAGACTGGCCGCGTACTGGCTGATATCGGTTATCCCGCTGATCAGGCGCGCCGCGCTCTCTTCGACAAACCCAGCGGCGTCGTCGATCGAGAAGCGCTGGTCGAATTGCTCGGGAAGTGCCGCCTGCTGTGCATCGGCTGCCACGCTCGACGCCTGGCCACTGGGCGCGGCGATCGGCGCGGTCACCGCCTGGCCTGATTCGGCGAATGTAATGCGGAAGCGACAGATGCCGCCCTCCTCGGTCGTTTCGCTCGATGTGAACTCCTGCACAACGGCCTGCAGCTGACCGTGCCACGGGTGAATGAGCAGGCCGGGCCCTTCTGCCTCAAGCGCGCCGATCAACTCATCGCGCGGCCCGACGTAATCGGGTCCGATCACATGGCAATCAATCGAGAATTGTTGCTGGCGCCGGCCGAGGTCTTCAGTCAGCGGCGTGTCCCGGCCGGGGAATTCAAAGCTGGCGATGCGCCGGCCGCCCGTGCGCTCATGGCTCTCGGTCCGGAAGGCAACGCCGCGAAAGCTCCCGACCTGATACTGATCACGCCAGCTCATGCCGGCGCCGCCATGATGCGGCCGAGGTTAACCTGCAGCGGCACGTTCCGATTGTCGCTCGAAAGCGAGGCGACCCGCGCCGTCGCCGGGCCGATCACGCGGACATCGATCTGGGTCTTGCCACCGACTCGCACGTCGTTGGCGCTCACCTTGCCGCCCTTTCGCATGAACGCGGGCGACAACATCAGGCCGTTACCGGGCTTGCCCGTGGGCGCGCTATTCGACGGCCGCGCTGGCGCCGGGGTGTCACCGCCGCCCCAAAGCTTCTTGTTGAGCCACTGCTCGGGAGCGCTTTCGCCCCAGATTGCACTGTTGAGCTTTTTCTCGCCGCTGCTCTCGCTGAAGAACCAGGCAATCGAGTTGATCGCTTTGGCGAAGGTGAGCGCCGCGTTCGCGATCTGCTGCATGTCGGAAACGACCTTGCCCCAATCGGTCTCGCGGACGAACTTGTCAGCCCAGGTGAATGCTTTTTCGAGCCAGTCCGAGACCTTCTGCGCCCAAGCCTTCAGGGTGCCATCCTTGGCCCACTGGGTCACCTTGCCCAGGATCGCGTTGATCTTGGCTTTGACCATGTCGAAGATGCCGGCATCAGCGACCATGAGGAGGAAGTTCGACCAGCTGTCCTTGAGGTTGCTGATCACGCCGGCGAACGTGGCGGACTGCTTCGCCATCATTCCGCCGAACCGGGTATTGAAGATGCCCTCGACCGCCTTCTCGGCTTCGATGCCCTTCTTGGCGACAACGCTGATAGCCTTGCCGGCTTTGACGTAGGTGAAGGTCACCTTGTCGCCGGCGACCGCGGCGGTGATGCCGAATTCCTTGAGGCGCTCATATTCGCCGGTCATCGCGTCTGCGACCGCTTCGACCGCTTGCATGATCGGCTTGCTCATACCGGCAGCGGCATCGCCGATCGCAGTGAGCGAGCCGCCGACCGGATCGATGCCGTAAGCTTTAAGCGAGACGAAGGCTTCCATCACATCGGCTAGCTCGTATGGCGTCGTCTGGGCGAAGGTCTTGACCCAATTCAGTGACTTTTGCGCTGCAGCAGCCGAGCCTTCGACGTTTTCGAGTACGACGCGGAACTGCTCGAACTGGCTGGCGACACTAAACAGGTCGAACAACGCGAAGCTGGCGGCGCCGCCCGCGGCGATCGCGCCCCATTTGGCGGCGCCCGCAGCAAGACTTGCGCCCTTGCGCAGAAGCTTGCCGACCCCGCGTCCTGCCAATTCGGCCGCATCGCCCCAGCTGCCGAGACCCGCGCGGCCTGCCCATCGCTTCGCCGCGCGGCCCGCCGCTACAAACCCACCAGCAAGCTTGCCGAGACCCGCACGAAGGCGCTCTCCCACCGCATAGCCGCGCGCCTGTGCTTTCGCCGGATCATTGAGATCCCGCGCCAGCTTCTTCGCGCCTTGGCCCAGCGACTGCATCGAACTCCGGATGCGCCTGGCCGGACCGGAAACCCGGTCTACCGCCTGCAAGAGCATCGAGAATTTCAGCACCGGTAGCCCCTTCGCCTAATGGCCTATTCTTCGACCGGAAACAGCCGTTCGAGCTGTCCAAGCCACATCATCAGATCGTCCCGCGTCAGCCCCATCAGTTCCGATGGCGACCAGTGGAAAGCGTGCGCTAGGTCGCCGAGGAGGTCGCGCCAGTTGGCTGGCCATTCGGCGCAAAGCGCTCGAGCAAGTTTCCCAGCTCTGCCACGTCTTCACCGTCGAGATTGGCTACCTCGGTCGCATCGAGCTGGCTCAGCCGCTCGATCATATCGAGGGTGGCAGCGACCATCGCATCGCCGTGCCGATCAAAAACCGTGAGGTCCTTGCCTTTCGGGCGCCGCAAGGTGACCATAAACCCGGCCGGCTTGAGTTCTTCTTCCTTGACCTCGTCTGCCTTCGAGGGATCGCGGGTCTCGAGCACGATCGGATGCTTCAGCGCATATGTACCGAGCATGCGCATCACAGCATCTCCTCAGCAGGCGGACCGCCGAACACGACCTTGGCCTTGCCGTCCTGGTTGAAGCTGATGACGTCGGAGACGTAGGCGTTGCGCACGATCCAGACCGAGCCGGTGTCGAGCTCCATGGTCAGCGTGGCGTTGTCGACTGCGCGCAGCGCGCCCAGGCTGACACCGGCCTTGTAGTTGATCGTGACTTCCGCCTTCGACGGCTCGGTGCTTTCCATGAACGAGCTGGCGTCGTAGTCGCCCTTGACGGCATCGCGTTTGGGGCCGCCGAGCTCAAG
This sequence comes from Novosphingobium sp., assembly GCA_031361075.1. GTDB lineage: Bacteria > Pseudomonadota > Alphaproteobacteria > Sphingomonadales > Sphingomonadaceae > Novosphingobium. Next base: position 45,511 of record JANMCG010000007.1, on the reverse strand, counting down.
GCTACTTTCGCCCGATGTCGGATAGGTGACGCCGTCGATCTTGACCTTGATCTGGCCAACGACGCGGTTGGGATTGGACATGTCTTACCCTTTCGAAAGAGGTTTCTAAGCAGGCTCTCAGAGCCGGAACTGGACCGCCGCGGCGAAGCTGCGGAACTGGTTGACGATGTTGGGTGGAACCAGCGCGTTGACCCGGTCGGGATCGCCCTGGTCGCGCTCAACCAGCAAATCGCCGATGAACTGGTCGAGATCCTCGACCAGGCCGCCTGTCTCCCACTCGCGCGCCAGTGCAATGATCTCGGCACGCAGGCTCTTCGGCGTGACGATCGCCTGGCCAGGGCCGAACTGGGTGCCATCGTCCGCCAGCTTGTGGCGAGGAAACTTGGTGGCAATGCGCACCCGCAGCGAGGCGCGCAGGTAGCCCAGCGTCGTCACGCTTTCGAGATCGAGGTACGCCACGTCGGCGATGCCGAGCGCGTTGGTCTGATAGGTCGTGATCGCCCGCTCGATCCGGCAGGTCCCGGCTTGGTCGATCGTATAGGTGGCAATCCCGTCGCGCAGCAACGCCTCGCGCTGGGCACGCGTGAAGCGGTCTGCCTCGCGGGGTGCAACCAGACCGATGAGCTTTAGCGTGTGAAGCGGCCGGGCCGGATCGATCGCGGAGTAATATCCGCAGGCTGCGGCATAGGTCGCAGCCGCTTCAGGCGCCCAGCTGGGGCTCTTGCCCGAGCCGAAGACCGAAACAAGCTCGCTGTTGAGCGCGGCGCCGAATGCAGCCAGGTTGCCCTGGGTGCCCGAGCGCGCGGCATACGCGACGCTTTCGAGCATCCGCAGCGGTCCCCAGCGATCGTCGAGTTCAGTCTTGACCTTGGCAATCGTCGCGGCTTCCGAGAAGCCCAGCACGATCGTGCGGAACGGCGTATCGCCGATCACCGCCCAGACGCTGTCGATATCGGGATCGCCCGCACCGTTGGCCATGGCGACGATCGCCAGCAGGATCCCGGCTGGCAGGACTTCGCCATCGTTGTGGCTATGGCGGATATCAAGCTGGTTGCCGGTCGTGCCCTTGTGCCGGGCAGTGATCGTCACGACCGCGGCGGCGGAGGCTGCAGTGACCGGCAGGTCGAGATTGGCGTTGATTGCAGCGGCGATCGCAGCAGCCACGGTGTTGGCAGTCGCGCCAACCGCGACGACGATGGGCATCCCGACGCCAGCGACCATCAGCGCAATTACGCCGGCGCTGGTGGCAGGCCCGGTGACCGTGATCGTGGCACTGGCAGCGACGCCGCCGCCCAGATCATCGAGCGCGATCGCGTGAACCTCGGAATAGCGATCAGCCTTTTTGTATGCCGCGGCCATGCGCGCCAGCATCGAGCCGCGGCCGAACAGCGCGATCGCTACGCCCGCTTCGATAACCGACTGGATTGTCAGCGCGCCGGCGGCGCCAGCGGCGAGCTTCTGCCCGATCAGCAGCACACGGTTCTGGATCGGCGGCAGGCCCGACAGCGCGCGCGTGCTGTCGAATTCGATGTACTGCCCCGGAACGCGGATATCGGCGGGGATTGAGCTGAAGTTGATCATGCGGGTTTACTCCCTGTGGTGTTCGAAGATTTGGACGCTGCGACCGGGACCAAGTCCCCATCGGTGATAAGCCGGGCGAAGTACGGTGTGGCCGGCAGTTCTTCGCCGGCATCGGCGACGGGCAAGCCGTGGCGCTTGAGCACCCGCGCGCCCTTGGCTGGGCGGTATCTTGTCGGATGGCTCATTGCGGGATCTCCACCAAGTCTTCGGCATCGGGGTCTGCGGCCGGGAGCGGCGCCGTGACGTTGCCCAGGCCTGGCACGTCCCAATCGACATGCAGCTGGGCGAAATCGCCGAGCGCGCCATCGGGCGTCCGCATCACACCCAGCGGCATCTGGCAGCTCAGCTCGATCGCCATCAGCGACAGTCCCTGCGTACGAATTTCAGGCGAGCGCGCGATCAGGCGCGCGCCCTCGATCGCGACCGGGTGAACCAGATCGAGGCCAAGGTCGCTGCGCGACAGGATCCGCATCGCGTCTTCGGCCAGCTGGTAGCTGCCCGGTTCGCTCGCCGGATCGATTCCTCCGTGACGGGTCGCCGTCTCATTGCGCAGGTTTTTTGCCGCAACGACCAGCGCGAAACGCCCTGTGCCGGTAACCCCGGCTTGGGCATCGCCCTCATCCTGACACTGGCCAAGCCCTAGAAACACCGCCCACGCGGCCGGCGTGTTGAGCTGGCCCTTGTTCTTGAGATATTGGTCGAAGTCGTCGGGATAGCTTTCGAGCGTTGCCCAAGCGTAACCCAGCGCGCCGTTGTCGGCCTGTGCCTTGAGCTGGGCGAGCATGGCGTTTTCGATCGCGCCGATCATGGCTCGCGCCGACTGGCATGGGCGACTTCGCGCAGGATCGACATGGCGGCGAACAGCCCAACGCAAGCCGCGATCGGCCAGAGGACTGCAATGGTGAAGCTCCAGTTGGCTGTGCGCCAGGGCACCGGTTGACCGCGCAGCAGCGCGGCCAGCAGCAGCATGGTGAGCAGCGTGCCGGTGCCGAGCTCCCAGATGGTGGCCAACTCACTCACGCGCCTGGACCGATCGCGGCAGCCGCATAGTCTTCGACCTGGGCAATTACTTCGGCTTCATCGTCGGCCGAGAGGCCGAGGAACGGCCGCGCCGGGATTTCGACTTCCATCACGCGGCGATAGCCAAGGCCGCCGGGCAGGCGGAAACGCAGCCCGGCTTCTGACTTGGCGCGGATCGTCGCCCCGAACTGGTGAACGCCGGCGTAAATGAGATTGGTGCCGACTTCGACGTCGCTCGAACCCGCTACGGAATGGATCGAGTGGCGCAGGGTCGTGCGATCGGAGAGCGTCTTGCCGCCCTCGATCTTGGCGCGCAGCGACGGCTTCCAGCGCTCGCCGCTTGGCGCGGTCTCGCTGTCGAAGCGGTCGATCGTCGCGCTCTCGAGCGTGAGACCCAGATCCTGCATCAACGGCCTGAGATCGCCGAATGCGTGGACCAGATCGCCGAGGCGCCGCTGGATCTCGACGCCGCCGCTGGTTGCCAGGCTAAACGAGGCAGCCATCAGTAACCTTTCAGCCCGGCGCGGTCGAAAGTGCGCTCGGGGCCGCTGGTGATGATCTGATCGGCGCGAGGCGCAGCCGTATCCGTGCCACTGTCGAGCTTGATCTTGCCGTCGGCAATATCCTTGAGCGTTGCCACCGCGGCTTTGCGCTTGGCCAGCACCCAGTCTGGCGCATCGGATTGCCAGAGCAGCGAAAAGGCATAGTCGCAGGCGACGTCAGTCAGGATGGCCTGGCCGGCAAATGTGGCGGTGTCCTGGTAGCGGGCGGCGATGTAGCCAATGATCAGTGCGTCGGCCGAACCAAGCGCGCGTTCGACCGCGGCTTCGTCGATCGCGCCGGTGCCGGCGTCGTCGGTCAGCTGGATGAGGTCCCGCTCTTTGAAGCGCTCCTGCATCGCGGTGATATCGGCGAAGAGGGGCACGCGCGGATCATCCTTTCAGGTTGGGATTGATGGGCGGCAGAAGGTCCATTCCCCGCCGCCCATCAAAGATCAGGCCTTGGCCTTCTTGTGACCGGTCGGCTTCGAAGACTGGGCAGCAGCCTCGGCAGCGACACGCTCTTCCTCAGCTTTGGTGGCTTCAGCGGCGACGCGATCTTCCTCGGCCTTGGCGGCTTCGGCGGCGACGCGATCTTCCTCGGCCTTGGCGGCTTCGGCGGCGACGCGATCTTCCTCGGCCTTGGCGGCTTCGGCAGCGAGCCGGTCTTCCTCGGCCTTGGCAGCCTCGGCAGCGACGCGATCTGCCTCGGCTCTGGCGGCTTCGGCAGCATCCGTGGTCGGCGGGTCGTCGGCATCTACACGGGCGCTTTCAGCTTGGATGAAGGCAAGCAGATCGTCGCGCTCCTCGGCCGTGATCTCGCGCACCTCGTCGCCCTCGACCAAAACAACTTTGAGCCACGGGTCAGAGAGGATCGTTACGAGCGCCATCATTGCGGCGAGGCCAAACCCGAGATCTTCGGGCGTGAGGTCGCGCGGGTTCGACTGGTTAAACGCCAGGCCGGCCCGGCGTCGGGTCGGCTGCAGCGCAGTGACGCGCAGCAGGGACCCGCGTGGGAAGCTTAGCTCCCTCACAGCCAGTCAGCCACGAACAGCTTGGCGGTGCCCGCCCACTCGTTGCTCGCGCCGGCTGCGTTCATCTGGTTGTTGAGCAACCGGACGCCTGCGCCTTCGAGTGACGAGGGGACCACGAGCAGCTTGCCGCGCGCGCCGATCTTGCGGCCATAGTCACCGGTCACGTTGGCAAGCGCGACGCGGGCAGCTTCGTAGCCGGCGCTGTCGAGCGGTGCGCAGCTGCGCACCGCGAACTGCCAGAAACCGTAACCCACGTTGGCGCGATAATCGATGCCGTACTTGTAGACGTTGCGATTGAACACTTCCGGATTGTTCGGGTCGTCCATCGCGCGGAACAGCATCTTCTGCCGCTCCTGGAAGATGATCGGCTTCACGGCCTTGCTGTCGTCGATCAGGAACCAAGGCGCGGTTCCGCCGCCCGGCGAGAGCGAATTCGAGACGTTCTGCACTATGCCGGCCGCATCGATCACCGGATGGTCGGTGTCGAAGAAATACTGGCCGTCGTAGCAGTTGGTCGCGTGGCCCGCGGCGAGAGCGCCGAACACCAGCTGGTCAGGATGCGCGCCCGCGGCAAGGCCCTGGGCGGTAAACATCATGTTGTACTGGCCGAGGTTGTCGTCCTCGATGTCGGTCCGCTTGACTTCGATCGTGTGTTCGAAGTCGCGGTTGTCGATCGAGTAGCCGTGTGCCTTCAGCTGCTGCGCCTGGCGATCGCCGACCCACTCGCGCATGCCGGGCAGTTCGCCCAGCCAAGAGTATTCGTTGGTCTTGGTGCTGCTGGGCACGGTGCTGGCGATCTGGCCCAGCTGCGACGGGACCTGACCCATCCCGCCCGAGAACAGCGCGTTGAAGCTGACGCCGAGCGTCCGGAGTGCGGTACCTGTGACTTGCATGTGCTAGTTCCCTTGTCTTCTGTCTTCGGGCTCAGCCGAACTTGATCCAGACGCCGGTGGCTTCGACGTCGATGATTTCGCCGGCCGCAGAGCGAGTGCCGCCGCCATCGGTCTTGGCGACCGTCTGATCGTCGACGACGTATGCGGTGGCCCCAATGTCGGCGATCGTGATCAGGTCGCCTGCAGCCGAGTTGGCGTACTGGAAGCAGCCGCGCTCGATCTCGACCGTTTTGGCGCCATTGGCCCCACCGGTGTTATCGACCGCACCCTTGGCGCGGCCCTGCGACTTGAGGTTCAAGCCAGTGACGCCGGGCTTGGCGTAGCCCGCCGCGGTGATCACGGTCAGTGCGCCTTCGAAGATCTTCACGCCGGCGAGAACGCCGCGCGCAACGGTTTTGAGCTCGCGCGACTTGGTCGTGCGGCCTTCAGTCAAAGCGGCCATTAGATCGCCTCCAGTTCACGGGTTTTGAGATATTCGTCCTCGGCGAGGCCCATCTGCGCGCAGATCGCCTTTTCCTCGGCGTTGAGCTTGCCCTTCTCGACCTTGGGTTCGCCCTTGATCGTGGATTCGCTGCCAGCGAACGGGGTGGCCTGGTCGATGAAGGCGGCAAGCGCGGGTTCGTCGGTCTTGCCCAGGCTGATCGCCCAGTCCTTCATCGACGGCGCAAGCTTGCCTGCAGCGACCGCTGCATCGACCGAGGCGAGCACGCGGGCCTCCTCGATCTTGGCGACCTTTGCGGCGAGCGCATCGTACCCTTCCTTGGGCACGAACTTGGCGGGATCCGGGGCGCCGGCCTTCTTGGCGGCGTCGAGCGATGCCAGCACGACAGCCTGATCGGCATCGTCAGCAACGCCCAGCTCGCCGCGAACGGCATTGAGGGCGGCTTCGGCGCCATCCTTGTCGGTCTTGAGCTGACCGATGCCGGCGAGAACCTTGGCCTCGTCGATTTCATCGGGCTTGATTGCCAGTGCGGCGCAGATCGCCGTCACCGAAGCGGCGGCAAGAGTGAGGGCTTTCATGTCGGGCACTTCTCCGGGTTTGCGCTGCTCCTGGTGAGCGAGCGCGGGAAGATCGAAATTCGGGTTGTTGGTGAGCGCGATGTTGTTGAGCCGGGTCACATTGCCGGCCTTGTCGTGCATGAACGACGGGCTCATGTAGCGGTACTCGCGAGCGGCGATCGCGGCCTCTGCTTTCGGGGTCCAGTCGACAGTGACCTCGATGCCGTCAGCGCCGACCTTCATTTCCTTGACCCAGCCCGAAGCGGGCGCCGTGCCGCCCTGGGCGATCGCGAGCTCGGGCTGGTGATCGTAATTGAGCGCCATCTCGACATTGCCGAGGCGGCCGCGGGTTGCAGCGAGAACGCGCGCGGCGTGATCGGCATCGACCATGCGCCAGCTGCGGCCATCGCGGCCTTGGATCGGATCGCCGAACGGGATCGCGGTAAAGGTTTTTTTGACCTTGCCGTCGGCGCCGACCACTTCGATCGCCGATGCCAGCGCTGCATCTTCGTCGTCAGGAGCGGCAGCACTAAGCGCCAGCTCCTGCCCAGACGAAATGCTAGCTGCGCATCGAGCGTTCCTTCCGATCAGGTGGGTGCATCTTCCAACGGTCATGATTTGACGGCATTAGCGAGGCGCCGCGCGGCCCCGTTACCTGTCGATTGACATGTCAGTGATTATTTGGGGAAGCGGCCTGCCGAAGCCAGAACCGGCACCTGCTTAACCGCCGTTTCCATGATTCGCCAAGTGGGTTGATTTGTCAGCTGGTGGGCCAGACCTGGTGGCCGACTTCGATCAGCTTGCTCGACGCCGTCGACCAGCGCCAGAAGTCGCGGCCGCAATCAACGACGCCGGCCGCGCTGGTGTAGCGCCGAACCAGCATCACCCGGCCGTCCCCGCCAGTCACCCAGACCAGCGCGATCCGCTTCGGCGCAGTCAGCACCTTGCCGGCAGCCGCCAACGAACGCAGCTGAGTTGCGGTCAAGCGCACCATCGTTCCATCCTGACCCCGCAGCAGGCCGAGGCTGATCGCCAACGGCCAGCCGGCCGCATCCTCCCAGACCTTGCCTTTTGTGGCGTCGGCACGGGTCGTGAGCTCGAATGCGGCAAAGAACCCTCTCACGCGGCGAAAATCAGCATCTGAGAACACGGCGTTGAGCGCGGTGTCTTCATCCTGGACCGGCTTCACCCGCGGCGCCGGCGTGAGCGCGTCGAGCGAAGCCTTGCCGACGTTGTAGCTCCAGCCCGGATCGATCCCCTGCTCGACCCGTGTCACCTCGCCGGTGCGCTTGTTCACATAGTCGCGCTCTGGGAACTTGACCGGCTCGGTCACAGACAAGCCCTTGCGATCGAGCATTCGCTGGTTGAGCGGTTGCGCGTCACAGCGGCAGCCCCATCCGCACGGCGGGTAGTGGCTATCCCACCAGGGATCGTCGACCGGCAGGATCGTGTCATGCCAAGCGTGATGTTGCGGCCGTTCGCGCCCATCCATCACCGAAACATAACGGAGCAGCGGCAGGGTCGCCTTCGATCGCTCGATGCGCTGCCAGCGGCCGGCCATGTAGCTGGTCCGCAGGTTGGTTTCGTAGATCGTGCGCAACCGCGCCGGGCTGCCGAGCTGCACAACCTTGCTTTCCCCGGTGAGCGGATCGGTCTGGTAGCTTTTGCCCCACCAGCCCTTTGCCGCGAGCCGCGGGCGCAGCTGCTTGGTGAACATGGCCAGCGTTTCGCCGTTGGCCAGTGCCTGATCGACCGCGCCGCGGATATCCTCCAGCAGATCACGCGACATCGCCTTGGCCACGGTGAAGGCGCGGGCATGCTCTTCCTGCCAGACATCGCGCCAGTCGAACCCGATTTGCCAACCTTTGGCGCGGAACGCAGCGATCGCTTCGACCGGATCGAGGGTGGGAAGCGGCCCATCCGCCATCAGAAGTCAGCCACCGGCGTCCGGCTCCGCGCCGCAGACGATCAGCTGGTGACCGGCCCCGTCGCCGAGTACCGGACTTGTGCCGATCACAGCCCCGCCAACCGTGAGCGGTGCCGGGACCAGCCATTGCTCACCGCGGAAGTGAATGAAGCCGTCGACATTGGGGCGGTGCCCGCGAACCACGCCGAGTTCGATGTGGTGACCAGCCTGGCGCAGCAGCGCGTCGATGGTCGCAGTGACGTTGCGGCTGTAGCAGGCGCGGCGCTGCTCGCCCGATCCTGTGTCGAACCGGTGGAACACCGTAACGTTTCGCGCGCCGGGTGCCTCGGTGTCGAGCAGGTCGATCGGCAGGATGAGCGGATCTACCGTGCAGCGATCGGCGCCACCCAGTTCGACGCCGGGCGTGATCAGCAGACCGAGAGGTTTGCCGACCGGGTCATGGTCAAAGCGCGCCACGCCGGGCGCAGCGATCTGCAATGCGCCAGCCGCATCGCGCCAGCCGCCACTCTCGCTGCGCGAGAAGTCGAAGGCGAGGTCGAGCTCGGTGCTGGTGAGATCGCCATCTGCCACGGATCATGCCCGCCCCGGATTGCCAGAAGGATCGGCCTGGCCGGTGACGCTGGCTGCAAAGCCGCCACGCGACAGCAGCTCGGCAAAGGCGGTTGGATCCATCGTCGCCATCGCTTCGGACAACCGCTCCTGCAGCTCGCCCAGATCGGAACACTGCGCGGCAAGATCATCGATCGAGGTCAGCAGCGGTTCGATCAGCGGCTCCCAGTCACCCAGCGCCTCGTCGGCGGTCCTGGTGATGAAATCCGGATCCCGCGCCGGGAGATCGCCCTGCGAGGACTGGAGTGCGGTTTCGATTGCCCCGCTGGGCCGTTTGAGAGGGGATAAGAGGGCCTTCGGTGCTGTACCCGCCCCACCGGGCGGCACCTTGCTTCTCACGGGGCTTCCTGCCGCCAATTTGGCTGGGTCCGAATTCAAGTCCGATGCCGGATCAACCAGTGCTGCCGGAGCAGCCTTCTTGAGCAGGATCTGACCGCCCGTTTTGCCAGCCGGCAGGCCAGCCCGTTCGCGCACTTCCTCGGCGTCGATTTCGACCCCCATATCGGTCAGCGCGCCGGCCGCTTCGATCAGTGCCTTTACATCGACCGGATCGGGTCGGCCGATCTTGAGCCGGGGATACTTGTCGCGCACCCCGCGGTTGAAGATCACCAGCGGCACGATCAGATCCCGGTTGAGCGTCGCGGCCAGCAGCTTGGCATCGGCGCGCTCGATATCCTCGCGCACCTGGTTGTGGACTTCTGCCTGACCTGAGCCAAGCCCGCCGCCCTTGGCGTCGGTGGTGTTGGTCTGGCCGAGCACTGCCTTCGAGATCTGATCGTCGAAGTATTCGGCATGGCTGCGCCACAGGTCGTTGGGTGCGGTTCCGGCCTTGCGGTCGACGAACTCGACCGACATCGTTTCGGGGAAGGCCGCGGCGGCGTCAGTGCCGAGCTGGCGCAATGCGCGCTCGAGGATGCGCTTGTTCTCTTCGCTCTCGTTCGGGCCATACTTGCCGATCCGCACCGGATGACCATAGGCCTCGAGGAAGACGACCCAGTCCTTAATCGCGAAGTTCTTGAACATGTAGCCCCACGCCGCGATCCGGGCGATGCCGGAACGGATCGGCAGGCCCGACTTGGCCGGGTGAAGGTGGGTGATGAACTTCGCGGCCGGCAGCTCCTCGAAACCTTCGGAGCAACGCAGCTGCAGGCGCTCGCCGGTTTCTCGGTCGAACTGGAAGAAGCGGGGGTCGCGCCACTTGAGATCGCGCGGCAACCAGCTATCGGGCTTCATGTCCCACATGATCTCGGTCGAACTGACACCCTTGCCGACCGCGTCGAGGACGTGGAACAGCTCGTGCTCGAGCATGTCGCGATCGAGCCAGTCCTCGACCAGCTTGGCATCGTCCTTTTCCTGCGTGCTGTCCCCAGCCGGTTCGACCTCGATCGGCAGCTGCGCGACCGCGCGCTTGCGGGTGCCGAGCACCGCGAGATAATGGAGGTCCTTCTCTTCCATCTCCTCGGCCAGCTCGAAATAGGCCATCGCATCGCCTTGCTCGGCGCCGAGCAGCAGCCCAGCCAGCCGTGTGGGATCAATGCCCTGCGCCGGGTGCCCCGAATAGATCGTGCGCGGCGAACCATAGGCCGGCGCCGCGATCTCCTCGGTCAGCACTTCGCGCTTGAGCTCGCGGCCATCAGGCCACACGAGCGGGATCGGCTTGGTTGCCATCAGAAGAACGCTCCAATCAGAACTGCGATCGCAATGCCCAGCGCGACGCCAAACCAGAACCAGCGACGCGCTGCGCCGTCCTCTTCGCGCTGAGCCGCAAAGCGACCCTCGTCGAATGCTTCGTCCCAGCAGACCATGCTCATTTGCGCGATGCCCTCGCGGCGGCCCTCGGCGCGCACTTGTTCGAGGATGCTTAGATCAGCCATTCAGGATGCTCCCGCCATCGACAGCGCTTGCGGCCCAAAGAAAGCCTTCCTCGAATTTGGTAGCAGCGAGTGAAACGCAGCGACCATCGGTAGCTCCGGCCTTGAGCGCGTCGAGAAGGGCTTGGGTCGCTGCGATCGCCTGGGCCATCTTAGCTTCGATCGTTTCCATCACCATCCTCCTGACTGGGTAAAGCGGCCGCCGCGCTGATCGCGGCCAAGATCGTCAGGATGCTCCCAGCCCGGATCGCCGCGTTTCGGTCCGCCGTGGATGCCTTTGCGCCAGTCGCTGCCTTGCGCCATGCCGCGGTACTCGTAGAGCGTTCCGGCCAGGTCGCAGGCCTGCGAGCCGAGCGCATAGGCCCAGAATTCGTCGGCGTGGACCGCGCCTTCGTTGACGATCCGGATCCCGCCCGATTGCTCGGAGCCCATCTTCTTGATCGCCATCAGATCGGCGCGGGTGCGAGCGTCCTTGCGGATCCGGATCTTCCGCTCCTGAAATCGGCGCTGCAGCCCGAAGGCGAGGTCGATCCGGTTAGGCCCGGTCAGCAGCACACCAACCACCCGGCTTGCGCCGTGGCGGCGCTGCGCATCCTCGACTACCTTTTCGCCCATGCCGGTCTGATCGATGCGCGCCTGGACGAGGCGGCGCATGCCGAACATCGAATCGAACCAGGCGTCCTGATGTTCGAAGGTCTGCCCCACCTCACGGTAGCTGTCGCGCTCCCACAGCACATCGCCGAGCAGCTCCATATTGATCTGGATCTGACCATCGCGGCGCCGCGCCACGTCTCGGCCGAGGTAGCACAGCCCGCCCTGGTAAAGCTCGGGAATGCCGCAGTCGTCATGCTCGGCCGCAATGATATCCTCCAAGCTGATCAGGCAGCCCGATCCGGTCTTGGGAATGCAGTCGAGCTCTTCGGCGGCATCGTCGCCATAGGCGGCGCGGATATCGGCTTCCCACTGTACCTTGTCGGGAAGCTGGGTGCCTTTGGTCCGAGCGACCAGCGCAACGCGCTCGTAGAGGCCAGCCTCCATCGCATCGTGGAACGGGATCGTGAGCGGCAAACCCTTGCGGTTGCCTGCGCGGATCTCGTCGAGCAACACGTTGAACGGGTTGGAAACGCCGTCGTGGGTCGAGACAACCACGACCTGGCCGCCCCAGATCAGCAGCGCCATCGCCGACTTGATCACTTCGTCGACGTTCTTGTGGAACGCCGCTTCGTCGATCACGACGATGCCCTGCTTGCCGCGCAGTGCCCGCGGGACCGATGGCAGCGCAGTGATGCGAAATCCGCTGGCGAGCCGGATCGAGAAGGCTTTCACGCCCTTCTCATCGGCCTCGAGAACTTCCTCCTCCTCGATGTCGCCGGCGACCAGGCCGAACGCGCGGCACCACATGGCGCAGACCTCGATGAATTCGAGGGTCATGTCCTTGTCGTAACCCATGTACCAGATGTTCTGCCCGCCCGCCTCGGCCGAGGCAGCGGCCTTGAGCGCAGCGAAGGCGGCGATGCCCCAGGTGAGCCCGATGCGCCGCGACTTCTCGATGACCAGGAGCGCAGTGCCGGCAAACAGCAGATCGACCGTGCGCTGTTGGTACTTTAGCAGCAAGTCGCCCTTGGGCAGCCGCATAAGCGCGATCTCGGCCGCTTCGCGATCGCCCTGGATTTCGCGCGCGCGAATCGACGCGTCGCGCGCGGCCTGGTCTTCGGGAGACCGCTTCATGATTTGTCTTCCACGAGCGGCTTCACGACCATGCGCAATTCATAGCGTGTCCCGTCGACCTCAAAGCCCCATGCAGCAGTTGACCCAGGCGCTACTGCATCAGCAACTTTGAGGCGATCAGCCATCTCCAGTACTTTCGCACCGATGGCGTTACTAGCATCGAAATCGTCCACTTCTTGGACGTCAAAATTTGAAAGCAAACCTGCCATCAGCTGGCGCCACCAAATGCTTCGCGTGCCAAGGCGATCAGCAGAGCCAGCCCGATCAAGCTGAGAACACAGCCGGTCTTCGAAGTCTTGTAGGAATCGGGATTGCTCACCATTCCGCGCGCCAGCTGGTCGAGCAAGAAGATCGCAGCAAGGGCGAGGCCGAGGATCCACAGCAAAGTGGTGCCGATGATATGCAGCATCAGGTGTCGCTCCCCAGCACGGCGTGACGGATCGCCTCGACGGTATCCTTCGAAAGCCCCTTCGCCCGCGCTGCCTTGCCGGCGCGATCGGCGGAAGCGATGCGCTCCTTCTCGGCCGCGCGCTTCTCGGCCTTTTCGATCGTCTCGAGCTCGGTCTTGCGCATCAGCGCGAGGTTGCGCAGCGCTTCGGAGAATTCCTTGGCCTGCTTCGAATCGAGCTGGATTCCTTCACCGTCGCGCTCGGCCAGCATCAGGCGGAACATGTTGGCATGCAGCAGCTGCGCGTTGACGTCGAGCAGCTGGCCGGCGTTCTTCGATCCGGCCTCCTTTGCCAGCGCCTCGGCATAGACTTGCGTCTCGCGCAGATCGGCGCCGACGTCGGCCAGGCTGCGAATATGCCGCCCCAGCGCCGATCGGCTCGGCACTTCGGTTTGCCCCATCTCGACCAGGCGCGCACGGATTTCGTCGATCGTCCATCCGCGGTCGATCCGCAGGTGCCCGATCAGCGCACGGATCTCCGGGTCGAGCCGGTCGACCGTGCTGGGCGTTTGCTTGCGCCGCGATTTGGGAACGCCGGTCAATGCCACCGGGTCAGTCCCTCGGGCTCGGCCGCTGGACGCCGTTGATGAACGAACGGCCGTGGGCGACTTCGCCGCCACGTTCGGTCAGCGTCGCAACGAGCAGGCCCGGTGCCGGCGAGACTGTCTCGACCAGGCGCTGTTCCTGCAGCCAGGTGATGTGCCCGCGCATCTGATCACGCGTGCAAACCAGCCCCATGGCGTTGACCGCCTGGTGAAGCACCGAGTCGTTGGCGCAATAGCCCGGCTGGCTATCGAGCAGCCGCAGTGTGGCAAGCCGGATGTGCCCGTCCTGGACTTTGGTTAGATCCGCCCCAAAGCTCATCACTTCATCCCCTTCGGCACGATCACCTGGTAAATCATCTGGACTTGCTGGCGGACCGCATCGAGCGTCGCCTCGCGCGCTGCGCCGCTGATACCGAGTGCGTTCAAACTCTCGTCGAGCTGCTTGAGGCACTGCGCCTGCTCACTGATCTGCGATTTGAGATCGTCGATATCGCCGGTTGTCGCGGCCCTGCGATCGATCTCGGTGACCCGACCGGCGATCGTCTTCACCTCGCTCTGCACTTGGGCGAGTTCGGTCTTAATCGTGCCTAACTTCCGGCCGAGCGTCCCGGTGCCCTCGGGATTTGCCATGCCGCCGCGCCAGATCACGATGGCAAGCATCACAACGATGAAGGCAATAATGCCGAACTCGAGCGGAGAGTAATTCATGCCTGGGGGTCCTTAGGAGTGATGCTGGCGCGCAGTTTCCCACTCGCGCCGGCGACAATGTTTTTGAGGAAGCCGCGCACTTCCTCGCCGACCATCTCGATCAGGGCGTAGCCAGAGAAACCGAGACCGATCGCGATGACGAAGGCAAAAAGCGCGCCGGGACCGTTCTCGAGGATCCACAGCTCAACCACGACCAGCATGATCAGACTGACCAGGATGAACAACGGCCAGCTGAGAGCTGTCTCGGACTTGCGCGCCAACGGCCGGGCAGCCAGCACGCCGATCGCGCCCAAGGCGCAGGTGAGCGCGGGCACGGTGAACCCGCCGAGCTTGACGACGAACAGGTCCGCAAGCCGAGGTGCCGGATCTACCGCCACGCTCGCCGCCAGCATCGGCAGCCAAGCGGCAGCAAACTTCGGAAAGGTGAGCGGAAGCAGCATCAGCTGATGCTCGCCAAGCTTTCCAGCTTGCGTGCGACCTGCGGCGCGAGGATTTTCTGGCAGGTCTGGCCGGAAGCATGGAGCCCATCGGTGTACTGGCCCGGCCCGCGAACGCGGTCCAACCCAGCCACATTCCAAAGGTCGATGTAGGGCATTCCGACCCAGTTGCAGAAGTCGATCGTCGCCTGCCGATAGTCTGACAGCTTCTCGCCGATCGCATTGACCGGATCGCCATCGGTCGTGCCGTTGTCGTAGCGCCGAATCACGGTGCCCAGTAGGTGGACGGCGTTGCGATTGTTGTTCGCTACGTCCCAAGCGAAGATCTTCTCGACGTAAAGGCCATGCAGATCGCCGATGAAGCTGCCCGATGCCGAGGTGTCGCCGATCGCGCCGACGTGCGCGCCCGGGTACGGCAACGTATAGGGCGTTCCGGGCGGTGCGGCGCCAGACACGGCACCCCAGTTATTGGTGCCGACATTATTGAACGAAGCTGCAACACCAGCCAGATCGGCGGCTGAGTAGACACCCCCGCCGATCTTTGCGGTGAGTAGCTGCGCAACCTGTGCCCCGCTAAACTCGGCCTGCGTCTTCAAGGTGGCTTTGGTCAGCTGCGCGATGCCGAGGGGCCACATATGCACGCCGCCGCTGCCTGCGCCGGCCATGATGCTGTCGCCCATCGTGAGAAGGTTGCGTCCAGCCAGTGGCTTGAGCTGCGCCAAATCATCCCAGCCCAGGGGAATTTCGCCCGCCGCAGGGACGTGATCGTACACGTAGGCCCCTTCTAGCTGATCGAGCTGTGCCGCAATTCGCGCCTGCACTGCGATCTGCGGCGGCCGGATCAGGACGTTGGCCAGGCAACCACCCCCAGTTCCGGCAACCGTAGCGCTTGCAGTTGAGAGCGCCGGAGCGCCGGCCGTTCCGCCCAGCGGCGCGCTGGCGATCGTATAGGCACCAGCGCCGCCATCAGCCGGACCAGTGGCGAGATAGGAGCGCGCCGGGATTCCGGCCGCCACGATCGGCATGCCGACGAACACCGGCCCCGACAGGTTGGCTAGCTCGACGTTCGCGGTGCCGTTGTGGGTCGTGATGTCGAAGGTGGCGCCGCAGTCATGCACGAGCACCCCGTTCTGATCGTAGAACAGCCAGCCATAATTGGAGGCGCCGGGGACGAAGTCGACGCTGAACAGCAATGCGCGGCTCGCCGGGATCGGCAGCGGCCCGGTCGTAAAGTAGGGCGCATTTGCCGAAACGCCGCCCGCCGAGGTGGCGAAGCCGAGCAGGCAGCGCGACCTGATCAGCAGATTGAACAGCGGCGGGCGAACGATATCCTGAACCTTGTTGCACTCGCGGATTGCGGTGGTTGCATCGACCAGCTCGAAATCCCGATAACCGCCTGGCGGCAACGCGCCCTTGACGATGTAATTGCCGGCATGATTGTTTTCAAAGGCAAGCGAGATTGCCATCGAGCGCGCGGCCGCTGGCGAAGTGAAGTTTCCGCCAGCGGCGACTGCAGTCGATTGGCCGGAGATGAAGGCACCCGAAATGTCGAAATAGGCGCGCCCGCGGACACCGTCGCCATAGAGTGCCTTGCGGGTCGTATAGAGCGTGAGCGGTTCGCACGGGATATGCGCAGTTGCGGCATAGGGATCGATGCCGTCGTCTTCGTAAGCACCGGTATCGGCCCGCACCAGGTTATGCGGTACGATCGCGGCGGGATCGACCAGGTTGCGATATTTGGGCAGCGAGCGATTGACGATATCGAGCCCGGTAGCAGTGCCTGCTGCGACAGCGGCAAGGTTCGACCAGTACTTCGCGCCGCGGTCTCCGGCCGCGCCGCCGGGCACATCAACGTTGGTATCGTCGTTGGCATAGTGCCTGGCGAGCAGCGCAGCGGCGTCGGCGAGCGCTTTGACCGAGACTGAGAGGATTTCGAATTGAACCCACGCACCTGCGCCGCTGGCGCCGGTCTTGCGGTACCAGCCATTCTTTGCCGGATCGGCATCGGCGAACACCAGCGCGACGCTGGGTGCGGCCCAAGCGAGATCGGCATAGAGCGCCGCCTGATCGGCCTTGCACAGTTCAGTCTTGATCAGCTTGCCGATCAACTGCTTGACCGGCAGCCGCATAAGCGGGCCGCCAGGTTCCCAGATCGGAACCAGCGAATTGTCGGTAATGCCGGTCGCAGCGCCGAGCTGGTCGGGATTGGTCGTCAGAGTGGTGATCGGATCGCTCATCGTGTTCCTTCAGTCGCGCCTGGCGCGCATTCCTTGGCGGCGTCGGCCATGCGGTCCTCGACCAGCCCGAGCCGCGAGAGGATCGCCTGCAGCCATGCCATCCCGGCCGGGTTGCCATCGATCTGAGCACCAGCACCCGGAACCGGCCGCGCGCCGAGCGGCAGGCGCAGCTCGGGCGGGCAGATGCTGCGGGTTACCGTGCGGGTGACGATCACCGGGTCAGCAGCGACCTCAGGGCGTTTACTGACCGAGCTTGCGCAGGCACTCAGCATCGCAATGGATGCTACCGCCAGCGTCACGCGGTGCCGCAGCAATGGCTGCTCGCGCATGTTCGTCCCTTTCCTGTTGGTGGCCGGCACGGGTTTCTGCCCGGCCGATCGCGAGAAGCGCTTTGTCCTGATCCGTCTTGAGCTGGCCGGCGAGATCGTCGCGATCGGCCGCTGCAGCATCGCCAGCGGCGACCAGGCGCTTGACCCCGGCGCCGCATGCCTGGCTCATTGCAAAGCGCGTCTCGGGGAGCAGCTGGGG
This sequence comes from Novosphingobium sp., assembly GCA_031361075.1. Classification (GTDB taxonomy): domain Bacteria; phylum Pseudomonadota; class Alphaproteobacteria; order Sphingomonadales; family Sphingomonadaceae; genus Novosphingobium. The sequence goes on along the minus strand of JANMCG010000007.1, from coordinate 28,407 downwards.
CAGTAAGGCGGCCTCGCATACTCGCGCTTGGCGCGCCGCCTGCACCTCGGCCTTGACCTCGGGCAGGCAGCTATCGAGCGGCTTGTCATCACCCGGTGCTGCTGCGGCCTTGGCGCAGCTCGCTGCGTTGTCAGCCAGCCCCTTTTGGTGGAAGCGATCCTTGACCAGCCAAACCGTGGCGAGAAGCGCCAAGCCTGCGCCGATCGATCCGATCAGGCGGAATGTGGAAATGCCGAACATCAGCGCCCCAGCCTTTCTGCGCGCGCCAGCCAACCGCGCAGAAACCGGTTCTGTGACGGGTAGCGCCGCACGATATCTCGGTACCGCTCACGGACCGCAGAGCGGAAATCCTCGGTGAGCGCCGAGACGCCCAAAGCCGGGTTTCGTAACACCCAGTTCATCGCGGCCTGGCTGGCGTCGCCGAACCGTCCATCGACTTTCAGCGGGGCCGGAGCATTGAGCCCTTTCGGTGCCGACATGAGGCTGTGGTTGATCGCACGCTGCAGCAGCTTGCGCGCCGCGCTGATCCCGCCGTTGACCGCCTGGTCGAACAGCATCTCGCCGATCGGTTTGGGCAGCCGGTCGGCATCGAGCACGTTCCAGAAGCACCGCTGGTAAAGGAATTTCGCATCACCGCGAGTGAGCTGGCGAATGTCGCGACCGTCGATATCGCCGTCCATGTCGAGATCGAAATCGGCCTTGCCGTCGTGATCGCTATCGAACGCGCCCTCGGCCGCAAGAAACCGCAGCGAGATCCCGAAAGAGGTCGGCCCGCCATGGTCGACCGGATCGTCGACGAAGCCGCCCTCGGTGCCAAGCACGTCATCGACGGCGGCGTTGTAACGCGGGGTGCGGCCCATGACGACGATGTCGTCGGGCTCGCTGGTCTGGGTTTGCGGATTCGGCGAGTTCATCCTCGCCCGATAGGTGGAGCTAAGCTCTGACCGTTATATGTCGATTGACAGGTAGGCGCCCGAGCGCGGCCTAAAACATTTCGATCTGACGATCGTCGCTCGCGCGATCGGCGGGACCATCGCCGCGGGCTGGCGATTCGAGCAGGCGATACACCTGCCGTTCGGCAATATGAAGGCGCTGCGCAATTTCACGCTTGGTTTCGCCACAAGCTGCCAGTCGGTGGGCCTCGCGGCGTATTGCCTCGCGGAACGGCAGATCGAGCGTAAGCTGCCAGAATGCAGCGCAAAATTGCTTGGTAAGATCCGCGCCGATCGCCTTCTTGATGCGCGGTGCGTTGGCGGGGTCCAGCGGCACGTAAAAGCCTTGGCCCCGGAATTCGAGGGCCAGGGCGAATGCCGCGCTGCCGCCGACAACTTGGGCGACGTCGTCGAGGATCCGCGAACCCGTCCCGGTCGAGGCGATCGGCGCGTTCAACTTAGCCCAGCTGCCGGCCGAGCAGCACTGCCACGGTAGCCCAAAACAGGAACAGCGCCACGGCGATCAGCATGCATATGCGGCCCCGGCTCATTTGCCCGCCCTCTTGCTGACCAAGCGAATGACTTCCCCGGCGCATGCTGAGGTGTTGGCATCGAGCTCGGGGTAGATCCGCTCAATCTCTGCACGGTTCTCGATAACCAGGGTGGCTACGCTGCTCACTACGCCGGAGCCAACCCGGGTGCCGAGAAGTACGCGGGTCAGATCGGCCACTGCTGCGGCCTCTGGGGTTTTGTGAGCGACCCCGACATCGTCGATCACCCGCTGCTCAATTCTGGCCATTTGCGCCTCCCATCTTGCGCAGCGCCGCGCCCAGCTTCGCGGCGAGCTGCGCGTAGTCTTCGATGTTCCATGCTTGCTCGCGGGCGGTTTCGATCCCGCAGAGCTTCCACGCCGCCTTGTCGAGCGACCAATCCTCGGGAATGTGGCCCGCTGCCTTCAGCTTGATCAGGATCGCGTCGCACAGGCCCATTTGCAGCCCGAGCGGTTCGAGCGGCTTCTGGGTTGCGCTGTTGTGCTGCTTCCACCCGTTTCGGATGGCCATATCCTTGAGCGCTTCGATCAATTTGTAAGCGTCGGACTGGCGCGCCCAGACCAGCTTGTCACAGCCGATCTGGCGCTTGGCGAAGGCTTCGAGCGCCTCCTCGGCAGAATTGTGAACCACGCCAAGATGATGGAGTGAGATCCACAGCGCGCGCGCCTTGCGCGCCATCGGGTGCTCTGCAGCCGACGCGCGGCGCGGGCTGACTGACGGCCGGAAGCCCTTCGACTTCATGACCTCGAGCACCGCGTGCAGCTCGGCATCGCTGGCTTCCTTGAGGCTGGTCCGCCCGGTCTTGTCGAACACGATCTGGCGGTAGTCGTCCTCGTCCATGGCGAGGTCCTTGCGAGCGATCTGGACCTTGGCGAGCATCGACCGGCGATGCTGCATATTGCGGTCGAACGTGGCTGGCCGCGCGAAGTTAGTGGCAGGTTGCGCCATGGTAGACCTCCTTTTTTGCATTGCAGACGCTCCGCGCGAGCCGGGTGCAGGCGGCGGCGAAGTGCGGGTCGAACAGCCGGAACACGATCGCGCGCTGGTGCAGGTTGATCGAAACCGAGTGGCAGCTCTTGCCGAGCAGGCGGGCCAGCTCGGGGTAAGAAAGCGGTTCACCCAGCGTACGCAGCGCCCAAACGACGAAGGCGCGCGCCTTGATGAAGCGCGCCTCGCGTCGGCCCGAGATCAGATCCATCCGGTCGATCCGGAACTCGACCAGGGCGAGCTGCATCACGAGCGCGGGATCGAGCCGAGGCAGCCGTGGCTGCGCCATGAGACTGACCTCGGCCCGGTGCGGTGGGAACCAAGGCGCGGTCATTTGCCGAACGCCACAAGCGCGAGCGTCGAAGCGGCGAACACGGTGAGCAATATCGCCGTGCCGAGCAGCGCCTCGTCGATCATTTCGCGCAGCGAAACATCGAACTCGGCCGAGTATTCTGCGGCGAATGTCCGGATCGACTGGACCAGCGCGCTCACGATGCCACCGCCCGCGACGACAGCTGCGCCCACGCGTCCACGATATGCCCGATGTCGAGCGGCCTGCGCTCCGAAGAGGCGATCATGCTGCCCAGTTCAAGCGTCATGGTCAGCCCGCGCAGCCCGCCCGGGAGCATGCCGATCTTCTGCAGGTACGCGACGATCTTCTCATCGAAGATTTGCCAGGCCTGCGCCAGCGCCTCGATGTCGCCGAGCAGCGGCAGCGGGCGCACAACCTTCAGGCTCACCCGGCTGTAAAGCTGGGCGAAGGCCGATGCGCGGTTGCCGCCCTCAAGCCGCTGCAGCACGCTGACATTGCCGAACAGCGCGATTCCGCAGCCGATCGCATCGTGCCAGCTGCGGATTTCCTCGATCGACTTTTCCGAAAGGTGCTGCGCCTCGTCGATGATCAGCAGCGGAAGTGCCATCGACGCGAGCAGTTCCTTGATCCGGCGCGAGAGTTTTTGCGGAGTGCCGATCGGGTTCTTCTCGCCCAACGCTTCGAGCACCTCGATCTGCATGGTGTTTACGCCAGCCGATGACGGGGCCATCGTCGCCAGCACGACATTGGCATAACAGGCCTTGAAATGCTGCGCGGTCTTGGTCTTGCCAGTGCCCGGTCCCATCGCTGCGAGCACGATCCGGCCGCGCTGGCCGTAGGCGAGCACCTGGTGCAGCTGTTTGCTGGTTTCGGTCTCGAAATAGCCCGGCGTCTCGGGCGCCTCGACCTCGATCGAGGCCTGCGTGACGAGCAGCTGGCGATACCGGTAGATCTTCTCGGCAACCATCAGCTCGTTGCCGCCATAGCCTTTTTCGCTGCCGAACTGGCTCAGCGTGCCGGTTGGGATACCCGTGCGTTTGGCGAGCTCAGTCCAGCTGAGATTGCTCGACGCGCGCAGGTCGTGGAGCCAGTTTTTCTGCTCGAGGATGTCGATGGGTGTGACTGCTGGATCGTTCATGATAATGGACCTTCGTTCTGTTTACGGGACAGCGCGCGGGGATCGGTTTGACGGCAGACCCTCGCGCGCCTTTTCATTCCACGACGCTCAACTTGCCGAGCGCGGCGAAAACTTTGGTTTCGTGTTGTGACTGGGCCGGAGCTGGCTTGAGCGCCGCAGCCGTGTTTCCGCGGTGGCGCACCGGGCGCAGCACCGATGGTTCGGGCATTTGCATCGGCGTGGCATCTACCTGCAGACGGGCGACTTCCTCGGCGGCGAGCAGCTGCTCGGCGTCGGCTGCGCCGCGAATGCGCTTGCGATAGTCAGCCAGGCGCTTGGCGGCGTCCTTGGCCCCGGCAGCGTCGAGGAAGCCGGTGTCGGCGATGATCTGGGCACTGGTCAGGTAACGCCCGTCGGTGCCGTAGAGGTGGACCTCGTTCATGAGATTGTCGGGATCGAACCTCACCGTCACGCGCTTGCCGTGCAGCTGGCCGCAGCCGTCCGACCAGTAGCGGTTGCCATAAAGGCTTACTTCGCCGGTGCGGCTGTCGACCTTGATCTGCTCGGCTGCGAGCAGCGCCATGCGCAGCTGCTCGGGGCTGGCCTTGCCGATCGGCGCGACCGCGTAGCTGTCGGCGAACACCTGGTCGAAGCTGCGCCCGCGGCACGAAGCGCCGCGGCGGCCTATTTTGGCGTTGTGCGCGATGATCCCGCGCGCGACATGAGCGTTGAACTCGTGCCAGTCGATCGCCCGGCTACCATAGTTCTCCGGCTTCGCCATCGGGCTGTTGCCCACGTATGCACCTTCCATCGCCGGGTGCTTGGCGACGGTGTCGCACAGGTCGCGGAAGGCGCGTTCGATCGGCTTGGACTGGCCGCGATAGGGCAGCGCCCAGTGGATCGCGATGCCGAGGCCGGTCAGCAGCCCGGTCGGTTCCTCGGCCTTGATCTTGAAGCGGAAGCGGGTTTTCGCGCCGCCGGTGATCCACTTGCTGGCAAAGGCGCGGCCGTTATCGAGCAGGCAGGCTTTGGGGATGCCGAAGTCGGCGAACAGATCGGCGAAGGCGAGCCGGGTCAGCACCGCGCTTTCGGTTTCGCCCATGCGCCAGGCAACGACCTTGCGGCTGTAAATGTCCTGAATCGCCACCATGATCGGGCGCACGACCCGGCCATCGGGAGTGCGGACAAAGACGTCGAACTTGTGCCCATCGATGTTCACGCATTCGAGTGCGTGCAATTCCTCAACGTGGCGGCGCTGGCTCGGCAGCGAGCGGCGCAGGGCTTCCTCGCCCTCGCGGCGCAGCTTGATGACGCGCGGATCGACTTCGCGCTCCAGTCGTCGTCGCAGCGTCCTCTCAGAGGGCATCGAGAGGCCTCTTTCAGCCGCGATCGCGGCGGTGCGCGCGTAGCAACTGGTCAATGTCGGTGCCGATGGGCGCAGGAAGTCGCTCTTGAACACGCTCCAAAGCAGGGGGTCGATATCGACTTCGCTACCGCCACCCTGGAATCGCGGCGCAAGCGCAGGCAGCCGGTCGGACGGCGCGACCCCTTCGACCAGGCGCAGCCAGTTCCACAGCGTTGAAGCTGCGGTGCGGTAGCGCGTGGCGCTCGCCCCGATCGCCGCGGTCCGCGTCATGCCAGAGCCTTCGAGCAGATCGATCTCGGCGATGATCGCCGCTCGGCGCATTGCCTCGGTTTGGACCTTGGCGTTCTGGCTTTCGTACCAGCGCCAGCTTCCCGCCGCATCATTCGCAGGCGCGGATTCGGGTGCCGCGGTCAAACCGCGCGCGGCAAGATCGATGCGCGCGGCAGCTGGCAGCAAGGACACATGAAACTCGGTGCCGCCGCCCCGGCCGAGCCGCGGCCGCGAGAGCGCGGAACCATCACTGGCGCAGCGCAGCATCCAGTTCTCTTCGCGTGCGCGGCGATTGAGCGAGCGCTTGTCCCGGGCCAGGCCGGGCAACGCCAGCTCGGCGAGCTCCGCCGCAGTGAACCAGGACTGGCCCGATTCCTGCGGTTCGCCGCTTTCGATTTTTCGCGCAATCTTCCCCGCCAACGAATTCACGCGTGATTTCCCCCTCGGATCAATGGTGCGCTGGCTTTGAGCCGCTTCAGCTCGCGGTTGGCTTCGTCGATAGTCAGCTGCAGCTGGCCAATCCGCGCGGTCTGGATTTCTTCGTCGACCAGCACCGCCGCGCCGATTTCGCGCATCAGAATGTCAAGGACATCGTGCCGCTTGGTGACTGCGACCAGCGCGAGGAATCGCGACATCGGCACCTTGTGCCCTTCGCGAGCTGGACTCGCGTAAGCGTCCAGCATCTGGCGGCTGACCTGATCGGCGAGCAGAACACTCATCTTCGCCGCGGTGACTTCCCGGGGCTCGGTTATGCTGTTCAAGATTGTGCCGACAGCGCTGGCGATCTGGGATTCGAGACCCGCCAACGCAGCCGGCTTGTCCGACATCCGCGGCGCCTCGAACCGGAAGCCAAACTGATCGGGGTGCGACTTCGCCTTAGGCATGAGTCAGCTCCAGGCCGTATTCCTGGGCGATCTCGATCACCTCTTCAGCGAACTTGCTCTCGCGCCGACCGCTCACGCGATAAAGGCGGACGGGGGCGTCGCGATCACTCACGGAAACGAGAATGCAGTGGCGCTTCAGGTGCGCGATCGCGGCTTCGAGGCGCGCGCGGCGCGCTTCGAAAGTAAGTGGTAATGGTGGGCGAGCTGCAGGCGCACTGCGCGGCTCGGCGCTCGACCGCGAGGGCATCAATTCAAAGGCTGACTTAGGCGTGGCCGGACTTGGGGCCGGCTTGCTTAGCTCCCGAAGGCTGGCTTCAGCGGCGGGAGGTCGCCCAGATCGAGCGGATCCATCGCGATCATATGATCCTGACGATCCAGAAACTCGGCGATCCGATGGGCTTCCTGAATCTTTTGGTCGTACACGTCGGCGCGGATTGGCCCGGGCTGGTCGAGCCCGACCTTCCTCAGGGCGATTTCTAAATTCTTCTGACTGATCGGCATTGGTTTTTGTCTCTACGCGCTTGTTGGAAACTGTCCCAATCGGCTCGCCTGCGCAATGGGGAATAGGGTGCATCGGCAGCCGAGTTTGCTGCGGCTCATCGACCGTAGGTCGATCAAGGTCCGGATCGGAATGCTCGGGCATGGGAGCCGCTGGCGCGTCGATCGGTTCCGGCTCTGCGACTACCGCCACTTCCACCGCTACGTCGTCATTGGCCTTGGCTAGGCGCGGATCTTCCGATGCGCGCGGCCGATCGACCAGCTTGACTGGCAGGAGCGGCACTTCAACCACCGCCTTGCGGATCGCGGCAACGTCGCCGACCAACGCGCGAACCACCGAAGGGCGCAGAAACAGCGGCGCGCCGCGAAGGTTGCTCGAGCGGCTCATCAATCCCTCATCATCCACGGCTCGGCCGGGCCTTCATCGCGTTCAAAATTCGGGGTCGGCAGGATCGGTGCTGCCATCTTGGCGGCGAGCCGATCGGATGCAGCGCGGTGTGCTTCGCGCGCCCTAATCCGGGCGATTTCCTGTTCGGCCTGCTTGGGCGTGACGCCCAGCTCGAGCGCCAGCGTGAAAGCCTCGCGGTGCGCGCGCCATTTCTCTGCTTGGGTGAGCGGGCGCGACATCAACGTTCGCCCAATCGGGGCAGCCAGATCGAGCGCGTCTCGCCTGGCAAGGTCGTGACGCGCTGATTCCAGATCACCGCACAGTAATCGACCATGCCGCCCGAGTACGCGCGGTTGCCCATGAGGTGGATGCGATCGCCGGGTGGCATCGACGGCCGCTGAGTGAAAAACAGGATCTTTTGCGGAGGATGATCGCGCAGGAATCGGCCTCGCGATTGGCCGGCGAGCCACTTGAGCGGCAGCAGAAACACTACGCGGTGGGTTGCAAGCCGAAGCGCCTGGCGAGCGAAGGCTTGAGAGATGATTTCGCCATCAACCTTCTTGTAGCTGTAGGGTGGATTGCAGAAGATCGAGCAGGCCGCGGGCGGCACCACCTTCGTATCGTCGAGGAAGTCGAGGCTGATGAATTCAGGCGGAAAGTCGAAGTCTTCGCAGGCAAGGTTGTCGCAAACGTCCGAGGCGATCAGCTCGGCAGTGAAGCCGATCCCCTGCATGCGGGACAGCGAGTGACCGTAGCCGCAGGCCGGATCCCAGATAGCAACGCCCTCTTCCTGTTCGTCAGGACCAATCGCACGAGCAATCTGCTCCCACTCCCAGCCCTCTTCGACGTACCAGTCGAGCGGGTGGCGTTTTTCGAACTTGGCCGATGAGATTTCACCGCGCATCGCTGACCTCACGCTTTGAGAGTTTGAGGTCCCAAGTTTGCCCGTCGGGCATTGGAAAGTGCGTGCTGTAGGTATGAAGAAGCCGGTCGCCGGCTATGATCTCCATGAAGGCGATCTCCTCCATGCCCATGAGCACGATCAGGCCGAGGCTGGTCGTCAGTTGCGGCTCTCGAACAGCGAAACTTTCAGCTCTTTGACGCGCGATTCGCTTGGTCTCACTCATCGCCAAGCTCCTCATTGAGCCTGTCGCGAAGTGCGCGCTTGAGCTCGGGCGTGTGCATCATCGCGGCAATCGAGGGCACAAAGGCGCGGCGCTGGGGGAGCGACAGGCGCTCCCATCCGCCTTCGATCTGGTTGTAGAACTTCTGGTGAGCGACTGGCGCGGCATCGGCACCAGCTGGCCGATCGATACCGACTTGGATGCGAGCATCGTCGGCGCTCAACTCCAAATCGGCGAGCAGCTGCTCGATCACCGCGCGGCGCTGCTTCTCGTCCTGGACGTCGGCGATCGCCTTCAGCTGCGCGGCATTGTTGCCCACGACAGGATGGTCCGAGAGCGCTTGGGTCAGCCCGGGAAACGGCTGAATGACCAAGCGATAGAGCGCCAGCGAGCGGCGGATAGATCGCTTGTCGCGCCCGAAGGCCTCGGCAGTCGATTCCACCCATCCATATACGGCGGACATCGTGTCCGCCGTATCGTCGCTTTCTTCCTGTAGCGCCTGTTCAGCACGCGATTGGCCGGATTTTACGCGGTCCCAGCGAGCCTTGGTTGCAAGCTGGTGTTGCGATAGATTGCCGTGCGCCAGGGCGAGTCGCGATTTGGCTGCTTCGCAGGTGGCATGCACGAAAATCGCCTTCTCGAGTGGCGGCTGATCACGCCGGTCGAGATTTTCGCTGGCCTCTTCATCGAGCGCATCCGCAACTGATCCACCGACCCGCTCAAGCGCAAAAACGTGCGGCAAGTCTTCGATCAGCGCACCGTTGAGGCGGTGCATGCCCACGACCAAGGTCCATGGCTTGTCCGGTACGCTATTGGACTTTCGCACGGTAATCGGCGTCCGCTGCCCGTGGATGGCCATCAGCCGGCCGAGCGCCGCTGCCTTGTCAGGGAAATACAACCCGAGTCGCTTGGGAATGTGGATGTCGGAAGGAGCAATGCGCAGCAGCGCCTCGCCGAAGGTCGAGGGACCGCTCATTTGGATGTCTCACTTAGACGATGCGCGCCAAACCGGGCGCGGATAGGATCAACGGCAGGCAGCAAAAGGAGCCCGCCGTGCTGAATGCGATTGAAGTCAGAATTGCCGAATTGGAGGCCAGTAACGCCGCTGTGCGTGACGTGCTGATTGCCGTGATGGTCGCGATCGACCACCAATCCCGCGGTTTGGCGAAGTCTGTGATTCTGCAAGCGCAGGCCATTGCTGACGTTGGCGATCGCCCGCCCGCCGAAGTGCGCGCGGTTACCCGCCTGCTCGACGAGATGCGCGTTGCACTCGATGCCCCTGCCAATGACTAGGCGCCGCCTATGGTCGGCGAGCCGCCGTGCAATCTTATGCACCGCAGGGTCGAAGTTCTCGATCATGCGGCCACCGCCCTACGATTTCGGCGCGTCTCGATTGGATAAATGTCCGGGCGGAGTGCGTGCCGGGATACGCCGGTCAGGTCCTCGACCTTCAGGACGAATTCGGCGGGAATGCGCTTTGAGGTCTGGACCCACTTCCACACTGCAGTTGTCGAAATGCCGCAGGCGCGAGCTATCGCAGCCTGCGAACCGGCCTTTTCAACTGCTTCAGTCAGGGCCTCGAATGGGGTGAGTGCGTCAACCATAGTTGCATCTAATGGCAACCAGAGTTGCCTTCGTCAACAACTAGATTTGACTTCCGGCCTGCAACCTTAGTTGCGAAGGAACTATGGTGATTTTGGGGGATAGACTTAGGGCGCAGATAGACGCCATCGGCAGCTCCCAAGCGGCGCTGGCTCGGGCTATCGGCGTCTCGCCACAAGCTGTCAGTAAGATGGTCCTCGGCGGGACTACCGACACAGCGAAAGTCTATCAGATTGCTCGCTTCCTGCGCACAACGCCCGAATACCTTACCGGTGAAAGCGATGAAGCCGCCGATGATGGTGACCAGGGCAAACTGGCGCAAGATTCGTCTTCAGACGACACTGATTTAGTCGAGATCGACCAGCTAGATACCGCCTTTGGGCTCGGTGGGACGTTTATCGACAACGACGCGATTGAGATCGAAAAGGTCAAATTCTCGCGCCGCTGGCTGCGCGCTTATACCCACTCTTCGCCCGAGCTGCTGTTCACCACTGCAGGCTGGGGAGATTCGATGCGCGGAACGATCGAAGACGCCGACATCGTGATCTGCGATCGGGGCCAGCGCGAACTCAAGGGAGAGAAGGGCGACAAGATCTGGGCTTGCGTTTTTGGCGGCGCCGGAATGATCAAGCGCCTGCGCCCTTTGCCCGATGGGACCGTTCGCATCATGTCGGACAATCAAATGGTCAGGGACGAGATCGCAACCGATGGCGACTTGCACATCGTCGGCCGCGTGGTTGCGGTGGTGAAGCGCCTGTAGTGCGTCAAGGCGGATCGATTTCGCTAGCTGTTGTCGGTGCGGCTCACCTAAACGCCGATGGCTCGAACCGTCGCTTCGAGCTCCTGCTTTGCAAGCCCGGTGAGGCAGTCGATCTCCGCCCCGAACCTCGCAACAAAAAGGATGAGCGGGCGGTGGCGGTATACTCGTGCCGGAACGTGCAGATTGGATACCTCCCGGCTGAGCGATGTGGCTATATCGGCGCACTCATAAGCTCCGGGCGCGAATGGAAGGCCGTTTTTCAGGATCTCTCCGACTTCGGCGGTTGGATCAGGATTGCGTTTGACGGCTCCGAGCCTCACATCCCGGCGCAGGTTGACCAATCGGGCGAGTTTGCCGATGAATGGGATCAGAGCTGGCCTGACGAGGAGGGTTGAAAATGCGATCTGTATTTCTGGCTTTCTGGCTTTCTGGCTTGATGACGGCCTGCTCGAACTCCCCAAACGAACAGCCGATATCCGACCAGACGGTCGAGGCGACAGCTACGCCCGCTGAAACCGATATTTCCAAGATCAAAGCGGCTGAGGCTTTGTTCCGCGCGGAGCCCAAAGTGGTTGACCTGGTCTACGATTCGAAGGCGGCTGTGCAATGGACGATCGGCGTGAAGGATGATGGTTCGTCGCGCATCGGCTATGCGCAATACTTCTGCCTGCGCCTGCAGCAGCTCGGCATCGACACCGCGGCAACCAATGTCCGGATCGTCGACTATCGCAAATACATGGCGCCGGAGGGAAATGGGCGGGATGCGAACTTGGGAACGGTCCATTGCGCTACCGACCAGCCGCTAAGCTGACGACGAAACCAGCGCTCACGTTTTACCGGCTTTGGTGCGGTCAAAAGCGTTATAGCCACTGGATCGAGGACCGGGATCGGGTGCTGCGCCTTGCCGTGGCTCATGGCCTTGCCTTCGACAGTGGTCAGGGTACCATTCATTTCGGCCCACTCACCTGGATTGAAACCGGCACCCGCCGATATCGCCGATCGAAGACAATTCCGCAGCCGCGCAGGCGCTAGAATTCTGTCCCACTTCCCCGGTTTTCAAAGCGAGGCTGCAGGAAGCGCCTAACAACTAAGAAGGCCGGTTTCCGCCAATTTGGTGTGCCAACTAGCCGAATACCGAACCGGGCGCCCTATCTGCCCCAGTTCGCCCACTTCCGATGTGCGCCAACGTCGCTTAGAAGCTTCTCATTGCCCTCTCAGAGGTCGTTTTTCCGCCGCTAAGAGGGCATTCGACCCGAATTCAAGACTCCAGCCGGTGCTGTCAGCGCATCGTCTAAATTAACCGTTGCTCTAGACAGTCGCGCCGCTGCGCCAGGACTAAGGATGACTGACCACAATGGCCGATTTCCGCGATCAAAATCCCACGCAGTCCCGCAGACGCCCAAAAAATCCCGGGCTCACGGCACTCTAACCTGTTGTGTCACCGTACACACGCCGATGTCGAACCCTCACCCGCCGAAGGTGACGGTTGGCACCGTAGGCCCCTCACCACCGGGGAGGGGCGAAGAAAGTCCAAGGCTTTAACTCCGCCTCAATTCCTTTAAGGGGCACCGATGGACCATAACATCTTCACCCCCGAAGCCGCATTCACGCTGGACGAACTCGAAGCGCGGTTCCCGCCGCGCGATTTGCCCGATGGCGCACGCGTCACCCGCTTTGGCCCAAGCCCGACCGGATCGATGCACATCGGCGGGCTTTATACCTCGCTGGTTTCGCGCCGGGTCGCGCATCAGAGCGGCGGGGTGTTCTATTTGCGGATCGAGGACACCGACAAGAAGCGTGAAGTCGAAGGCACGACCGGGCTGATCCTTGCCTCGCTCGCAACTTACGGCCTTTCGCCCGACGAGGGCGAGATCGAAGACGGCAAGGAAGAGGGCGGATATGGCCCCTATCGCCAGAGCCTCCGCAAACCGATTTATCAAAGCTGCGTGCGCTGGCTGCTCGAACAGGGCCACGCCTATCCGTGCTTCGCCAGCGCCGAAGAATTGCAGGCGCTGCGCGACGCGCAGGCTAAGCACAAGGTGCCGCCGGGCTATTGGGGCACCTGGGCGATCTGGCGCGACAAGACTGCGGCCGACGTGGACGCGGCGCTAGGCGCGGGCCAGCCGTTCGTAATCCGCCTGCGTTCCACCGGCGGGCGCGATGAGCGGATTACCCTGCCCGATACGATCCGCGAGAACATCGAATTTCCCGCCAACCAGACCGATGTCGTGCTGCTCAAGGCCGATGGCATGCCAACCTATCACCTTGCGCACGTGGTCGACGATCACTTCATGCGCACGACTGACGTGGTGCGCGGCAACGAATGGCTGGCGAGCTATCCGATGCACGCCGAAATGTTCCAGCTGTTCGGCTGGGCCCCGCCGCGCTTTGCGCATATTTCACCGATCGAGAAGAACGATGGCTCGTCGCGGCGCAAGCTGTCGAAGCGGAGCGATCCTGAGGCGTCGGTCGGCTGGTACATGGAAGCCGGGTATCCCAGACAAGCCGTGATCGAATACCTGCTCAACCTGATTGACGGCCGTTTCGAGGACTGGCGCGGCGCCAATCAGGGAGTGAGCAACGAGGAGTTCCATATCGAACTGGAGCGGATGAACCGCGCCGGGGCGCTGTTCGATCTGGCCAAGCTCGACAGCGTCTCGCGCGATCTGGTCGGGGCGATGAGCGCAAAGGCGGTATATGATGCGGCGCTGGCCTGGGCGCGCGACCATGCGACTGACTTCGCAGCGCGGTTCGGCGCTGACGCGGCTTACGCGCAGGCAATTCTCGACATCGAGCGCCACGGCGAACGCCCGCGCAAGGATATCGTACGCTGGTCTGATCTGCCCGCCGATATCGGCTATTTCTTCGATGACATCTACGCCGCGATGCAGCCCGCAACGCAAGCCGCGCTGGCGGCCATCCAGCCGGCCGCACCTGCCGGAATGCTGGCGGCGATCGCATCGGCTTATGATCCCGCGCTTGACCGCGATGGCTGGCTCGAATGGCTCCGCGCGTTAGGGCTGAGCTTCGGTTACGCTCCCAACGTCAAGGCATTCAAAGCCGCCCCCGATGAATTTCGCGGGCATTTCGGCGATCTGGCCGGAGTGCTGCGCGTGGTGCTTGCGGGACGGCGCAATACCCCCGATCTGTTCGAGGTGATGCAGGTGCTGGGCAAAGACCGCGTGGTGGCGCGGTTGACTGCGGCTAGTTGAGGGCCCGTCTTATCCGCGGGTAAAACCTAAGCAGATTTACGCAAGTCTGGTTTAGGCCGGTGCGAAGCTGGCGCAAGCTATCGCGCAGCATGGCCAATCTGCACATCGCTCGCGCGGAAAATCGGTTCAAACCGGATTGCAGACCGCGGCGACGCGCTTTGCTGCGCAGGTGGCTGCGGGGCGTCATGCTGCTTTTTTCGGCAATCAGCAGCACGCCCGCCCTAGCCAACACCATAACCTTTTCAACGCCCGGCATCTGGACCTACACCGTTCCTGCCGGAACCTATCAGGTGACCATCCAGGTCGGTGGGGGCGGCGGCGGCGGCGGCGGGTTCGATACCGGCGGCGTCGGCGGAGCCGGCGCGCCGGGGGCAAAAATAACCGCCACCTTTGCCGTGGTGCCCGGCGATCTGCTGTCCGGCACGATCGGCAACGGCGGCACGAGCGGTTATACCGCGGGCAACCTGACTTTTGGATATGGCAGTTCGTGCACCGGCAATGGGCTGGGCGGATCGGGAGCGGCGGCCGGTGGCGCCGGAGCTGGCGTCAATTGCGGCGGCAGCGGCGCGAGCGGCGGCGGCGGCGGCGGCGGCGGCAGCACCACGTTCACCTTAGCGGGGACAGTAATTGCCCAGGCTGCAGGGGGCGGCGGGGGCGGCGGCGGCGGGTTCAACGCACCCGGCGGCGCTGGCAGCACCGCGCTGACGACTACGGCGGTTGCCCTATGCAGCACTATCGCGCTTGGCGGCAGCGGCGCCGCCTTGTCGATCTTCACGAATAACGGTGATGGCGGCGGCGCGGGCGGCGGCGGCGGCGGTTATACCGGGGGCGCAGCGGGCACCAGCAACGCTGACGGAACGACTGCAACCGGCGGCCAGGGCGGCGGCAGCTGCGTCAAATCCGGCGCGGCAATCTCGAACGTAGCGACCTTCGCTCAAGGCGGGGCCGGCGCGGCTGGCGCGACCACGGCGCTGGCTGCCAGTCCGGGCAAAGGCGGTGGTGGCTTTGTGATAATCGACACCGTTGCTGCCATGTCGGTGACCAAGACATCCTCGGTCATATCCGACCCGGTCAACAGTGGAACCAATCCCAAACACATCCCCGGATCGACCGTGCTGTATTGCATCGTGTTGACCAACCCGACCACCGTCACCGCAACCTCGGTTGCGCTGAGCGACACGATTCCGCCCGCCACGCAATATGT
Organism: Novosphingobium sp.; assembly: GCA_031361075.1. Classification (GTDB taxonomy): domain Bacteria; phylum Pseudomonadota; class Alphaproteobacteria; order Sphingomonadales; family Sphingomonadaceae; genus Novosphingobium. Next base: position 13,199 of record JANMCG010000007.1, on the reverse strand, counting down.
GTCAAGTTCGATGCGGTCGGGCACCAGTTGCGCGGCGGCCACGACCACGCCCGTCAGCGGCGGTAATTTCAGCGCTGGCACTATCACCGTGGCGGTCGGGACGCTGGCGGGGCCGTCGACATATGCGCTTACCTATCAAGTCACCGTCAACTAATCCGCCAAGCGCAAGATCAGCTCGGCGCCTGGCTTGTGCGCGCGGATTTCAGCTTCGCTCAACCCGCAGATCTCGTGCGGAAACACCAGCCATTCTTCGGTTTCGTGGACGAAAAAATCCGGCTTGAGCTGCGTCTGGTTGCGGCTCGGCTTGTAATAGGCGGTGGCGATGCGCACTGTCACGGGCATATTGTGCCGGCAGCGCGCAGCCAGCTCGGTCAGGAATGCGTCGATCGACCGGCCAGTATCGAACACGTCGTCAATTACCAGCAACCGGTCTTCGGGATCGAGCACGTCGATCAGATAGCCCAGCGCATAGACCCGCACTTCCTTGGCCTGCTGATCGATCCCGGTGTAACTGGCGGTCCGGATCGCGATGTGATCGCTGTCGACCCCGCGATAGGCCAGCAATTCCTGCACCGCGATGCCGACTGGCGCCCCGCCGCGCCAGATGCCGACGATATGCGTGGGGCGAAATCCGGCGTCGAAGATCTGATTGGCCAACGCGAAGCTGTCGGCCAGCAGGCGGTCCGCGGTCAGGTAGAGCTTTTCAACCATGCGCTGCCGCCGCGATCGCTGTCAGATGCGGGACTTGCTCGGCGGGCGACAGAAATGAGCCGGTGAAGCTGTTTTGCGCCAGCTGCACGATCTGCGCTTCGGTCAAATCCAGGGCCGCCGCGATCGCATGAAAATTGTCGTTCACGTAGCCCCCGAAGTAAGCCGGATCGTCCGAATTTATCGTCACTTTCAGCCCCGCGTCGATCATCCGCCGCACCGGGCTGAGCGCGATGCTGTCGATCACGCACAGCCGCAGGTTGGACAGCGGGCAAACGGTCAGGGTCAGGCCTTCGGCGGCAATCCGCTGGACCAATGCGGGATCTTCCAGCGCGCGGTTGCCATGATCGATCCGTTCGACTTTGAGCAGATCGAGCGCTTCCCAGACATATTCGGGCGGACCTTCCTCGCCGGCATGCGCGGTAACGTGCAGACCCAATTGGCGCGCGCGCGCGAACACCCGGGCAAACTTGGCCGGCGGGTGCCCCAGTTCGGACGAATCCAGCCCCACGCCGTGGATGCGCGGCAAGTGCGGTTCGGCTTGCGCCAAAGTGGCAAATGCGTCGGCTTCGGAGAGGTGGCGCAAGAAGCACATCAGCAGCCGGTAAGTGATGCCGTGATGGCTCTCGCCCTGTTGCAGGGCCCGCTCTATCCCGTTGAGCACCGTTTCAAAAGCGACCCCGCGCGCGGTGTGTCCTTGCGGATCGAAAAAGATCTCAACGTGCTGAACTTTATCGATTTTTGCGCGCTCAAGGTAAGCCCAGGTCAGATCGAAAAAATCCTCCTCGGTCAGCAGCACGGCCATGCCTTGATAATAAATATCGAGGAAATCCTGCAGGTTAGCAAAATCATACGCCGCCCGGACCGCTTCGACCGTCGCAAACGGGATCGTCACCCCATTGCGCTGCGCCAGTTCGAACAGCAGCTCAGGCTCAAGCGAGCCTTCGATGTGGAGATGCAGCTCAGCTTTGGGCAAGCGGTCGATCAAGGCAGTGCGGGGATCGGGATTCGGCATGGCGCCGACGCTGGCCGAGCGCGCCATGTTGGTCAACCGTTGCAGATCCGGCCGGCAGGGAACCAAGCGGGTGGCGGCGCATTATAGTAGCAGCATCACGGTGCTATTGGAGGGCAAAATGTCGTTACAACGGTCACGCTCTGATATTTCGGCGGCCTGGAAGCCAGCTCCGTCCAGCATGGATCCGTCGTTGCGGCTGCAGACTTACGGTCGGATCCGTCCCCTGGAAAGCGATCGCACCTGGCTCGACCGGCTGCTTCGCCGCTAGACCCAATCGTGTCGTAAACAGCAACTTACCGCAGCCAGTCTTGCCAGCTGTTCCAGTTCCGTTCTATCGCCCGTTCAGTGAACGAGCCGCTTCCCCTTCCTGCAATGCACGCCAGCCACAGCGGCTGCTGGTTACGCGGCGGAAACGGCGATACGCGCACAGTTAACAAGGGCGACGCGATCGTCGCGGCGGCCGATACCCCGCTGTTGCTGCTGAACGCCCCGCTGATAGCGACCCGGTTAGGCTACCCCGATTTATCCGGGCTTGACCTGCTAGAGCTGTTCGCTTTCGTCCACCCCGCCCGGTTCGTCGTGCCCACCCCAAAAGGACTGGCGCACGCAGTTGGCCTGGCCGAACCGCGCAGCGACGATGCCGTGCCGTTGCTGCTCCAGCAGGCCGCTGAAGCGCTGCTAAGCCAATGCGCCGCACCCGATTGGACCGCGCGCGAAGGCGCGTGGACTTCGCTGCAAACGCTGATCCGACTGCGCTGGACCTGGGCCCCGCTGCTGACCGCACGGATCGTCAGGCCGGCATCGGCGGAACGCTGGCTGTTTGCGCGGCTGCCCGAGTGGGAGGAAACCGCCGAGCGTCCGCAGCCCGCGCAGCTCACCCTAACCCCTGCGGCAGTGGCCGCGCGGCTGGCGGAGTTGACAGGGCAAAGCGCCGAAAGCCGCCCAGCACAAGTGGCTTACGCTGAGGAAGCCGCGCAAGTGTTCGCGCCGCGGCTGGAACGCGACCAGCCACATCTGCTGCTCGCCCAAGCAGGGACCGGGATCGGCAAGACGCTGGGCTACCTCGCTCCAGCATCGCTATGGGCACAAGCCGCGCAAGGCACCGTCTGGGTTTCCACTTACACCAAGGCGCTGCAGCGCCAATTGCGGCAGGAAAGCCGCCGCGCCTGGCCCGCGCACCGCGCCGATGGCAGCGCGCCAGTGGTGGTGCGCAAAGGCCGAGAGAATTACCTGTGCCTGCTAAATCTCGAAGATGCGCTGCAGGGCGGCTTTACGGGTCGCGCCGCAATCATGGCGCAACTGGTCGCGCGCTGGGCCGCCTACAGCCAGGACGGCGACATGATCGGCGGCGATCTGCCCGGCTGGCTCGCCACGCTGTTCCGCCAACGCGGGGTCGCCGCCTTGACCGACCGGCGCGGCGAATGCGTCTATGCCGGGTGCCCGCATTACCGCAAATGCTTTATCGAACGCGCCAGCCGGGCCAGCGCGCAAGCCGATCTGGTCATCGCCAATCACGCGCTGGTGATGGTCAACGCCGCACGGGGCCGTGACACCGCCCAGCGTCCGGGGCGGATTGTGTTCGATGAAGGCCATCATGTCTTCGAATCAGCGGATTCGACCTTTGCCGCCGCGCTGACCGGCACTGAGACGATTGAGCTGCGCCGCTGGGTGGTCGGACCCGAACGCGGTTCCAAAGGTCGGCGCCGGGGCCTGGCTGCGCGCCTCGCCGATCTGGCCAGCTATGACGAAGCCGGCGGCAAGGCAATCGCCGCGGCGCGCCATGCCGCCGAGGCGCTGCCCGGCGATGGTTGGCTGCAACGGCTGCACGAAACCACGCCGTTCGGCCCGCTTGAAGAGCTGTTTGCAGCGGTTCGCGCGCTCACTTATGCGCGCGATGAAAGCGGCGGGCAGGATGGCGGCTACGGACTGGAAACAGAGGCGGCTCAGTTCGACGGACCGATCGTCGAATTGGCGGGGGCGGCGCAAGCCGCGCTGGCCGAACTGCGCGGCCCGCTGATCCGGTTGGGCGTGCGGCTCGAATCAATCCTGGCCGAACCACCCGACTGGCTAGACGGAACGGGCCGCGCACGGATCGAAGGCGCGCGCCACTCGCTTGGCTGGAGGATCGATCTGCTGGCCGCGTGGGAAGCGATGCTTGATCGGCTTGGCGGCCCGGCCGATCCCGAATTCGTTGATTGGCTCGCGGTCGACCGGGCCGAGGCGCGCGAATACGATGTCGGGCTGCATCGCCGCTGGCTTGATCCGATGAAGCCGTTTGCCAAGGTCGTGTTGCAAGGCGCGCATGGGGTATTGCTGACCTCGGCGACGCTTAAAGACGGGGCTGACTGGGACAGTGCGGTGGTGCGCAGCGGCGCCCCGGTGCTTGGCCTTGCCCCGCGCTTATCGAGCTTTGACAGCCCGTTTGATTACGCCGCGCAGGCCGAAGTGTTAATCGTTACCGATGTGGCCAAAGGCGACATGGCCGGGCTGGCCGGAGCCTATGCTCGGCTGATCGAGGCAGCTGGCGGCGGCGCGCTGGGACTGTTCACCGCGATCCGCCGGCTGCGTGCAGTGCATGGCAGGATTGCCGACCGGCTGGCGCGCGCCGGTTTGCCGCTTTACGCGCAGCACGTCGATCCGATCGATACCGGAACTTTGGTGGACATTTTCCGCGACGATCCGCGCGCGTCGTTGCTCGGCACCGACGCTTTGCGCGACGGGGTCGATGTGCCGGGCGATTCGCTGCGGCTGGTGGTGATGGAGCAGGTGCCGTGGCCCAAACCATCGATACTGCACCGCGCGCGGCGCTTAGCGGGCGGCGGCAGCGCGCATGACGACCGGATTATCCGGGCGCGGCTGGCGCAAGCGTTCGGGCGGCTGATCCGCACCCGCGCCGATCACGGGTTCTTCGTGGTGCTTTCTTCCGCATTCCCCAGCCGGTTGCTTTCGGCCTTCCCGCCGGGCACGCGGATTTCGCGGGTGACGCTTGACGAAGCTTTACAACGCGTCGCTGCCGGTGTTTCACATGCGCCCGTCCAGCGCGAGACTCCCGCTTGAAGACCTTAGGACTGTTCCGTCACGCCAAGTCCGACTGGCAGGATCCGCGCGCGCGCGATTTCGACCGGCCGCTGAATGGGCGCGGTCGCAAGGGCGCGGCACTGATGGGCCGCCACGTGCTCGATCACGGCCAGCACTGGGACCGGATGATTGCCTCACCGGCAATCCGCTGCGCCGAAACGATCGAGCTTGCCTGTCAGGCCGCGGGGCAGCCAGTCGCAGTGCAATGGGACCGGCGAATTTATCTGGCCAGCAGCGTCACCCTGATCGACCTGCTGCGCGAGACTGATGATGGCCTCAGCGCGGTGCTGATGGTTGGGCACAATCCTGGATTGGAAGACCTGATCTTCGATCTGGTCCCCGATGATGGCACAAGTGCGCTGCGCGACAGTGTCGAAATAAAATTTCCCACTGCCACTTTTGCAGTGCTCGAACTGGACATCGCGCATTGGAACGAACTTAGGGATCGCTGCGCCAGGCTTGTCCACCTGATGCGCCCGCGCGATCTCGATCCGGCGCTAGGCCCGGTCCAACCCTAGGCCATGTGGATGGCTTTGGTCACAAGATAGCCGTCCATTCCTTCGGTTCCGCCTTCGCTGCCAAAGCCCGAATCCTTGACTCCGCCAAACGGCGCGTCGGCGGTGCTGATCGCGAAGGTGTTGATGCCGACCATCCCCGCCTCGATCGCATCGCCAAGCAGGTTAGCGGTGCGCAAGCCCTCGGTAAACGCGAAGGCCGCCAAACCGAACGGCAACCGATTGGCCTTTGCCACCGCATCGTCGAGCGTGCTGAACGGTGCCGCGACCGCGACCGGCCCGAACGGTTCGTTCGACATGATTTCGGCGCTGTCGGGTACATCGGCCAACAGCGTCGGCTGGAAGAAGAACCCGTCGGCGCCGCGATGGCCGCCTGCCAAAACGCGCGCGCCCTTGGCGGCGGCGTCGTCAACCAGCGCCGCAATCGCAGCCGGACGCCGCGCGTTGGCGAGCGGACCCATGCGGGTATCGGCCGACAGCCCGTGCCCGGTTGTGACGGTCTTGGCGCGTTCGGCAAACCCCGCAACAAAGCGGTCGTAAATCGGCTCCTGAACGTAAAATCGCGTGGGCGAAACGCAGACTTGGCCCGCGTTGCGGAATTTCTGCGGAACCACCAGATCAAGCGTTTTGTCGAGATCGCAGTCGGCAAACACCAGCACCGGGGCATGCCCGCCCAATTCCATCGTCACCCGTTTGAGCCCGTCGGCAGCAAGCCGCATCAAGCGCCGGCCAACCGGAACCGAGCCGGTGAAGCTGACTTTGCGGATCACCGGCGAGGCGAGCAAATGACGGCTGACCGTGTCAGGCACACCATGCACCAGTTGCACCACCCCGGCTGGCAACCCGGCATCGACCAGACAGCGCACAAGCGCGCCGGTACTGGCGGGGGTTTCTTCAGGTGGTTTCGCCACGACCGAACAACCCACCGCAAGCGCTTGGCCCAGTTTCTTGGCCATGAGGTAGACCGGAAAATTCCACGGGCTGAACGCTGCGACCGGGCCGATTGGCTGGCGGGTAACCAGCGCGCGCTGCCCGGTCGGTCGGACCAGCGTGCGCCCATAGATCCGCGTCGCTTCCTCGCCGCACCATTCAAAATACTGCGCGCTGCTGAGCACTTCGGCGCGCGCCTCGGCGAGCGGTTTGCCCTGCTCCAGCGTCAGTAACGTGGCGATTGCTTCCACCCGGTCGCGCAGCAAAGCCGCAGCCTTTTTGAGCACCGCGCCGCGCTGTTCGGCTGGGGTTGCTCGCCACAGCTTGAAGCCTTTATCGGCCGCATCAAGCGCTTCGTCGAGATCGGCCGCGCTGGCCATCGGTACTTCGCCGATTTCCTGCCCGCTGGCCGGATCGACCACTGGAAACAAGTCACGGCCTTCGCCGATCCGCCAGCTGCCGTTGATAAACAGCGCAAGGTCGGCGTCGTAAGTATGTTGCATCGAACTACCTCAGCGTGGTGAGGATCCGATCTAGGCTTCGTGAAGCGCGTTTACCAGCGTTGTGCGCAAAGCAATCAATCGCGCCCGGTAAGCAAAATTTGTATTGACCGGGCCGCCCGGTCCCGGTGCTGCCGCACCAATTCCAGGCGCTGCGGCGTTCGTCACAGGGGCAATTTCGGCGGCTATAGCCTTGGCGCCACCGCCCTGCAGAGCCATCTTCGCACCCTTCAGGGTATAGCCTTCACGATGCACCAGCCGGTCAATCGCTTCGACGGTGCGGATATCTTCAGCGCGGTAATAGCGGCGGCCGCCACCGCGTTTAAGCGGACTGAGCATGGGAAACTGCTCTTCCCAATACCGCAGCACATGCTGGCGAATACCGAGAGCTTTGGCGACTTCGCCGATGGTGCGCAGCGCCTCCGGATCTTTGCCGTCAGCAAACCCCGCAGGCAAAGCGTCGTTCATCCGCGCGCGATCCGTTCTTTAAGCATCTGGCTGGCGCGGAAAGTCAGCACCCGCCGCGGCGTGATTGGCACTTCGATGCCCGTCTTGGGATTACGTCCGACCCGCTGGCCCTTGTCGCGCAGCAGGAACGTCCCAAAGCCCGAAATCTTGACGTTTTCGCCCTGTTCGAGCGCAACGGTCATGTGATCAAGGATCGATTCGACCATACCCAACGAATCCGAGCGCGACAGCCCCAGCTTGCGGTTAAGCGTTTCGGCCAGATCGGCCCGGGTCAAAGTAGTCATGGAGCGCATCGATCCCCTTCCGTTCAAGCTGGTATTGCAACCTTGGGCTGAACAATAAGCAATTATGAATCGATTGCAACGCGGCTGACGCAACTTTTGCCGGACCAAACCGTTGGTTACATCCGCACAAGGCTGGCACCCCAAGTGAAGCCCCCACCCATTGCCTCAAGCATGACCAAATCTCCAGACTTGATCCGCCCATCGAGCACCGCCGCGTCCAGCGCCAAAGGCACCGAAGCTGCCGATGTGTTGGCATGACGATCGACAGTGACGATCACCTTCTCAGGCGGCAGTCCCAATTTGCGGGCGGTGGCGTCGAGAATCCGGCGATTTGCCTGATGCGGCACCACCCAATCGAGATCGGTCGGGGTCAGGCCCTGATCGGTCAACACATCGCGCAGCACTTGCGCAAGATTGACCACTGCGTGCCGAAACACTTCGGGGCCTTTCATGCGGACATGACCGACGGTGCCTGTGGTGGATGGGCCGCCATCAACATAGAGCAAGCTGTTGTGTGCGCCATCGGCATGGAGGCGGGTGGCGAGCACGCCGGGCCCATCATCTGCCACATCACGCGCTTCGAGCACAACCGCGCCCGCACCGTCACCAAACAACACGCAAGTCGTGCGATCTTCCCAATCGAGGATCCGGCTGAAGGTTTCGGCACCGATCACCAAGGCCCGCTGCGCCATACCTGTGCGCAGCAGCGAATCGGCTACCCCCAGCGCATACAGAAAGCCCGAGCAGACCGCCGCGACATCGAACGCGACCCCGCCGTTGCAGCCCAAAGCGTGCTGGACTTGGGTTGCGGTGGCAGGAAAAGTTTGGTCGGGGGTAGCGGTGGCCACCACAATCAGCCCGATATCGGCTGGCGTAAGCCCGGCTGCGGTCAACGCACGGCGCGCGGCCTCAGTCGCCAGGGTCGAAGTGGTTTCGCCTTCACCCGCGATGTAGCGGTTACGGATTCCAGTGCGCTCGACGATCCATTCGTCGCTGGTGTCGACAGTCTGCGCCAGTTCTGCATTGCTGACCGCGCGCCTTGGCAAAGCCGAGCCGGTCCCGGTCAGAACTGCTCGCAAGGTCACTTGGCCGCCTTGGGCGCCATGCGCAGACTGCCCGCGCCCAGCCGCGCCAGATCGGCCGCGATGCGTTCGGTGAGATTCTCTTCGAGCAACCGCGCGGTAACGGCCACGGCATTGGCCACGCCCACTGCATTGGCCGAGCCGTGGCTTTTGACCACCACCCCGTTGAGGCCGAGGAATACCGCGCCGTTGTGGTTGTTGGGATCGAGGTGATGCTTGAGCAGCGCAGTCGCCGGTTTGGAAATCAGGAACCCGAACTTGGACCGCAGCGATGAGGCGAAACTGCGGCGCAGCAAATCGGTGACGAACCGGGCGGTGCCTTCGACTGCTTTTAACGCGATATTGCCAGAGAACCCGTCAGATACCACCACATCGACATCGCCGCGGTTCAGCTTGTCGGCTTCGACATAGCCATCGAAGGTCATCGCTAGGCTGGCCGAAGCCAGTTTCAGCTGGGCGGCCGCAGCTTGCAAATGCTCGGTTCCCTTCGTTTCTTCGCTTCCGATGTTAAGCAGCCTCACGCGCGGGCTTTCGCGCCCGGTCGCAATCCGCGAATAAGCCGCCCCCATCACGGCAAATTGCACAAGATTGCGCGCATCGCATTCGGTGTTTGCACCCAGATCGAGCATCACCACGTCGTTATCGCCGAGCGTCGGGAGCAGCGCCGACAGTGCCGGCCGGTCAATTCCCGGCATCGTACGCAGTGCCAGCTTGGCCATCGCCATTAGCGCGCCGGTGTTTCCTGCGCTGACCGCAGCACCCGCGTCGCCCATTTTGACCGCATTGATCGCCAGACCCATCGAAGTCGTCTTGGCGCGGCGCAGCGCTTGAGTTGGCTTTTCATCGCCGTTCACGATGTCGGGAGCGTGCAGGATTTCTGACGCCGAGCGCAGGTTGGGATGGCTATCAAGTGCCGCTTTGATCCGCGCTTCATCACCGACCAGCAGGAATTTGAAGCGATCGTGGCGACGCCGGGCCAGCGCCGCGCCTTCGATCATCACGCGCACGCCCTCATCGCCGCCCATCGCATCAACGGCGATACGCGGCAGGCTCATGTGCGACTAACTCCTTGAAGTACGAGCTTACAGCCCGACCGCGATGATTTCGCGCCCGTTGTAGTGACCGCACGCCGGGCACAGATTGTGCGGACGCTTGAGTTCGCCACAATTAGAGCATTCGTGGAATGCTTCAACCTTCAGCGCATCGTGGCTGCGGCGCATGCCCCGGCGTGAGGGCGATGTTTTTCTTTTGGGGACAGCCATTGCGGCACCTGTTCCTGCAAATAATCATTCGGTCTAAGTAAGCCTGGCTAGACCCCGGGGGCCAGCGGCTTCGCGAAGGCGGGCCTATAGCGAATTCAGCGCGGCATGCAAGCGGCGTTGTCTCCGGATCGAGGCAACAAACCGGGGAGAGAAAAATGTTATTACCCACCACACTGTCAATGGCTGCTGCGGCGGCAGTCATCAACTTATGGCTGGCGATCCGCTGCGGGCAGGTCCGCACCAGGGAAAAGATCAATATCGGCACTGGCGGCAGCGATCTGATGGAGCGGCGGATGCGCGCCCAGCTTAATTTCGCTGAGAATACGCCGTGGGTATTGTTTTTGATCGCCGGGCTCGAACTGGCCGGTAAAGGCGCCAGCTGGCTGGCTATCGTCGGCGGGATTTATATGCTGGGCCGCGTAGCGCACGGGATTGGCATGGATGGTAATGGGTTCAAAGCGGGGCGCGGCATCGGCACCGTCACCTCGATGCTGACCCAGCTTGGCCTTGCCGTCGCTGCCTTGCTGGTCGCCACTGGCCAGATGTAATCGGTTAGCTCAGCACGTAATCGCTGACGTACGAATTGACCTGTCTTTCCCGGCCGAATGTGCTGGTTGGCCCGTGGCCGGGAAGGAAGGTTACGTCGTTACCGAGCGGCCACAGCTTCTGCGTGATCGCGTCGATCAGGTCCTGGTGATTCCCGCGCGGGAAATCGGTGCGGCCGATCGAACCTGCAAAGATCACGTCGCCGACCACCGCAAAATGCGACGGCGCGTGATAAAACACGACGTGCCCCGGGGTGTGCCCGGGACAATGGATCACATCGAGCTCCAGTTCGCCCACAGTAACCTTGTCGCCGTCCACCAGCCAGCGGTCGGGCTCAAAGCTTTCGGCGTGCATCCCGTATTTGCCGCCGTCTTCTGCCAGCTTGTCGATCCAGAAGCGGTCGTCCTCGTGTGGGCCCTCGATCGGCAAGCCGAGCTCCTTGGCCAGCATTCCCGCTTGCCCGCAATGATCGAGGTGACCGTGGGTAACCAGCAGCTTTTCCAGCGTCACCCCCATCTTGGCCACCGCCGCCTTGATCTTGTCGAGCTCGCCGCCCGCATCGATCACCGCGCCGCGCATCGTTTTGGTGCACCAGATCAGCGAGCAGTTCTGCTGCAGCGGGGTCACAGGGATAATGCCCACGCGCATCGGAGGTTCGGGTTGCTGGTTCATCCCGCACAAATGGCGGGCCGCAGCCCGGTTTGCAACCTGATCATAGCCGCCCGCTCTTCCACACCACCCGGCCGATCACCTCAAGCTCGCCCGGCGCAAGCTCAAGCGTGCGATACGCCGCATTATCGCTGACCAAAGCGATCACTCCCGGCCTACCGGTATCGAGCCGCTTGACTAGCAGCGCATCGCCGGCCCGGACCACGTGAATCCCGTCACGCAGTGGCCGAGGCGTTCGATCGACCAAAATTTCATCGCCATCGCGCAGCGTCTGCTCCATCGAATCGCCCTCGACCCGGATTGCGGACAGCTGCGCGGGATTAAGCCCCTGTTCGCGCAGCCAGCGTGCGCCAAACCGGAACACGCCAACCGGCAACTCCTCATCCGCAAGCAAGCCTGGCCCAGCCGAAGCACCGAGCGCCAATCGGGGCACATCAATCCAATCGCTGCGCATCGTGTTTGCAGCCATGTCAGGGGAATTTTCCTCAGCGGCGCGAAGCAGCGATTCGTCCACGCCGAAAAACCGAGCAAGTGTGCGCCGGTCGTTCTCCTCAAGCTTGCGCGGACTGCCTTTACGCACAAACTGCTGCAAATACGTGCCATTGCGCCCAATCAATTCGGACAGACCGGACAAACTGGCGCCATGTTTACTGGCCAGCAGCAACAGTTGCGCGCGCGGATCGGTGGTAACCATGAAAAACGCTTACTCGATGTAATTTTCCTAGACAAGTAGGATTTGGCAGGAAAGAACAGGATTATTCCTAAGGCGAGTCGCCTAGAGAAAGGGGGACGAAATGCTGCTTTACCGGATCGAACGCTTCTTGCGCGAAACCGGAATGCCCTGGACCAAGTTCGGGCGACTGGCTTGCCGCGATCCGCGCTTCGTCGAAGACCTGCGCAACGGTCGCTCACCTCGTGTTGCAACCACGAACCGTGTGGAACATTTCATGAACATTTACCGCGAGGATGCCCGTGCAAATTGATCTAACCGCCACCGCAGCGATGCTGTCCGCTGCTCACCGCCCCGCTGGCCGGACTGGCCGGACCGGCCGCACCCCCTGGATGCCGCTGCTGGCCGCACTACTCGATCTGGCCGGAGGGCGGGGCGAACTGCTTCGCCACGCCGAAACCAATTGGGCCAGCGTAACTTTTACTGGCACCCGTCACACCGTCGTGCTGGTGTTTGCCGGCGATGCTGCTGTCGCTGCTGGCGAGCTGTTCATTGCAGCGCTGCCCGAACACGAATTTGCCATCCCGCGCCAACTCGTCGCAGACGCGGCGGTGGTGCGGGCCGATCATTCCACACTGCCACAGCCCCGTCTGGAAGTTGAGGTGCAACTGTTGCTGCTTGACGAGGCCTGAGCGCAAATTGGACTGCCGCCTCTGCTTGCCACCTACATCCGCGCTGGTAAGCAGAGGGCAATGACGCCGAGCCCCGCCCCCAAATACGCTTTGATCGACAGCTTTTTGCCCGAGACGGTGCATGCCAACCTGCTGGCTTTTGCTCTGGCCAGTCAAGACCGGTTCACGCCGACCAGCGTGCGCAAAGCCGACGTCAAAATAATTGATCACAGCGTCAGACAATCGCTGCGCTGTGCGGATAAGTTGGGCCCTTACGAGGCGGACTTCACCGCCGCAGTCCAATCCCGGTTGCCGCAGCTCTGCGCAGCCGCCGGAATCGCGCCGTTTCACGTGGCTGCGACCGAACTGGAGCTGGCCGCGCATGGCGACGGCGGATTTTACAAGGTCCACTATGACACTTTCACGCACGAGGCTCGCGCAGACGGGCAATCGGACCGCGTCTTGTCAGCAGTCTACTATTTTCATCGCGAGCCTGCGGGTTTTAGCGGCGGCGAGCTGCAATTGCACCGGTTTGGCGGCGGCGCAGCCGCTCGGATCGCACCGCGCAACAACCGCCTGCTGGTATTCCCATCGATCGCTCCGCATGAAGTCTTGCCGATCGCTTGCGCAAGCGGAGAATTCGCCGATTACCGGTTCAGCGTGAATTGCTGGCTGCACCGGGCGCGGCTAGTATCCGGCTGAGTAATCGACCGCCGGGCTGACTGGCTGCCCGGCATGATAGCGATCAAGATTGGCCAGCAACCGATCTGCAGCGCGTGCGAACATCAGCGTTTGCGCATG
>JANMCG010000005.1:0-1745 GCA_031361075.1 Novosphingobium sp. | reverse complement strand
TGGCCCGGGCGATCCGCGCTTTATGAGCCAGACCGCTGCCGGGCCAACGCAGGCCCGCAATTTCGCCGCTTTCGTGCTGCTGACGCTGATCTGGGGTTCGACCTGGCTGGTCATCAAGGACCAGATCAGCGCGGTTCCGGTGGGCTGGACCGTCACCTGGCGGTTCGCGCTGGCCGCAGTCGGCATGGCCGCGCTGGCGCTGGTGCGGCGCGAATCGCTCGCCATGTCGCGGCCGGCGATTGTGCTGGCGGCGATAACCGGGACGTTCCAGTTCGCGGGCAATTTCCAGCTGGTCTACCGCTCGGAACACTATCTGACCTCGGGGCTGGTCGCCGTATTCTTTGCCCTGTTGCTGGTCCCCAATGCGGTGCTGGCGCGGATCTTCGTCGGCACCGCGGTGACCCGGCGGTTCATCGGCGGCAGCGCGGTGGCGCTGACGGGCATCGGCTTGCTGTTCGCCCACGAATACCGGATCGCCCCGGCGGGCAGCAGCGGGGTTGTGACCGGGGTGGTCATGGTGACGCTTGCCTTGCTGTCCGCCTCGGTTTCCAACGTGCTGCTCGCCACCGATCTGGCGCGGCGGCAGGCGATAATCCCGTTCATCGCGTGGTCGATGCTGTTTGGCACGATCGCCAACGCGCTGTTCGCCTGGGCAATCAACGGCGCGCCGCAGTTCGATCCGCGGCCCGAATACTTCGCCGGGATCGCTTACCTCGCGATCATCGGCTCGGTGATCACCTTCCCGCTTTACACCGGGCTGATCCGCGACTGGGGGCCGGGCAAGGCGGCCTACAACGGCGTCGCAGTGCCGGTGGTGGCGATGGGGCTGTCGACGGTGTTCGAAGGCTACAAGTGGAGCGATCTGGCGATTGCCGGAGCGCTGCTGGCGATGGCCGGATTGCTGATCGCGCTATCGGGGCGGAAGTAGGCTGCGCAGCCCTTCGTGGTACGTCGGATAGCGCGGCAACCACCCGAGTACGCGCTTGGCTTTGCCGTTCGCGACCCGGCGGTTCTCGTCGTAAAACGCGCGCGCCTGCGGGCTGAGATGCGCCGCCTCGAGCGTCTGCATGGGCGGCGGCGCAAGCCTGAGCAGCGCTGCGGCCGCCTCGATCACCGCGTTCTGGCTGGCGGGGAGATCGTCGGCGAGGTTATACGCCCCCGACGGCGCATCGAGCGCCAGCAGCGCGCCGCTGACAATGTCATCGACGTGCACCCGGCTGAACACTTGCCCCGGCAAGTCGATCCGCTGCGCGGTCCCCGCGCGCACCCGGTCGAGCGCCGAACGGCCCGGGCCGTAAATCCCCGGCAAGCGCAGCACCCGCGCGCCTTGGTTCAGCCAGGCCGCATCGGAATCGCTGCGCGCAGTGCGCCGCCCGGTGCCGGTGGGGGCGCTTTCGTCAGCCCAGGCGCCGCCGCAATCGCCGTAAACCCCGGTCGAGGAGAGGTAGCTTAGCGGCTTGCCGGCAAGGTCCGCGCCGTATTGTTCCAGCACCGGGTCGCCATCGCCTGAAGGCGGAACCGACGATAGCACCTGGCTCGCATCGGCCAAAGCCAGCCGCACCGCGCCGGTATCATCGAACGCCAGCGTCCCCGCGCGCCCGGTCGACACCACCTCCCAACCGCGCGCCATCGCCGCGTCGGCAATCCGCGCGGCGGTGTAGCCCAGACCGAAGATGAACAGGCGTTGGCGCATCAAATGTCCCCTATCGGCCTCACCCTCCCCGGTGGGGAGGGGTTGGGGGTGG
>JANMCG010000262.1:0-2950 GCA_031361075.1 Novosphingobium sp. | reverse complement strand
GGGGTTTGCCCCCCTCTTCCCGTGGTCCCGGCTTGCACGGGGCACCACGGCAATCTCCACCTCATCACCGGCATGCTGACCAGCAAGGACCCTGCGGCGATTGTCGCGCCCTTGCGCGGAAAACTGCTTAGCCTGTCAGTGGTCCCCGCCCCGGGCCACGAAGCCCACAAGCCCGAAGACTTCGCGCCACATTCCGACCTGCCGGTGCGCAGTTTCCCCGATGTCCCCAGCGCGCTCGCCGCCTTGCCGCCCGATGGCGATGTCCTGATCGCCGGGTCGCTCTATCTGGCCGGCGAAGTGCTCAGGCTTAATCGGGAACTGCCAGACTAGGGCGCTGTCTCCGCATCGCCGTCGCTGCCGCCGCCGGCTGTGCCCATTGCCGCATCGATCAGCCCCGTGCGGCTCATCCACCAGAACAGCACGATCCCCGGCAACGCGAGCACCGTGGTGAGCAGATAGAAATTCACATAGCCAAAGCCCTCGATCATGCTGCCTGCGGTGGTTCCCGTGACAAAGCGCCCGATCACGCTGGCTCCTGCCGAGATCAGCGCATACTGCGAGGCGGTAAAGCGCAAGTCGCACAATGCCGAGAAATAGGCGACCACAACGACCCCGCCAAACCCCGAAGCGATGTTTTCGAAGCCGATTGCTGCGGCCATGCCGATGTTTGAATGACCGGCAGCGGCCAGTGCCGCAAAGCTCAGGTTCGAAACACCCATCAGCACCAAAGCGAGCAACACCGAGCGTTTGAGGCCCATTTTGGCATAAGCGATCCCGCCAATGAAAACCCCGATCAGATAGGCCCAAAAACCAACGCCGACGTCGTAAATCGCGATCTCGTCATTGCTGAAACCAAGATCGTTGAACAGCAGCCGGAACGTGAGGTTGGCGAGGGTATCGCCGATTTTGTGGACCAGGATGAACAGCAAGACCAGCAAAGCGCCGTGCCGCTGGAAGAATTCCACAAACGGCCCGGTAATCGAGGCCCAGACATCGGATAGGCCCTTCTTGCCAGTCGGCTCGCGGTGGCGGACGGGCTCACCCATCAGAACCGCGGTCAGCATGGCGGGAAGCGCGAATGCAGCGCAGGCAATGTAGGCCGCACTCCAGCCCATCCGCGCGGAAACTACCAGGGCCAGCGCGCCCGCGCCGGCCGAGCCGATCCGCCAGCCGTATTGCGACATCCCCGAACCGGTGCCGAGCTGGTATGGCTTGAGCGTCTCGATCCGGTAAGCATCGATGACGATGTCAAACGTCGCCCCAGCCACGCCGACCAGCACCGCCGCGAGCACGGTCGCGCTCAGCGATGCGGCGGGATCGACCAGCGCCAGATTGATCACCGCAGCGATGACCAAAACACCGGACAGCACCATCCATGACACCCGCTGGCCGAGCCGTCCGAGCAGCGGCAGATGCACCCCATCGACGACCCAGGCCCAGAATACTTTCAGATTATAGACCAGAAATGCGAGCGTGAAGGCGGTGACAGTCTTCTTGTCGATGCCGTCCTGCGCGAGCCGCGTTGTCAATGTCGCGCCAATCATCGCGTAGGGAAATCCGGATGAAACGCCCAGAAAGAACGCCGCCAGGGATTCGCGCTCAAGATAGGGTTGCAAGGCCGGAATTTTCGGTGCGAGCAGACGGATCAGAACAACTGCTGCCAAAGCAATGCCAAATGTCGTCCACATATCCCCGAACCCTTTTCGATTTTGCGCGAGACTAGCGAACAAACGCGCTATGACCAGTCCCGATGGAGAGCGCGGCGACATTGACCGGCAACGAGCCCGGACTTGGTCCAACCCCCGGTCAGCTGGCGCTGGCGCGGCAGAACGCGGCTGGCGAAGTCCGCCCCAATCGCGGCATCCAGAAGGTCCCCACCTCGGTCTATACCGACCCAGCCCATTGGCAGCGTGAGAAGGCGGCGCTGTTCGGCCGCGCTCCGCAAGTGCTGTGCCCTTCGGCCTTGCTGCCCGATGACAACATCTCGGTGCCGCACGATGCGACCGGCCGGCCGCTGCTGATCACTCGTGACGATGCGGGCGCAGTGCACGTCTTCATGAACGTCTGCCGCCACCGCGGCACCCGGCTGGTGGAGGGCAGCGAAGTCCACTGCGCCAAGCGGCTGACCTGTCCCTATCACGCCTGGACTTATGCCACTGACGGTCGCCTGCTGGCCCTGCCCCGCCCCGAAACCTTCCCCGGCCTCGACAAGGGCGAACACAGCCTGATCGAACTGCCGAGCTGTGAGGCGGGCGGATTGATCTGGTACGGTGCGGGCAAATCGGCCGACTTCGCACTCGCCCGTGAACTCGGCGATGATTTCGACCGCTTCAACATGCGCGGGCTGCACTTGTTCGAACGGCGCACCCATTCGGTCGCATCGAACTGGAAGCTGATCATGGATGCGTTCCTTGAAAGCTATCACGTGACCCGGCTTCATTCGGCCACCATCGGCCCGTTTTTCAAGGATGGCGTTTCCAGTGGTGACCTGATTGGACCCCACCAACGCAGCCTGGTGTGCCGGGCCGAGGAGCTGGAAGGCGTCGACTTCACCGACATGGCAGCGCTGCGCAAGGTCGGGACTTTTGCTTACCAGCTGTTCCCCGCGACCGTCGTGGTGGTCAGCCCCGATTACATCAACATCATGACGCTGTGGCCGCAGGCGCATGACGCAACGCTGGTCGAAGACTTCATGCTGATCGGTGAGGCACCGCAGACCGAGAAGGCCCAGTCGCATTGGCAACGCAGCTGGAACCTGCTCGACGGCGGGGTGTTTGCCGGTGAAGACTTCCGCGCCGCTGAACTTGGCCAGCAGGGGCTCAGCACCGGCGTGATACCGGCGCTCACGCTGGGCACGCTCGAGACCGGGATACGCCGGTTTCATGAAATTCTGGAAGAACAGATGGGGCTGGCCTAGCGACAGGGCTGCGAGAGGTTCAGCCTGTCGAGC
>JANMCG010000250.1:0-1594 GCA_031361075.1 Novosphingobium sp. | reverse complement strand
ACGCGCTGCACAAATGCGCCTATGCGCCGCCCCGATGACCCTGGAAATTTCCCGCCCGCAAATTCCCGAACTGCGTTCGATCCCCGATGCCAAGCGCGTCGGCATGGTCAGCCTGGGCTGTCCCAAGGCGCTGGTCGACAGCGAACGGATCCTCACCCGGCTGCGCGCCGATGGCTATGCGATGAGCCCCGACTATGCCGGAGCCGACGTGGTTTTGGTCAACACCTGCGGCTTTCTCGATTCGGCCAAGGAAGAAAGCCTCGCTGCGATCGGCGAGGCGATTGCCGAGAACGGCCGGGTAATCGTGACCGGCTGCATGGGCAGCGAGGCCGCGCTGATCCGCGCAAAATTCCCCGCGGTGCTAGCAGTGACCGGAGCGCATCAGTACGAGGCGGTGGTTGAGGCGGTGCATGCCGCCGCGCCGCCCAGCCAAGGCCCGTTCGTCGACCTGATCCCGCAAAATTATCAGGATATGGCCGACATCAAGCTGACCCCGCGCCACTACGGCTACCTCAAGATTTCCGAGGGCTGCAACCACGCCTGTTCGTTCTGCATCATCCCGAGCCTGCGCGGCAAGCTCGTTAGCCGGCGGATCGACGCGGTGTTGCGCGAAGCGGAAAAGCTGGTCGCGGCGGGAACCCGTGAGCTGCTGGTGATCAGCCAGGATACCTCGGCTTACGGGGTCGATGTGCGGCATGAAGAGCGCCAGTGGAAAGGCCGCAGCGTTCGCACCCACATGACCGATCTGGCGCGCGAGCTGGGCGTGTTGCGCACCCCCGATGGCCACACGCCGTGGGTGCGATTGCACTACGTCTATCCCTACCCGCACGTCGACGCGGTGATCCCCTTGATGGCCGAGGGGCTGATCACGCCTTACCTCGACATCCCGTTTCAGCACGCCGCGCCATCGGTGCTGAAGGCGATGAAGCGCCCCGCCAACGAGGCAAAGGTGCTCGAACGGCTGCGCTCATGGCGTGAAATCTGCCCCGATATCACGGTGCGTTCCAGTTTCGTGGTCGGCTTCCCCGGAGAGACCGAGGCCGATTTCCAGTATCTGCTCGATTGGCTGGATGAAGCCCAGCTCGACCGGGTGGGCGCGTTCCGGTTCGAACCGGTCGATGGCGCGCATGCCAACAGCCTGCCCGATCCGGTGCCCGAGGAAGTCAAGGAAGAGCGCTACGCCCGGATCATGGCGAAAACCGAGGCGATCAGCGCGGCCAAGCTGGCCGCCAAAATTGGCCGCACAGTCAAGGTGATCATCGACGAAGTGGGCGAACCCGATGAGGACGGCGATATTGGTGCCACCGCACGCAGTCAAGCCGATGCGCCCGAGATCGACGGCGCGGTGTATCTGCGCAATGTGCCCGCGAGCCTGAAGCCGGGCGACTTCGCAAGCGTGCTGGTCGAAGACGCCGATGCCCATGACCTGTTCGGGGTGATCGAAGCTTAGATCGCCCCCGCCGCCGCTGCAGCACTCGCCCAGGCCCACTGGAAATTATATCCGCCGAGCCAGCCGGTAACGTCGACCGCCTCGCCGATCGCGTAGAGCCCCGGCACGCGCCGCGCTTCCATTGTTTGTGAGGATAACTCGGCA
>JANMCG010000237.1:0-4353 GCA_031361075.1 Novosphingobium sp. | reverse complement strand
TGCTGGCGCGAAACTCGGCCAGCACATCTTCATCCTGCATAACCACGACAAGCCTTCCGTGTTATTTGCCGGGTGCAAATGATGCCCATTGGGGAACCCGGTAAAAAATCCCCCTAGAGGCGCTTGAGGTGGCCGTAAAGCACGCGTATAGGCCCCCCAGAATTCAACAACTCCCATCGGGGCAACGGGGAGCGCGACGTCGCTTCGCCTCGCTCCGAGCAGCGAAAGCAAGAGTAACGATGACAAGCGGCCAAACCGCCCGCCAGGCGGGCCAAGCGATCAAGTCAATCGCAGCTTCGCTGACTTTATTGACCTTGGCCGTGTTCGCTTTGCCGCAATCCGCAGCAGCCCAGGCTGCTGCCCCGGTCGTTGCCCCGGTCGTTGCAGCGCCAAGCGCTGCCGCCCCGGCGGTAGCTAACGACAATGCCAAAGCTGTTGCGCCAGCCGGAGCTGCTGCGCCGGTCAGCGGTCCAGCGGCTCCGGTGGTTCCAGCGATCGACCCGAACGATCCGCATTTCAAGGTTGCGCCAGGCGCTTACGTTCCGCTTAAGCCGATCGAAGGCGTGGGCATGCCGGTCCCCGGCGGGATCAACCTGCAGGCGCAGTATTCGCCAACCGGTCACAAAGCCTATGCGATGCACACCTGGCTGATCTGGGTGATGTTCGGCATCGCCGCGTTCGTACTGGCCTTGCTGATCATCGTGGTGGTCAAGTTCAATAGCCGGGCTAATCCCGTGGCGTCGAAAACCGCGCATAACACGCTGCTCGAAGTGGCCTGGACGGGCGTTCCGATCCTGATCCTGGTGGCAATCACGATCCCATCGATCAATCTGCTGCGCGCGCAGTTCAAGCCGGCCGCTAAGAATGCGCTGACCGTCAAAGCTACTGGGAACCAATGGTATTGGACCTATCAATATCCGGACAACGGCAAGGTCGAGGTGATCTCGAACATGCTCAAAGAGGGCGGCGAAGGCCAGCCGGGCGAGCGGACGCGGACCATCGATGACGGTCCCGAACACCTTGCGGTCGATAACCGCATGGTCGTGCCGGTCAATGAAGATATCCGGCTGCAGACCACCGGTGCCGACGTGATTCACGCTTTTGCCGTGCCATCGCTGTGGTTCAAGCTTGATGCCGTGCCGGGCCGGCTTAACGAAAAGGTGCTGCGGGTGGAAAAACCCGGAGTTTATTTCGGCCAGTGTTCCGAACTGTGCGGCGTCAAGCATGGCTATATGCCAATCGTGGTCGAGGCCCTGCCGCGCGACCAGTTCAATGCTTGGGTGATTGCTCAGGGCGGCAAGATCGACGGCGCGCCTGATACGCCTGCCGCGGCTGCTCCAGCAGTTGCTGCCGCACCCACCAAGACTGCTCCTGCCGCCGCCAAGCCGGCCGCCTGAGCCTAACCGAATTAACGAATAGAGGTTTACTCATGGCCATCACCGCCGACCACCTGCAGGCTCACGCCGATGATCACGGACCGCATGATCACAAGCCGAGCTTTTTTGCTCGTTGGTTCATGTCGACCAATCACAAAGATATCGGCACGCTGTATTTGATATTCGCGATCATGGCAGGGGTGATTGGCGGCGTTATTTCCGGTCTGATGCGGCTTGAACTCGCGCATCCCGGAATTCAGTATCTTGGCTCGATTGCCTCGTTTCTGGGCGAGAAAAACCCCAGCTTCGATACCCAGTTGCACCTCTGGAACGTGCTGATTACCGCACATGGCCTGATCATGGTGTTCTTCATGGTCATGCCGGCGCTGATCGGCGGATTTGGCAACTGGTTTGTGCCGCTGATGATCGGCGCGCCCGACATGGCCTTCCCGCGGATGAACAACATCTCGTTCTGGATGACCGTGGCAGGCTTCGTCAGCCTGATGATTTCGGCCTTTGTGCCCGGGGACACCACCGGCAACGGTGCAGGAATCGGCTGGACGGCCTATGCGCCCCTATCGACTTATGGCGCGCAGGGGCCCGCCACCGACTTTGCAATTTTTTCGCTGCATCTGGCTGGCGCCGCCTCGATCATGGGGGCGATCAATTTTATCACCACCATCTTCAACATGCGCGCGCCGGGGATGACGCTGCATAAAATGCCGCTGTTCGTCTGGTCGATGCTGGTCACCGCGTTCCTGTTGCTGCTGGCGCTGCCGGTGCTGGCTGCGGCAATCACCATGTTGATCACCGATCGCAACTTCCACACCACCTTCTTCGATTACAAGGGCGGCGGCGATCCGGTGCTGTTCCAGCACCTGTTCTGGTTCTTCGGCCATCCCGAGGTGTACATCATGATCCTGCCAGGCTTTGGCATTATCAGCCAGATCGTCTCGACCTTTTCGAAAAAGCCGGTGTTCGGCTATCTTGGCATGGCATACGCGATGGTTGCCATCGGCGTGGTTGGCTTCGTCGTATGGGCGCACCACATGTACACGACTGGCATGTCGCTCGACACCAAGATGTACTTCACGCTCGCCACCATGGTGATTGCGGTGCCGACCGGCATCAAGATCTTCAGCTGGATTGCGACGATGTGGGGCGGCTCGATCGAGTTCAAAAGCCCGATGGTCTGGGCGATGGGCTTCATCTTCCTGTTCACTGTAGGCGGCGTCACCGGGGTCTATTTGGCTAACGGCGGGATCGACGATGTGGTGCAAGACACCTATTTCGTGGTTGCGCATTTCCATTACGTGCTGTCGCTGGGCGCGGTCACCTCGCTGTTTGCAGGGTTCTATTACTGGTTTCCGAAAATGAGCGGCAAGATGCATTCGGAGTTCCTGTCGCACCTGCACTTCTGGATTTTCTTCATCGGCGTGAACCTGATCTTCTTCCCGCAGCATTTCCTTGGCTATCAGGGCATGCCGCGGCGCTATCCCGATTACGCCCCGGCGTTCGAGCACTGGAACACGGTTTCGTCATACGGCTATCTGGTCATGGCGAGCTCGATGGTAATCTTCTTCATCAACATCGGCTGGTCGCTCGCCAAGGGTAAGCCGGCTCCGGCAAACTATTGGGGCGAAGGCGCGACGACGCTCGAATGGACGCTGTCCAGCCCGCCGCCGTTCCACCAGTTCGAAACGCTGCCGGTGATCGAGGATATGCCGCATCATTGATTTGCCAGCGGCAATGGTGAAATGAGATAAGTCCCGGTCCCAGCGGCCGGGACTTTTCGTTTGTGGAGCGTGCCCAATGACTGACCAGCGTTCGATCTTCATCACCGGCGCGGCCTCCGGGATCGGACGCGCGGTGACGGTGCTGTTTGCAGAGCGCGGCTGGCTGGTCGGCGCAGCGGACCGCGACGAAGCGGGGCTTGCTACCTTGGCCGCGGCATCGCCGGCGATTGTTCCCATCAGGCTCGATGTGGTGAACCGCGATGGCGTGGTCGCGGCCTTCGCGACGTTCGGCGAGCGCACCGGCGGCACGCTCGATTGCCTGCTCAGCAACGCCGGGATCGATGCCAAGGGGCCGTTCGGCGACATGGCGTGGGACCGGGTGCGGCAGGTGGTCGAGGTCAACCTGCTCGGCGCAATGAGTGTCATCCATGCCGCGCTACCGTTGCTGAAGGCGACGCCGGGATCGCTCTGCCTCTCGACCGCGTCGGGGTCAGCGATCTTCGGGGTCGGCGGGATGGCAGCCTATTCGGCGACCAAACACGCGGTGCGCGGATTGACCGAGGCGCTGTCGGTCGAACTGGCTGGCAGCGGGGTGCGCGCGGCCGACCTGTTACCCGGGATTATCGATACCGGCATGCTGACCGCTGCCGACAAGGCGGCGCTGCCCAGCGAAGGGATGTGGCGGGTGCTGCCGGCCGAAGCAGTGGCGCAAGCCGCGTGGGAGGCTTATCATGGCGACAAGGTGCACTGGTTCATCCCGCCCGAACTGGCCGAACTTGACCGCCAATCGACCGCCGCGCCCGAAGCCGTTCGCGATGCGCTGGTCGCGCGCGCGCGATGATTTAGAAGGACCGCGAAATGCCTGAATTCCGGATGATCGATGTCGGCGAAGTCACGCTGCGCTGCGCCATCGAGGGCCGCGGTCCCCTGGCGATCATGGTCCACGGTTTTCCCGAAAGCTGGTATTCGTGGCGGCACCAACTGGGCCCGGTTGCTGACGCTGGGTTCACCGCCTGCGCGATCGATGTGCGCGGGTACGGCGGGTCGGACAAACCAGCGGATACTGACGCCTATGCGATGGAGCGGCTCGTTGGCGATCTGGTCGGCCTGCGCAAAGCCTTGTCGCCGGATCAGAAGGCAATCCTGATCGGGCACGACTGGGGCGCTCCGATCGTGTGGAATTCGGCTTTCACCAATCCGCAGCACTTCCGTGCGGTTGCAGGGCTGTCAGTGCCGTTCAG